>JACQWT010000570.1 GCA_016209145.1 Deltaproteobacteria bacterium | reverse complement strand
CTCGCGAGGTTGGCCACACATGCCAGGAGCAAGTGCAGGTGGGTGTCGGCGGCGCGAAACGCCCGCAGGGGCAGGTCTCGCGAGCACGTCAAGACGACCCGCGCCAGTACTCGCCGCTCGGCCACGGACTGCGTGAGGACGCGGCCGTCGCGCAAGCGCAACATCAGATGCTGAGCAATAGCCATACTGATCTATCGACACGAGGGCCGCTCCAGTTGCGCGGCGCGGCGCACCGATCCTTGCGGCAAGGGTCGAGGTTCTGCTCCACCGGGGCGGCCGAGACTGGGGCAATGCGCCGATCCTTGCGGCAAGGGTCGAGGATCTGCCCCACCGGGGCGGGCTATTGAGGCCGGTTGGCCTACGGCGCGAGGCGCACGGTGGCGGGCTCGCCCGCGGGGGGCCGCGTCAGGAGAAGCTGGCCGGGCTGCTTCTCGAAGGCGCAGCCGTCGCACGCGACGCTGTAGCCATCGGGGTAGGCACGCTCGGGCACGGCGATCACGGTAGGCGCGCTCGCGGCGCGATCGGCGCGGTACTCGAGCGAGAAGGCGCGGCTGTGCTCGTCGTAGGCGAACCGGATGGGGCTACCGGCCACGAGCTCGGGGTAGGGGCGGACGAGCGCGCCGAGCAGCGCGGGCTTCTCCGAGCCGTCGGGAGTGAGCAACCCGTAGCCGTCGTCGCGGTCGTAGGCCCAGTACGCGGAGCCGGCGTTCGCGGCGGCGGCGCCGTCGTACTCGGCAACCATGTACGCGGCGATCTCGGGGTCGTCGCCCGAGCCGCCGTACTCGCCGACCCACAGGGCGGCGCCGAGGCTTCGCGCCTCCTCGCCCAGCAGCGCGATCTCGTGCACGAGCTCCCCGCGCCGCGCCGGGTCGAAGCCCTCTCCCTGCTCGGCCTGGGCGTCGTACGAGTGGGGCGCATAGACCGCGTTCGCGAAGGACAACGGCGTCAGGCCCGTGGGCAGGCCGATGTTGCGGCTCGACGACGGCTCGACGAAGGCGATCCAGCCCGGCGCCACGGCGCGCACCTCGGCCACGATGCGCTCGTAGAAGGGCTGCAAGATCTCCTGCTCGAAGCTGCCCATGGCGGTCGAGCCCCAGTAGGGCTCGTTCATGATGTCGAAGCCCACAACCGCCGGATGACCTCCGAGCGCGAGGGCAACCTGCCGCCAGGCCGCGGCGTAGTGCCCTTGCAGCTCGGCCCCGTGCCAGAAGCCGTCGAAGCAGGCGATGACGTGCTCGTTCAAGTAGTTGAGCACCCAGGGCTCGATGGGCTCATAGGCCGCGTAGTGGGCTTCGTCGCAGCTCCAGCGCGGCGCGCCGTCGCCGCCAAAGCCCTCGCCGTAGAGGTCCTGGTGCATGTCGAGCACGACCCGGAGCCCGGCCTGCTCGGCCCAGTCCAGGCGCTTGCGCACCTGCGCGAGGTAGCCCAGGTCCCAGGCGCCCGGCTCGGGCTCGATGGCGGCCCACAGGATGAGCAGGCGCAGCGCGTTCATCCCCCAGTCTGCGCGCACGCGGGCGAAGTCCTCCGGGCCGTGGAAGCCGAAGTACGGCGCGCTCTTGTGGGCGCTTGCCACGTTAACGCCGCGCAGGATGGCCGCGCGGCCGTCAGGCGCGCGCAGCCAGCCGCCCTGCACGTGCCAGCCCGGGAGGGCGGCTGGCGCCGCGGCACCGTCGGAGTCGTCGCCGCCGCAAGCGCTCAGGGCAAGCGCCGGCAGGGCCGCGGCGACGCCCAGCAGGCGGGGCGCTACTTGCAGCAACGGCTCTGATAGGCGCCGCCCGGATTGGTCGTGTCGTAGCAGCTACTGTTGGAGCAGGCCCAGCCCGAGTAGTAGACGCGAGCGCAGGAGTCCGCCCCGGCCGAGACGTACGACGAGTAGTAGTTGCCGTTGGCGTAGTAGTTCATCACCCAGTACTCGTCGACGTACTCGAAGTTGCCGTCGAGCATGTTCTTCAGCCCGAGCGCGACGCGCACGTTGCACGCGGCGGCCCACTCGGCGAGCGAGCACATGCGCTTGCCCTTCTGCTGGCACGCGGCGGCCTGAGCCTGCCAGTCGGCCGGCGCGGTCTGGTCGATGTCGATGCAGTAGCCCCCGGCGTCGGCCATGTCGGCGGGGCAGGCGCTGGCGCTCTTGCACACCAGCTTGCCGCTCTGCCACGTGAGGAACTCGGTCGCCTTGCAGTCCGAGCCCGGCACGTCGGCGCACACCCAGTTTGCGCCGTCGAAGCGGGCGATCTGGTTGGTCGAGCAAGTGACGACGATGCCGTTCTTCCAGCTCGCCAGCCCGTTCGCGTCCGAGACGAGCACGCGGTTCAGGGCCTGGCTCCCGTCGGCCAGCCGGAAGCCGCCCAGGACGTGCAGATTGGTCGAGGGCGTCTGCGTGCCGATGCCCACCTTGCCGGCGAGGTAGTAGGCGTCGTTGCCGTTCAGGCTGAAGGGCGAGGCGCCGGTGTCGCCCTTGGGCCCCTGCGCTCCCTGCGGGCCCGTCGCTCCCGTATCGCCTTTGGGCCCCTGCGCCCCGGTCGGTCCCTGCGGTCCGGTCGCTCCGGTGTCACCCTTCGGTCCTTGCACTCCCTGGGGGCCGGCCGCCCCTTGCGGCCCCTGCGCTCCCTGCGGTCCCGCGGGCCCTTGCGGCCCCGTCATCCCTTGCGGACCAATGGGCCCGGCCGGGCCTTGCGGCCCGGTCAGCCCCTGGGAGCCTTGCGGCCCTGTCAACCCCTGGGGGCCTTGTGGTCCGGCGACCCCCTGCGACCCCGTATCGCCCTTTGGACCGGCAGCGCCCGCCGGACCGGGATCTCCCTTGTCGCCCTTGGGCCCTGCCGGCCCGGGCGGCCCTTGCAGGCCGCTCGGATCGCCGACCCACTTGCCGTTGCTGTTGATGACGAGGCCGTAGTCGGGGATTGTCACCGAGCTCGGGGTGATGTTGCCGATGGCGTCGCGGGCCACGAGCGCGAAGGGCACCGAGCCAATCCTGGCGCGGGGGCTCATCTCCGGATCGTCGCCCACGGCAATGCCAAGGTAGCGGGGGGCCGTCTCGAAGGTCTTGTCCTGAAACGGGAGGACGGAGCCGATCTCGACGCTGAAGTAGCCCTCCTCGAAGCCGACGTCGTGCGTCTCCAGCCACAACGGCGACTGGGTGAGCTGGTTCTCGTAGATCGCGAACGTCACCTTCAGCTCGCCCTTGATGGGCTGGCCCGTGCCGGCATCGAACAGCCTGCCTTGCTGCGTGATCGTCGACGGCACATCGCTGCGCGCCGCGCCGGCCAGCAGCAAGCCTGCCGCAGCCAGTGCCGTGGCGCACAACCCGGACGCGATTCGCTCTGACATCATGGCCTCCGCTACCGAGAGTAGCATACGTTGCGCCGTCTCCTTGTCGATGTCGTGGAATGCTGCAACAATAGGAGAGGTAGCCCCCCGCGCGGGCGGGGGGCCTGCCGGGAGAGCCATGCACAGCTTGCTTCGTCTCGGGGCGCGCGTTGCAGGGTGGCTGCTGTTGACATGCCTCGGGTGCGCCACGGGCGTGACCAGCGACCTCGACGAGGGGCAGGGGAACGAGGGCCTGACCGGGGCGGGCGACGCCGGCCAGGGCGCGGGCGGCGCGGGGCAGGGCGGATCCGGCCACGGCGCCGGCGGCG
>JACQWT010000569.1 GCA_016209145.1 Deltaproteobacteria bacterium | reverse complement strand
GACCCTCGATCCGGCCAACTGCGGCGGCTGCAACAACGCCTGCCCGCAGGGGCAGGTCTGCGCCGCCGGCCAGTGCGCCCTGCAGTGCTCCGGTGGCACGACCAAGTGCGCCGGCGCGTGCGTGAGCACCCAGAACGACCCGGCCAACTGCGGGAGCTGCAACAACGCCTGCCCGCAAGGACAGGTCTGCGCCGCCGGTCAGTGCTCCCTGCAGTGCGCCGGAGGCTCGATCAAGTGCGGCAGCAAGTGCGTCGACACGCAGAACGATCCGGCCAACTGCGGAAGCTGCAACAACGCCTGCCCGCAAGGGCAGGTCTGCGCCGCCGGGATCTGCACGCTGCAGTGCCTGGGCGGGGCCACCAAGTGTGGCAGCAAGTGCATTGACGCCCAGAACGATCCGGCCAACTGCGGCGGCTGCGGCACCGCCTGCCCGCAGGGCCAGATCTGCGCTGCCGGCCAGTGCGCCTTGCAGTGCTTCGGTGGCACGACCAAGTGCGGCAACGCCTGCGTGGATACCAAGATCGATCCGAAGAACTGCGGCGGCTGCGGCAATGCCTGCGGCGTCAGCCAGAGCTGCGCCGACGGCAAGTGCACGAGCCCGCTCTACAAGAGCTGCAAGGCCATCCTGGACGCCGGCAAGTCGGTCGGCAGCGGCCTGTACAGCATCGATCCGAACGGCGGCGACCCGGCCGACGCCTTCCAGACCTACTGCGACATGAGCACCGACGGCGGCGGCTGGACGCTCATCCTCAACCGGCTAGTTGACTCGGACAACACGGGCCAGCCCGATCTGAACGCGGCCAAGGGCTCGTTCGACAACGCGCGGGGCACCAACTGGCAGTTCAACATCGATCTGTTCTGGAACGACGCCACGAGCTTCGTGTGGGCCGACAAGGAAAACAACAACTGCAGCGGCTGCCCGATCTCGAGCTACGACTCGGCGGTACGCGTGCCCAAGCCCAACTCGGGGAGCTGGTCGGTCGCCTGCAACGGCACGTCCGGCGGCGTGACCGTCACCAAGCTCATCGGCCCGAACGCGAACACCACGGCCACGGCCTACACGTGCGCGGCGACCCTGGGCTGGGGGAGCTGCAGCAGCAAGGTGTGCCACTATGGGATCCACGCCTACGACTATGCCAGCGACGGGTCGTGGTCCTACAACGCCTGGAACGAGCTGCACTTCCCCTCGGCCTACTCGAGCTACCGGCAGTACGGGGACGTGAACAACCCGCCGAGCGCCTGGTGCCGGAGCTGCGGCGGCGGGCTGGCGGCCACCCTCAACCAGTCGACCACCTGTTGCAGCAGCCAGTCCTACAACGCGCGCTCGCGCTGGACGCTGTGGGTGAAGTGACCTCGGCCGCCTGGGGCCGCCTGGCCGCCTGCCTCGCCGCCCTCGCTTGCGCCTGCGGCGGCGGGGATGAGACGCCCGCAGGCCCCCACGCGGCAGGCGGCACTGCGGGAGCCGCGGGAGCCGCGGGAGCCGCCGGGGCCGCGGGCGCCGGCGGCGCCGGGGGCGAAGGGGGCTCGACCCCGGCCGGCCCGCCGGTGGTGCGCCTGCCCCGAACGTCCATCGCGCCCGAGGAGCTGGCGGTCCTCGTCAACTCGAAGGACGAGCAGTCCGTGGCCGTGGCCGCGTACTACCGCGAGAAGCGCGGTATCGCGCCGGACCATGTCATCACGCTGGAGCTCGACACGGGCGAGACCCTCTCGGCCGAGGCCTTCGCGACCGTCAAAGCGCAGCTCGACGCCGCCCTCGGGCCCGAGATCCAGGCCCTGGTGCTTACCTGGACGAGGCCCTACCGCGTGGACTGCATGTCCGTCACGAGCGCCTTCGCGCTCGGCTTCGACAAGAAATACTGCAACACTACGGGCGGCGCCTGTGGCCTGACCGCCGCGGTGGGCTACTTCGACTCCGACTCGACCCGGCCATTCACCGACCACGGCCTGCGGCCGGCGATGATGTTCGCTGCGGCCAAGGTCGAGGACGCCTACGCCCTCATCGACCGCGGCCTGGCCGCCGACTCGACCTTCCCCTTCGGCGACGGCTACCTCGTGCGCACCACCGATGCCGCGCGCTCCGTGCGCTGGCCGTCCTTCGAGGACACCGTGGCGGACTGGGACCACGAGGCCGGCCTGGCGCTCACGTACGTCGACAACTCGGGCGGCCAGGGGCTCGACTACGTCGAGAACGCCGCCAACGTGCTTTTCTACTTCACCGGACTGGCACAGGTGCCGGCCATCGACTCGAACGGCTACCGACCGGGCGCGGTGGCCGACCACCTCACGTCCTTCGGCGGCAAGGTCCCGGTGAGCGAGCAGATGAGCGTCGTGCGCTGGCTCGAGGCGGGCGCGACCGCGAGCTACGGCACGGTGGTCGAGCCCTGCAACTACCTGCACAAGTTCCCGAATACCAGGAAGCTGCTGCCGCACTACTTTCGCGGCGAGACCGTGCTGGAGGCCTACTGGAAGTCGGTGCGCCGGCCGGGCGAGGGCCTCTTCGTCGGCGAGCCGCTGGCGCGGCCCTGGGCCGGCGCGATCGTCGAGTACGAGGCCGGCACGCTGACCGTCCGCACCACCCTGCTGCAGCCCTCCAAGATCTACGAGCTGCGCGCGGCCCAGAGCGAATCCGGCCCGTACGCCGCGGTGCTGGGCGGCATCAGCGTGCCCTACTACCAGCAGGCCACTATCTCGCTCGAGGGCGCGAGCGAGCCCTTCTACGAGCTGGCGGAGACGGGCGCGCCGTAGGGCTAGCGCTCCCAGAAGCTCGCCACGCCAGCGTAGTCAAGATCCTCGCCGCCGCAGCCGCGTACGGCGCTGTACACCTCGCGCACCGCCGCCGCGGCAGGCAAGGGCACACCAAGCTCATTGCCGAGCTGGATCGCCAGGCCGAGATCCTTGTGCATCAGCCGCAGGGGGAAGCTCGGCTCGTAGCGGCGCTCGAGCATGAGTGGGGCCTTGACGTCGAGCACGGGCGCGCGCGCCATGCTCGCCTGGAGCACGTCCACCAGCTTCTCGCCCGCAACCCCTGCCCGCTCCACCAAGGCAAGGGCCTCGGCCAGCGCGCCCACCTCTAGCGCCAGGATCAAGTTCATGGCGAGCTTCACGCTCTGTCCGGCGCCGTGCGGCCCGAGGTGGAAGAAGCGCTTGCCCATGGTCGAGAGCACGGGGCGCGCGCGGTCGAGAACCTCGGCCTCGCCTCCGACCATGAAGACGAGCTCCCCCTTCTCGGCGCCCCACGTCCCCCCCGTCACCGGCGCATCGAGGAAGCTCGCGCCAAGCTCGGCGCACGCCGCCGCGGCCCGCACCGCCAGGGCCGGCGAGACCGTACTCGAGTCCACGAGCACGCGGCCCCGGCCAAGGCCGGCTAGCACTCCGTCCGGACCCCACAGGCAAGCCTCCAGCGCAGGAGGATCGCTCACCATGGTGATCACCACCTCGCACTGCACCGCGAGCTCGCGCGGGCTCGCGGCAAGCCGCGCGCCCGCCCTCACCACCTCGTCCGCCCGCGACGCGGTGCGGTTGTACACGACGAGCGGGTAGCCCGCCGCGAGCACGTTCAGGGCCATGGGTCGCCCCATCAGGCCCATTCCGAGGATCCCTACCGTCGGCTTCATCTCCTGCCTCCGGCGCCGGTGCCTACCACGCCCGGTGCGCGGCAGACACGCAGCCGGCTCGGGCGCCGTGCTAGTCGTCTTCCGCTTCGACCACGCCGACACCCGAGAGGTCCAGATCGTCGACTACCACTGAGGAGGCCGTCATGCTGCCCAAGAATCGCCCACCTACCCCGCCAGGTGTCATGCTGCTCGAGGAGCTCCTGCGGCCCCGACGCCTCTCCCAGGTCGAGCTCGCAGCGCGCATGGGCGTGCCGGTGCAGCGGGTCAACACCATCGTCAACGGCAAGCGCGGCATCACGGCGCAGACGGCCATCATTCTCGCGGAGGTCCTCGGCACGACTCCGGAGCTCTGGATGGGCCTGCAGACCGACCACGACCTGTGGCACGCGCTGCGCAAGCGCGGCGCCGCCCGGCAGCGACCAGCGGCGGCGCGCGGCGACTGCTCGCTCGTCCGCCAGGCCCGCTGACCGCCGAAAGGACGAAGCCATGATCCGGCTCATGCGCGCTGGAGCCGGCAAGAGCAACCCTTCGCGACCGCTACAAGGTCGGGTAGGACCGGGAGCAGGAACCGGCTGCGTCGGCGGCCGATCGGCACGGGCAGCAAGGACGCGACCTCGGGCGCCCGGCATCAGACACGGCGCGGCGGAGGCAGGGCGGGACGCCTCAGCCCCTGCCTTCGCCCCCATGCACCGCCATCGCCTGCCCCACCACCGCGAGCGCAGCGGCCACATCGCCCGCGCCCGCGGGCTCCTCCGCCCCAGCCATTGCCCCGAGCATCCACGCGCGCTGCCGCGCGCGGAGCCCGAGCGGACCGCCGCCACAGGCGCGGCAAACGACGCCGCCCGCGTCGACGTCGATGCGGACGCTGGCGCCGCTCGGGCAGGCGCGCTCGCAGCTCACGCAGCGAGCGAGCTCCAGGCCCCAGCCAGCGGCGGCAAGCAGGCGCAGGCCGGAGGCCGCGAGCAGTGCCTCGGCGCGCGCCGGGGCGTCGGGCTGGTCGAGCGCGTCGAGCACGCGGTTCACCTCGTCCCAGAGCGCCGGCTCCGCCGTCCGCGCCGGCGCCAGCGCGCGCAGCCAGCGAAGGATGCGCCCCGCCGCGTCGAGAGAATCGAGCGCCCCGACGAGCGCGAGCCGCGGCCGATCGAGCCGCGCCTCGAGGAGCGCTCCAAGCTCGGCGCCGTCCGGCAGGCTCAGCACCACTTGCAGCAGGTGCACCGGCTCGAGCGCGGGGAAGCGCCGGGCCGAGCGCCGTGCGCCGCGCGCCACGGCCGAGACGGCCCCGAGCCGCTCGGTGAAGAGCGTCACGACAAGATCGGCCTCGCCGACCGCAACGCGCCGCAGCAGCAGGGCGCGGCTCGTGACCCGCTGCCGTGCAAGCCGGGGCCGCGCCACCACGGGCGAAGCTCCGGTCAGGCCCAGAAGACGGGCGCGCTCGCCGCAGGCCCGGAGAGCTCGGTCGGCCGGTCGTCTCCGCGCGGCCGCAGCACGATGCTCAGCGCCAGCGTGAAGAGCAGCAAGAGCAGCACGAAGGCGATAGCCACGCCGAAGCGGCGCGTGCCCGCCCCCGTGGCCGGCCGCGCGGCGGGCAGCGGCTCCACCGACACGATGCGCCGCGCCGCGGTGTGGCGCGCCAGGATCTCGTCGGGCGACAGCCCCACGGCCGAAGCGTACGCCTTGAGGAACCCCCGCGCGAACACCTCGCCGGGAAGGTCGTCGAAGTGGTCGGCCTCGATCCGCTCGATCGCCCTGACCGGAATGCGCGTGGCCCGCGCCACCTCGGCCATGCTCATCGAGCGGGCCTCGCGCCTGCGCCGCAGGTAGGTCCCGACCGAAGGGATCTGCTCCAGGGCCATCGGTCGCGGTTCAACCACTGTTTCGCTCCCGATTCAATACCTGAAGTTTGTTGGAGCACCGGCGCCCGGTGGGCGTCTCGGAGCTAACATCGCGACATCGCGCAAGATCTTCCCGAGCCTCGGTTTCCAACCCGAGCTTCAGAAGCGCCTGGGCCCGCCCCCAAAAAGCATCCTGGAGCCGCGGGCAGTCCCCTTTCTCGATGTCGAGCGCGCTCGTGTACGCCTTGCGGGCGGCGGCGTACTCCCCCTTGCGCAGGTACGCCTCTCCCAGGCGAAAATGCCCGACGCAGAAGAGCGGCTGCGCCGCCACGGCGCGCCTGAGCGCGGCAATCGCCGCATCGACGCGCCCGGCCTCGAGGTAGGCCCAGCCCAGGTTGCCCCACGCCTTCTCGGGCGAGCCGTAGAGCATGTCGTTCGCCAGCGGCTCGAGCACCGCGATCGCCTCGCCGGGGCGACGCAGATGGACCAGGACTACGCCGAGCACGTTCTGGGCGTCGCGCATCTTCGGGTCGGCTTCGAGCGCCCGGCGAACGTAGCGCTCCGCCTCGGCGAAGCGGCAGTCGGGCGAGCCCGTGTCGTGCGCGCAAAAGGCGAGGAGCACGACCGCACCGAGGTAGCACGCCTCGGCATTGTCCTCGCGCAGGCCGAGGGCCTTCTCCACGTGGCCCAGCGCCTCGCGGTACTGGCGCCGCTCGAACGCGTCGCGTCCGAGATCGTACTCGGCCTGCGACTGGCTCTCCACCGACTGGGCGTCCGGCAGGCCGCTCGCGCCGCAGCCGCCGACGACGAGCGCCAGCGCCAGCAACGCAACGGATCTGAGCAAGCACATCAGCGTCAAGCGGTTAGCCGAGCGGGCCGGATCCGTCAATCGCCGCGCCGGCCCGCGCCACGCCCCCCGCGGCCTGCGCTCGATCGGCGGCGCGAAGCTGGGCGAAGGCCACCAGGGTGCCCACGAGCAGGCAAAGCGGAGCGTATTCCGGAGCCAGCAGCCCGGCGGCCACCACGAGCGAGCCGAGCAGGGCCGGAACCAGCACCAGAGCGAGGAGCTGCAGCGCCTGGGCGCGGCCCCGTCGCGCCAACAGGAGTGCGAGGCCGGCGTCCCGGACGTCGTTGCCCACGAGCGTGACGGCGTGCTCGCCCGGCGCGCTGCGCGCGGCGCCGAGGGCGACCGACACGTCCGCCGCAACGAGCGCTTGATCGTCCTGCCCGGGATGGCCGAAGACTGCCACGCTCACGCCGCTCCCGCGAATACGATCGACGGTGTCGGCCGCCTCGTGAGCCAGGACCCCCGGCCGGAGGTGCTCGATGTCGAGCGAGCGGCCGAGCGCGGCGCAGGTCTCGCGCGCGTCGGCGCTCATCAGCACCGGTTCGATCTTGGCGTCGAGCAAGTGCTGCACGGCGGCGCGTGCGCCCGGCCGCAAGCCATCGTGCAGGGCGATGATGCCCACCAGCCGGCTGGCCTTGGCCACGAACAGGACGGTGCGGCCGCGCGACTCGAGCTCGTAGGCGCGCCTCTCGGCCACGGCCGCGGAGAGACCCTGCTCGATCAAGAGATCTCGGCTGCCCACGCACAGCGCTTCCCCCGTGGACGCCACTCCGGTCGCGCCGCGCCCCGGGAAGAGGCGCGGATTGCGCACGGCCACGGGCTCGAGCCCGCGCTCCTGCGCCGCGCGAAGCACGGCAACCGCCCGCGGGCTCCTCTCGCCCGCGAGCGCGCCGGCCGCCAGTTCGAGCAACTCGCGGCTGCACGCCTGCTCGGAGAACAGCTCCAGCTCCGCCAGCTCGGGCTCCCCCAGCACGAGGGTGCCACGGGCACAGAAGACGGCCGCGCCCACGCGCGCCGCGCGGTCCCAGGCCCGGCCGTCGGCGTACACCACGCCGCGCGCGAGCGCCGCGCCCGCTCGGCGCGCGATGCACAACCCCGCCATGGCCCCCACCGCCGGGCTGCCCACCGCGGCAAGCACGGCCACCGCGACCATGGCCGCATGGATGGGCCCACCGCCGCCCACCGCCGCAGCCGCCACCGCGGCCAGCGCGGCCAGAGCGGGCGCGTAGCGCTCGGCCACCGCGCGGCCGAAGCGCGCGGCCGCAGCATGGACGTCGCAGCGACGCTCGGACGAAAGCATGGAGCGACACAGCGCGCGGTCGTCTCCGCAGTACAGGCAAGCGCCCCGGAGCTGCCCCTGCGTGACCTGCGCGCCGGCCACGGCCACCTGGCCGCGGCGCAGACGCGTCCGCGCAGTGGCCTCGGGCCAGGGAACGACCTCCACGTCCGCGCCGAGCACCTCTACGTCCACGGGGACGGGCTCGCCCGCCTCCACCACGACGTGCTCGCCCGGGCGCAGATCGCTCGCCCGCACGCGCGCCCCGGCCGCGCCGCTAGCCGCCGCCACGCGACGGGCCACGGCGTCGAGCATGCGGGCGAGCCAGGCGCGATGGGCCGAGACCGGGCGCGCGGCCACCCCCACGAGCCAGGTCCCCAGCGTCGCCACGCACAGCACGACAGCCCCGAGAAACGCCGCCCGTGCGGCCGTCGCCACCGGCTCCGCCGCGAGCGCCCACGCCGCGACCGCCGTCGCGAGCGCGGGCGCGAGGAAGGTGGTCGCCCGATGAGGCTCGCGCGGATCGGTGGGCGAGGTCACGGCCCGGCCCACCAGCGCCGCACTGCCCGCCGCGAGCAGCACCACCCGCGCCACCAGCACCAGGCGCGCCGGCCCGGCCAGCTCCAGCGCCAGCGCCAGCGCGCCGGCAATGAGCGACAGGGCCAGGAGCAGCACCTCTGCCTCCCGAGCGTCCGGCTCCGCGGCCCGCGCCCCGGGCACGACCGGCTCCTCGTCGGCTACCGGCTCCACCAGCTCCGCGCTCTCGTCAGACGAGGGGCGCGCGGACACGACCGCCAGGGCCGCAGGCACCACGCCGGCGGGGAGCACCAGTGCCGCGGCCGACAACGCCCCTGCGCCCGCCGGGAGCCCCCCTTGTTCGTCCGGGACCGCGCCGCCCGATCCGGCGGCCCACTCGGCCGCCAGGCGATCGACGTAGCGCCGCCGGCACCCCTCGAAGCTACAGAAGTAGTGGAAGCGGGAGTGAAAGATGGCCACGTGGCCCGCCCGCAGCGGATCGAGCGTCGCGCCGCAGCCGGAGCACGGCACGCGTCCTCCGCTCGGGCCGGTCGGCCGCGCGCTCAGCATCCGCCGTCCCTTCTGGCCGCCATCCTGGAGCG
>JACQWT010000568.1 GCA_016209145.1 Deltaproteobacteria bacterium | reverse complement strand
TCTGCACGAAGATCCCCAACGCGGAGACGTTGGTGATCGCGGCGTACAGAAAAGTGTCCTCGGTCTCGCAGTCCACCGACCACTCCACGGCGAAGCGCGGCGCGGCGCGTCGGTCCCTACGCGCGCGCCGCGAGCTCGGGTCGTCCTCGGACATAGCTAGCTTCCTCGTATCCCCGCCAGGCGCGCGCGTCGAGATCTGATCGTCCGGCGAGGTAGATCAACGGACAACCAGCTCGCCGCCGTCAACGCGGTTCTCGTGGTGGCGTCCCTTGGTCACCCGCATGCGCGTGCTGCCGCTGTAGAAACCGTAGTAGACCGTGTAGCGGCCGGGCGTGAAATTCGGCTCCAGCGCCATGGCGTACTCGTCGACCACGACGTCGCCCGTGCGCCACAGCGTCATGGCGTACTTCCCGCCGAGCGGATCGCGATCGCCGTTGTGGCGGCGCCGCTGCCCGTCGATGTGCAGGAACGCCTGCCAGGAGCGCCCGATGGGCTTCAACACCCGGAAGAAGAAACGCAGCCGGTAGCGCCGCTGCGGCACCACATACTCGACCAGGCGGCCCTCGGCGTCGGCCACCTCCCAGCCGAGGGCGTCGAGCTCGTCCTCGAGCTGGGCCGCCACCGCATGCTGGATGGGCGGTGGCTCGAACAGGAAGAACGGCGCGAAGGCGTTCGCGTTGACCGCACCGCGAAGCTGGTTGGAAGCGAGCAGGATGCTGCTCGAGCGCGCGTCGAGCACCGGTAGGTTCCGCCCGAACTGCTCGCGATAGAGCGAGTTGCACTCGGCCAGATCCTGGTCGCGCAGCGCCAGGAAGCGCCGCTCGCCACGCTCGGGGTCGGCGCCGCGCTCCGCGGCCGGCGCCGTCAGCCAGCGGTACGCGGCCCGCGCGCTCGCGAAGGAGCTCACCTGCTCGCCCCCGGAGTAGTAGCGCGCGGCACGCGCCCGCAGGCCGGCGACCCCCAGCGGCTCGCCCGGCGCGTGCAGCCGAGAGTAGCTCTCGAACACCTCCTTGGGCGAAAGCTGTGCGGCCAAGGCCGGGTAGTAGCCGAAGGAGAGCACGCCGCCCGCGACCAGGGCCGCGAGGGGCGAAAGCGCGCCGCGGGGAAGGCGGACCAGCCGCAGGCCGGCCCCGAGCAGCCCGCGCCCGAGCTCGAAGCCGAGCGGCACCAGGCAGACCGCGACGGGCAGCACCCACCAGGCGTTGAGCCCGCCGTAGGCGAAGTTCTGCGGCAGGCGCAGCACGCTCGTCCACTGGAGCCTGCGGCCCACGAGCAGCATCGCACCGAGCCCCACGAGGGCGGCCTCGACCACGAGCAGGCCGAAAACGAGGTTGCCGTTCCACAGCCGCCCGATCTCGGCCCCGGCGCTGCGGTACTGCGCCCAGCGGCGGCGCAGCCACGGCCCGAGCCGCTCCCTCCCGCACTCCAGGCCCCGCTCCAGCCACGAGAGTACGACGAGGCCGGCGAAAACGGCGGCCGTGGCCTGCATGAGGCGGGCGGCCTGCGGCTCGAACCCCTTGGGGAAGGCTGTCTCCGGGACCCCGAAGGCGGCCAGGCCCTTGACCGGCTCTGCCAGCATGTCCCCGAGCAGGACGCCGCCAAGCAAAGCGGTGCCCACGGCGACCGCGCCGGAAGGCTCCGCGCCCCGCTCGTAGTCGTCGATGGCCACGGCGGCGATCGCCGCGAGCAGGCCCGGTCCGGCGAACGGCAGCGACCCGGCCCACGGCGCCAGGACGGCGAAGGCGGCGTAGAAGAACGCGGCGCCGAGCAGCAGCGCCACGCGCACGCCTAGCTGCCGCTGCCGCGCCATGGGCTCGATGCCCGCCGGCCACGCGAAGAGGCGGCCCAGCGCGCAGGGGACAAATGCGCTCCAGGGGAACAGAGCATGGCCGAGATCGCGAATCGTAAGCTCGAAGGTCGACTCGACCGGCGCCTTGGCCACCACCGCGAAGCCGACCGAGCGCAGCACGAGACGCTGCTGCCAGCCGTGCTCGAGCAGGGCGTGCATCCCCAGGTAGGCGAAGACCACCCCGAGGCAGAGCGAGCCGGCGCCGATCCCGTGCCAGCGAAGGCGCCCGCAGGAGGAGGCGGCACCCGCGTCCGCCAGCGACAGAACGAGCCAGGCCATTCCCACGCCGAGGGCCGGGGCGGCCACGCCGATGACGGCGCCGCGGCTCAGGTAGCCCGCCGCGCCGCCGACCAAGCCAACGAGCAGCCACGCCGCCGTCGCTCGCTTGGAGCCGCGGTCGAGCAGCGCTCCGGCAAGGCCGCAGAAGCAGGCGATGGCCGCCGCCATGGTCACGACGTCACCCAGCATGGTGCGCGCCTGCATGAAGTAAAGGGGCATCGTCGCCAGTGCCACGACCCCGTACAGGCCCGCGCGCCCGCCCACCGTGCGCTGCAGGAAGACGAAGAGGACGAGCGCCCCGGCAACAGCCCAGAGCGCCAGGGGCAGACGCCCGGACCAGTCGTGCAGGCCGAAGAGCCTGAAGCCGACCGCCATGGAGGTGAAGGGCAGCTCGCCCATGCCGAGATCGGTCAGCGTCGGCATGCCGGCCGGCGCGTCGGTGTCGCGCAGCCACTGCGCTCCGAGCAGCTCGACGGCGATGCGGCGGGCGAGATCGCCGCGGTCGAGCTCGTACGGATCCCACACGCCGCTGCGGCCCACGCTGGCCACGAGAAACAGCAGGGCGACGAGCAACGCCCCACCAAGGGCGAACGCGCCCTCGATCCGGGGCCGGCGCGGCCGCGCCCGCTCGCCTGCCGCCTCGGGCTCCGCCTTCTCTGTCGCTTCTGGCCCGCTCACCACCTTCGCTCCACTTGGCCGCTCGCTGGCCTTGTAGACGAGCTTTCGGAAAATCGCGACCCCGCCGCGGCGGTTGCGGGTGTAGACGGGCGACGCCATGTCCGCCGACCAACCGACCGCGCCCGCGATGCCCCGCATTCTCGTGGCCAGCGCCGGCGCCGTCGGCGGCGTCGTGGCCGCCGGCCTGATCGAGCTCGGCGTGCCCGTCACGCTGCTGACCGGCTCCCCGCTCGTCGCGGACGCGATCGGTGCCCGCGGCCTGCTCGTGCGGGGCGAGCCGGGCCGGTCGGCCGTTCGCGCGCAGGCGCTGATCGCGCTCGCCACGGGCGGAACGCCCTTCGACTACGTGCTGCTCTGCGGGCGGGCGCGCGAGGCCGAGGCCGCCGCCGCCCAGGTCCGGCCGGCGCTGGCAGAGCAGGGGATCCTCGTTTGCCTTCAGGACGCGCCGTGCGAAGAACGCATCGCGTCGGTCTCCGGCGGCGCTGCCGTGGCCGGGGCCGTGGTCGGCTGGACAGCCCACACGATCGAGCCTGGCATCTACGAGCGCACGAGCGCCGGAGGGTTCGTGCTCGGCCCGCTCGACGCCGGGGCCGACGAGGCGCGACTTGCCGCTTTGGCGCGGCTGCTGGAGACCGTGGGGCCCGTCAGGCTCACGCGCAACCTGCGGGGCGCGCGCTGGAGCAAGCTTGCGCTGGCGTGTGCCGCCGGGGCGCTCTGCGGCATCGGGGACGGGCGGCTGGGGCAGATCCTGCGGCACGGCGAGGCGCGCGCTCTCGCGCTTGACTTGCTGGCCGAAGCCGTGGAGGTGGCCCGGGGCGAGGGCGTCGAGCTCGATCCGGTGCCGGGCACCGTGGACGTGAGCTCGCTCGCCCCGAGCGAGGCCGAGCGGCGCGCAGCGCCCGGCGCGCCCGGCCTGGCCGCGAAGGACGAGCTGCTGCGCGCCCTGGCGCTGCGCTTCCGGCCGATCCGCTCCCGGCTCGATCTTTCTGCGCTCGCCGGCGGCGCTCGGGAGGTCGACTTCCTCAACGGCGAGGTGGTGGCCCGAGCGCGCGCGCTCGGCCTGCGGGCCCCAGCCAACGAGGCCGTGCAGAAGGCCGTGCACCGCATCGCCGAGGGAAAGGCCAGGCCGGGGCTGGAGCTGCTGCGGCGGATCTACGAGGCCTAGCGCGGGCTTCGCCCGCAACCCAAGCCGCCAACGCCAGCGTTCACGCCTTCGCGTTCCCCCACGGCCTTCGGCCAGTGGCACTCGGCGCTGCGCTGTCGAGCACTGGACACCGAGCTCGGGGCGGCGACGCCATGGCCGCGGTTGCCGGCCGACCGGAGATATCACGCTGCCGGCTGCCTCGGCCGCGGGGCCCCAACCCCGCGGCCCGTCTCGGGCGCTTCGCGCCGCCCAGAATCGTCGCGCGGCGCGACGATTTTCGGACTTAGTAGCTCAGAACTCCACGAACTCCCGCGGATAGTGGGTGAAGTCCAATCGCTCGTTCGTCGTGTCCCGGGGGGCAAGACGGCATACGCGTCAACCAAGAATCTGGCGATGGCAACGACGGCGGCCGATCCATCCGCGCTGGTCCGGCATGAGCTTTCGTCCTCGCGCCGGGCCCTCACGTACAGGAGTACGCTCGGGCCCGGCGCTGCGGGCGCGCTCGGCCGGCGCGGCGCCTCGGCCGCCGGGCGATTGGCTGGTTAAGGCCTACGGGGCAAGACGGAGAGCACGAACAAGGAGGCGTCGGGGCAGCTTGCGTTGAACACCCGGACTGGACTAGACTGAGTCCATGCAGATCAACGTCCATCACGCCAAGACCCAGCTATCTCGCTTGCTCGACCGGGCGGCCGCCGGCGAGGAAATCGTCATCGCAAGAGCGGGCAAGCCGGTGGCGCGCCTCGTGGCTCTAGATGCTCGCCGGGAGCCACGCAAGCTCGGTCAGTTCACCGGGCAGCCGTTCGAGATCGCGGGTGATTTCGACGAGCTGCCGGACGACATGCTGCTCGGCTTCGAAGAGGAGTCGACCTAGATGCGGCTTCTTCTGGATACCCACGTCTTGCTCTGGGCGCTACTTGACCCTGGCCACCTCCGCCCTGAAGCGGCGCGAGCCATCGAGGCGGCGGACAACGAGGTGCTGGTGAGCGCCGTCTCGGCCTGGGAGATCGCCATCAAGCAGTCGCTGGGCAAGCTCGTTCTGCCAGGACCGGCCGAGCGATGGCTCCCGGCGGCCTGTTCGGCAACGGGGCTCGCGTGGTTGCCCGTGGACGAGAATGCCGCGCTTCGGGTAAGGGGGCTCGCCTGGCATCACCGCGACCCGTTCGACCGCTTGCTGGTGGCGCAGGCTGGACGGGAGCTGACCGTCGTGACGCGAGATCCCAAGTTCGCGCCATACGGCGTCGACGTCCTGCCGGCGTAGCAGCCGCGCGCACGGGGTGAGCCGGCATTAACTCTCCTCCGCCCGCAACGCCGCCGCCACGGCCCGGACGTGTTCCGGCCCCGTTCCGCAGCAGCCGCCGATGATGCTCGCGCCGGCGGCCCGCCAGCGGCAGGCGAGATCGGCGTAGCGCGCCGGGCCCGGCGGGCCGGCACCCCAGCCGATGCCTTCGGCCTTGTCGCCGGCGTTGGCGTACACGCCACAGGGCACGCCGAGCTCGGTCAGCCGCTCCAGAAAGCGCATCGACTCGAGGGCGGGCACGCAGTTGACGAGGCACGCCGCAGCCCCGGCCGCGACACAACGCTCGGCCGCCTGCTCGATCTGCTCGGGCAAGAGCAGATCGGCGCGCGGCCCGGCCGTGAAGGCCACCCAAGTCTCGACGCCCGTCCTCGCCGCCTCCTCGACCGCCACCAGCGCCTCGCCCGGGTGAGCGAAGGTCTCGCACAGCAAGAGATCGACACCGGTCGCCGCCAGAAGCTGCACGAGCTCGCGATGCTCGGCGCGCGCCTCGGCCGCCGGGCTGAGATCGGGCCGGTAGCAGTCCTCCAGCGGCGCGATGCTCCCGGCCACGCGATGCCAGGGCGGCACCGCCGCCCGCGCCAGCTCCACGGCCCGCTCGGCCGCCTCCCGCCATTGCTCGGGCAGACAGCGGCGCTTGGCGCGGAAGGTGTTGGCGGTGTGCACCGTGGCGCCGGCCGCGGCGTACTCGCGGTGGATCTGCGCGACTAGCTCCGGCCGATGCAGCGTGGCCCAAGCGCTCCACAGAGGCGCAGGCGCCATCGCGCCCCGGGCGATGAGCTCGGTGCCCATCGCGCCGTCGAGGATCACCGGATCCGGCAGGCCGTCCCCGGCGTCGCCCGCGCGCTGGCTCATGCTCCTGCGGCCGGCTCGGCGCCACCGCCCTGCGGCCGGATGATGCTCTCGGGCTCGCCGCGCTCGTAGGCCGCGAACAGCCGCCCCCAGCGCGTCTCGGCGCGCCAGCGCTCGAACGTCCTGCGGTCCTTGAGCGGCCAGCGGTAGTAGTCATGGTACAGCTCGCTGCCGAGAACGAACAGGCCGACCAGAGGCGTGTGGAAGAAGAGCTTCTGCAATGGCTTGAGCGGACCAAACCACATGAGATCGCCCACCATGCTGGCAGCGTTGTCGCCCACCCGAAAGCCCCAGCTCTCGCCGGACACGTCCGCGCCGACGACCTCGATGTCGCGCGGATCGCCGACGCCGAGGCCGTCCTCGTGGGCAAGCCGAATGAACCGAAGCCCGAGCGGATCGAAGCCCATCATCTTCGCGGCCACGGCGTCGATGGCGACCTGATCGGCCGAGGCGAGCATCAAGTCCTTGACCACGGGCTCCATGGTCCTGGGACCGGGGCCGTTTCCCGCGGTGGTGCCGTCCATCACGGCGAACAGACCCGTGTGGATCTCCTTCTGGATGGCCAGCAGGTCGACCAGCGTCTCGTGGATCCAGGTGTGCGTGTAGTGCCGGTGCGTCGCCAGGAGCCCGCCGAAGGCGTTCTTCATGGCGCCCGTGGTGGTCGTGTAGATGTGGCACTTGACCGTGGGCAGGTGCACGACGTTCTTGCCGAAGAAGTAGTCGGGCACGCGGATCCCGTCGGGGTAGATGCGGTCGAGCACGTGCATCCGCGCCTTGGGCCGGTGCTCGACCCAGCGCATGTCGGCCTCCTCGAAGTTGTAGAGCACCGGCACGTCGTGGCGCCGGCAGACGGGCAGGTACTTGTTCAGATCCTCGCCCTTGAACGCGTCGGTCACCACCGTCTTGTTCTGCACGCAGCTCAGATGCTCGAAGCCCGCCCGGCGCAGCGCGCGGATCGTGCCCTCGAGCTGCCAGGGCGTGGTGTTCGCGCCCGGAAACGGGAAGTGCCAGGAGATGTTGTCCTTGAGGATCGTGCTCGCTCCTGGGTCGAGGGCGCCGCGCAGGCCGGCCAGCTCCAGCAACCGCTCGACGTCGCGCAGGATGGTTTCGGGCGCGACTTCGAGAACCGCCACCTTGCTTTTGGCCATGCCCTGCCTATGCCAAAGCTCGCCCGGCCGCGCAACCCGCAGCCCGCATTCTTCACCGCCCGTGCACCGAGGCTGCACGCATAGCCGTTGGCTATACCACGCACGGGCTGAGTCTGCGGGTCAAGGGTGAAACCGATGCGCCCGCGCGAACGGAGCGGGCAGACGCGAAATGCAACGCCCCGCGGCCGTTGCCCCCTGGGGCCGCAGGCGGGCCGTCCGC
>JACQWT010000044.1 GCA_016209145.1 Deltaproteobacteria bacterium | reverse complement strand
GTCCCGGCGCGGGCGAGGCCACGTGCGCCAGGCCCCTGCCGTCGAGGCGCCCCCTCGCGGTGCTGCCGTCCGGCAGGACGATCTCATAGCGCACGCCCGGCACCGGCCGGCCGGCGGCGTCGACGAGCGCGATCTCGATCCAGCTCCGCGCCGCCCTCGCCGGCCGGGGCGCGCCGTCCGGCGCCGCGCGCTCGCCCGGCTCGCCGCCACTCTCGCCCCGGCCGCGCGGGCGCGCCACGGCCGGTCGCAGCGGCGCGCGGGCGAGGCGGCGCGTCGGCGCGAGCGGCACCATCGGCGCGACCGCTCCCGGCTCCTGCACGACGGCCAGTCTCGCCTCCTCGGGGGCCGCCGGGCGCGCGCCGTGACCGCTGCCCGCGGCCCCGCCGCTGTTGATCTTGACGAGCGTGCCCTGGATGGTCACGCCCTCGGGGCCGATGTCGATGAACCCGCCCCGGCCCGTGATGCTCACCCGCTCGCCCGCTTCCAGCACGAGCTTCTGGCCGGCCTTGAGATGGATCTCGGTGCCGGCCTCGAGCGCGTCGCGCTCGGCCACGCGCACGTGGCGTTCGGCGCCCACGATGCACGAGCAGTCCCGGGCGAAGCGCTCGCGCCGATCGCCCGCGACGTGGAGCTGCCGGTCCTGCTCCACCCGCTCGCGCTGGCTTACCTTGACGACCAGATCGCAGTCTTGCGCCACCGTGGCCCGCAGGCTGCCGCGGACGAGGTGCGTCTCGTCCTGCTTGACGAGCTGGTCCAGGTTGCGCTCGGCCTGCAAGTAGACGCGCTCGCGGCCGGCCGCGTCCTCGAAGGAGAGCTCGTTGAACCCGCCGCCGCCGGGCGACGAGGCGCTGCGCCAGACGCTCTTCGTCTGGTGCGCGGGCAGCTCGTAGGGCGCCATGGCCGTGGCGTTGAAGAGCCTTCCCACGACGACAGGGCGATCCGGATCTCCGCCCTCGAACTGCACCAGCACCTCCTGCCCGACGCGCGGCAGCGTCAGCCGGCCAAAGCCCGGGCCGGCCCAGCCCTGGCTCACGCGCACCCACAGGCTGCTGCCGTCGTCGTAGGTGCCTTCCCGATCCCAGTGAAACTGCACCCGCACCCGGCCGAGCTCGTCAGCATGGATCTCCTCGCCCGCCGGGCCGACCACCATGGCGCTCTGCACGCCGAGGGCACGCGGTCGCGGCGTGCGGAAGGGCGGACGGTAGGGCTTGGCCGCGAAGGTCGCCGCACCCGCCATGAGCCACTCCTGCTGCAAGTCGCCTTCGAGCCACAGCTCGGTGGCGAGCAGGGCCGTCTCGTCGAGATCGCCGCGCGGGTGCTGCATCGCGAACACCGTGCCCGGGTGCAGGTCGACCGCGTTGGTGACGAAGCGGACTTGGCGCCGGTCTGCCCGCTCGCTCGCCAGAGAGCGCGCCACCCGCTCCTCGGCGAATGCCGTGTTCGTCCGCACCGCGGCCTTGTCGTCCGCCACGGGCGTGCTGCCGCCGGGCTGCCCCACGACGCGGAAGGCTCCCGGCAGGTAGCGGTACTGCTCGTGGGCCCGCTCCGCGCCCGCCGGGACCTCGGCCCGGCAGGACAGGTCGTGGTCGGGTCGCAGCCGGAAGTCGAAGTCGCGCATCGTGAGCCGGCCCGGCCGGACCTCCTCGGAGAGCTGGACCTCGGTCACGTACTCCTGCTCCGCCGCCTCGCCCGGGTGATCCACGAACGGCAGGGGCGGTCCCGCGCGCCGCGGCGCGGCGTGCAGCCGGTCGCTCAGCACGAGCCGCGTGACGCCCCGGCCGCGGAAGAGCGCGTCCTCGCCGGGCTCCTGCTCCGCTTCGGGATCGTGGAAGTAGTACGCGATGCCCGCCTCCTCGAGCAACCGGCTCACGAAGTCGAAGTCGCTCTCGGCGTACTGCACCCGGTACTCGAACCGAGGATAGAACGCCGCGTCGATGGCCCAGCGATGCTCGACCCGCCATTGTGCGAGGATGGTGCCGACGATGTCGGGGATGCTCTGGTGCTGGAAGATCCGCTGGGTGCTGCGTCGGGTCAGCAGCCAGAGCTGCGGCACGATGTGCAGGCAGTACGTCGACTGGCCCACCGGCTCGGCCTGCACCAGCTCCACGCTGCGACAGATCCCGGACCAGCGCCGCGTGCCCACCCGCCGCACGTGGCGGTAGGCGGAGACAAGGCGGAACTCGGCCGCCCGGCCGACGATGGCCTCGAACGGGATGCTCGCGTCGGGCGAGAGGGCCCAGGCGCAGATCTCGAAGGGGCGCGAGATCCCCTCGTGGACCCGGAAGCGCACCACCCGGAGCGACTCTTCGCCCGACTCGAGCAGAAGCTGCAGGTGCGCCATCTCCTTGTCCCACGGCAGGCCAGAACCGGCCGAGCATCCTTCCCGATGGGCCCCAGGGCGTCAACGACGACGGCGACGATCCGGGTTGCCATGGCCACGCGGGGCGAGTTGCGCTATGGTCCTGTGGGTAGTCGGGAGGCGCAGCTCGCCTCCGGCTTGGCAACACTGCACGGAGGACAAGATGAATCTTCCCCGCCTGACGATGGCGTTGTGCGCCGCTCTCGGCCTGGCCGGCGGCGCGTTGTTCACGGCCTGCTCGGAGGACGAGCCGGAGCCGGTGTGCGGCAACGGCAAGCTGGAGGGCGCCGAGGAGTGCGACGACGGCAACACCGCGGACACGGACGGCTGCAGCGGCACCTGCAAGAAGGCGCGTTGCGGCGACGGCCTGGTGTGGGAGAAGGTCGAGGAGTGCGACGACGGCAACCTGAGCAACTACGATGACTGCCTCAACAGTTGCCTCGCGGCGCGCTGCGGCGACGGCTACAAGAACGGCAAGGAGGAGTGCGACGACGCCAACAGCGAGGACAACGACGGCTGCACCAACGGCTGCGCGCTGGCCAAGTGCGGTGACGGCATCGTGCACAGCGGGGTCGAGGCTTGCGACGACGGCGAGAAGAACGCCGATGACGGCGCTTGCACCACGAAGTGTGCGCTGCCGAGCTGTGGCGACGGCAACGTGCAGCCTGGTGAGGAGTGCGACGACGGCAATCTCAGCAACAACGACGACTGCCTGAGCACCTGCCTCAAGACCCACTGCGGCGACGGCTTCGTGCAGGAGGGCGAGGAGTGCGACGACGGCAACGCCTCGAACACCGACGCCTGCGCGAACGACTGCAAGCTCGCCAAGTGCGGCGACGGCTTCGTCCAGGCCGGGATCGAGGCCTGCGACGACGGCAACGACAAGAACAACGACGAGTGCACCAACTTCTGCGCCCTGCCGAGCTGCGGCGACGGGATCAAGCAGAAGGGCGAGGAGTGCGACGACGGCAACATCAGCAACTACGACGGGTGCCTGAACACGTGCCTTAGCGCGCGCTGCGGCGACGGCTTCGTGCAGGTCTCCGAGGGCGGCGGCAGCGGCGGCGCGGGCGGCGAGGCCGGCGCGGGCGGCGCGCCGCCGGGGCCCGTCGAGGAGTGCGACGACGGCAACTCCTCCAACAACGACGCCTGCACCAACGGCTGCGAGCTCGCCAAGTGCGGCGATGGCCAGCTCTACGTAGGCGTGGAGCCGTGCGACGACGGCAACGACGTCGATGGTGACGGCTGTACCAACGCATGTACCTTGCCCCGCTGCGGTGACGGGATCGTGCAGAAGGGCGAGGAGTGCGACGACGGCAAAGGTGCGCACGGGCGTCGAGGCATGCGACGACGGCAACGTCGTGAACGACGACGGCTGCACCAACGCCTGCGCGCTGCCCACCTGCGGCGACGGCCTCGTGCAGAAGGGCGAGGAGTGCGACGACGGCAACCTGTCGAGCTACGACGCGTGCCTCAACACCTGCCTGAAGGCGAGCTGCGGCGACGGCTTCAAGGGCCCCGGCGAGGACTGCGACGACGGCAACTCCAGCAACAGTGACTCCTGCGTCACCGGCTGCAAGAAGGCCTCCTGCGGCGACGGCTTCGTCTGGGCCGGAGTCGAGCAGTGCGACGACGGCAACAAGGACGACACCGACGCCTGTCTCGCGAGCTGCGTGCCGGCCATCTGCGGCGACGGCAAGGTGCGCGCGGGCGTCGAGGAGTGCGATGACGGCAACAACGTCACCTCGTGAGCATCTCCGCGCAAGCCGACAACGACGACCTGGGCAAGCACGTTGTCCAGGTACCGGCCTGGATCGGGCTCACCGACCAGTACAGCGAGGGCAGCTTCGTCTGGTACGAGGGCCCCGGGCAGATCTACGCCCCGGTGTTCACCGCCTGGGCCAACCTCGAGCCCGACAACAAGCCCAACAACAACGCGGACTGCGCCATGTTCACGGCCGGCGCCTGGTCGGACGAGGAGTGCAGCACCGCGCATGCCTACGTGTGCGAATACGTGTATCCTTGATCTAGGTTGGCCCGACGCCTGCCCCCGGCCGTTGTGGGCTCGGGGGCAGGCATCAAGGAGAGAGCCATGAGCTACCGCTCTTGCTGCCTGTCGCTTGTCGCATCGCTGGCCGCGCTCGGGTTGCTTGGCTGCAGCGAGGAGGTCGAGGTCAAGTGCGGCGACGGTGCGGTCGACCTGGGCGAACAGTGTGACGACGGGAACCAGGACGATACCGACGGGTGCCTCACGACCTGCCGGCTCGCCAGTTGCGGCGACGGCTTCGTCCACAAGGGCGTCGAGGAGTGCGACGACGGCAATCCCTCCAACGCCGACGGCTGCCTGAGCAGTTGCCTGGCGGCGCGCTGCGGCGATGGCGTCGTCTTCGTCGGCCAGGAGGACTGCGACGACGGCAACTTCGAGAACACCGACGGTTGCACCAACGAATGCAAGCTCGCCGCGTGCGGCGACGGCTTCGTGCACCTCGGCGTGGAGGCATGCGACGACGGCAAGGAGAACGGCGCCGCCGGGTGCAGCGACAAGTGCCGCTTCTCCCAGTGCGGCGACGGCGCCGTGCAGCCGCCGGAGCAGTGCGACGACGGCAATACCGACGACCTCGACGCCTGCTCCAACCTCTGTCTTGCCGCCGCGTGCGGCGATGGCAAGGTGCAGAAGGGGGAGGAGTGCGACGACGGCAACTTCTCCAATGCCGACGCCTGCACCAGCGAGTGCAAGCTCGCCGTGTGCGGCGACGGCTTTGTCCAGAAGGGGGTCGAAGCCTGCGACGACGGCAACGAGGACGACGCCGACGGTGCGGCGATGGCAAGGTGCAGAAGGGGGAGGAGTGCGACGACGGCAATGTCTCAAACGCTGATGACTGCCTGACAACGTGCCTGAAGGCGAGCTGCGGCGACGGCTTCAAGGGCCCGGGCGAGGAGTGCGACGACGGCAACTTCTCGAACGCGGACGCTTGCACGAACGGGTGCAAGCTTGCCAAGTGCGGCGACGGCTTCGTGCACAAGGGCGTTGAAGCCTGCGACGACGGCAACGAGGACGATGCCGACGGCTGCACCGGGAAGTGCGCGTTGCCGAGTTGTGGCGACGGCAACCTCCAGAAAGGCGAGCAGTGCGACGACGGCAACCCCTCCAACGCCGACGGCTGTCTCACCACTTGCCTGAAGGCCTCCTGCGGCGACGGCTTCGTCCAGAAGGGCGTCGAGGAGTGCGACGACGGCAACGCCGACGTGACCGACGCCTGCCTTGCGAGCTGCAAGCTCGCGAAGTGCGGCGACGGCTTCGTTCGCCAGGGCGTCGAGGCGTGCGACGACGGCAACCAGAACGACGGCGACGGTTGTAGCAACGCCTGCAAGCTGGAGAGCTGCGGCGACGGCGTCGTGCAGGCGCCCGAGCAGTGCGACGACGGCAACGCGAGTAGCGCCGACGGCTGCCTGGGCACCTGCTTCAAGGCATTCTGCGGCGACGGCTTTGTCCACCAGGGCGTGGAAGCCTGCGACGACGCCAATCAGAACGACGCGGACGGCTGCACCAGCGGCTGCGCCTTGACCGGCTGCGGCGATGGCATTGTGCAGGTGCCCGAGCAGTGCGACGACGGCAACGCGAGCAACGCGGACGGCTGCCTCGTGACCTGCCTCAAGGCCGCCTGCGGCGACGGCTTCGTCTGGGCGGGCGTGGAGCAGTGCGACGACGCCAACGGCGAGAGCACCGATGCCTGCCTGCCGGGCTGCCAGAAGGCGAGTTGCGGGGACGGCCTCGTTTGGGCGGGCGTGGAGCAGTGCGACGACGGCAACGGCGACGACGCCG
The DNA here is from genome assembly GCA_016209145.1 of Deltaproteobacteria bacterium. Classification (GTDB taxonomy): domain Bacteria; phylum Myxococcota_A; class Polyangia; order Polyangiales; family Polyangiaceae; genus JACQWT01. The sequence continues at coordinate 13,182 of JACQWT010000044.1, read as the reverse complement.
ACGGCTGCCTGGCGAGCTGCCAGAAGGCGAGCTGCGGGGACGGCTTCGTCTGGGCGGGCGTGGAGCAGTGCGACGACGCCAACAACGACAACACCGACGGCTGTCTCATGACCTGCGAGTCCTTCGACCTGTGCGAGGGCTTCGGCATCGCCGGCGTGCAGCCGCCCGTGGCGTGCAAAGGCAAGTCGCCGAAGGACTTGGAGCTGGCCGCTTCGGGGTTGGGCTTCCTCAAGGTCGAGGGGCAGGCGCCCGCGGTGACCTTCGCCGGCGCGCCGGCGCCCGTCCTGTCGATGAAGGGCTGCGCGGCCGTGGGCGGGCTCCTGCAGAGCGTGCAGGCGTGCAGCAGCATGGTCATCGACATTCCCGACAACCTGGCCGAGGGCGTCTATGCCATTGGCGTCGAGAACGCCATCACGCAGAAGTGTCCGGCTGCCGCCACCTTCAGCGTGGCGCCGCCGCCGACCATCACCTCGATCCTGCCCGCCGCGGCCTGCGGGGGCGGCACCTTCACGATCACGGGGAGCAACTTCGTCCCGAACACGCAGGTGCTCTTCGGCAACGTCGTGCCCGACAAGACCGTCTACCTCGGGCCGACCAAGCTCGAGGTCACCTTCGCCAAGCTTCCCAAGGGCCAGTACGACGTGACGGTGTCCAACGGCCCGGGCTGCGAGACGACCAAGCCCAAGGCGGTCGACATCCTGCCCGTGCCGATGATCTTCTTCGTCGATCCGCCGATTGTCTATAACGGCATCAACCTGCAAGTGACGATCTACGTCACCGACATCAACGGCGGCAACGTCGTGGACGTGGGCATCCGCCCCTCGCAGAGCCAGCAGAACTTCAAGTCGCTGCAGTTCTCCTACGATCCGAAGAAGCCACACCGGATCGTGGCTACCATCCCCAAGGGCCTCGATCCCATCGCCCACGACGTGCGCATCAAGGACGCGCTCGGCTGCACCGCCGATCTGTTCGGTGCCTTCGACGTGACCGACAAGCTCAACCTCGCGCTCGAGGCCATCGATCCGCCTTTCGGCTGGCAGCAGGACCTTACGGGGGTGAGCCTGTTCGCCACGGAGCCGCCGCCGCAGAACCAGGTTTCCTTCAAGGATCTGCCGCGTGCGTACCTGAGCCCCGCCGATCCGAATGCGCTGGCGACCGAGATCCGTGCCGTGAACTTCTTGACCGCCGCGGAGATCTCCGGCGTGGTGCCGGAAGGGCTCAAGCCCGGCCTCTACGACGTCATCGTGGTCAATCCGGACAAGGCGGTGGGCCTGCTCAAGCAGGCATACCGGGTCACGGTGCAGGCGCCGCCGCTCATCGACTGGATCAGCCCGGGCTCCATTCCCAACAAGGACGTCCAGCCGCTCGGGATCTTCGGCAAGGGCTTCAGCAACCCCACCGTGAAGCTGGAGTGCAAGGACCCGAACAACGTCGTGAAGAAGATCGACCTGGTCGTCAACGGGTCGTCCGCAACCTCGATCACGACCAGCGTAGCTGCGGCAGGTCTCGTGCAGGGCTCGGTGTGCATCGTGATCGTGACCGACCCGGACGGCAGCTTCGGCGAGTTCGCCGCGCTCGGCGTCACCGCCCCGTCGGAGAACCTGGAGAACCCGGTGGTCGAGCCGCCCATGATCGCCAAGCGCCGCGCGCTCGCGGCGGCGAGCGGCCAGGCCACGGCGCGCGCCCACTTCATCTACGCCTTGGGTGGCGACACCGGCACCGTCAGCCTCGACGGCGTGCTCGACTCGGCGGAGGTCGCGCCCCTGGATCGCTATGGCAGGCCGGTGGCGTGGCGCGGCTTGCCGACGTCGCTGCCGGGCGCGCGTACTTTGGCCAAGGCCGCTACCATCGGCCGGTTCATCTACCTCGCCGGTGGCAACAAGGGCGACGGGGTGGTCGACACCGTGCTGCGCGCCGAGATCCTGCGACCTACCGACGTACCGGCGATCGTGGCGGTCGATCTGGACGTTCAGCCCAAGGGTCTGACCAAGGGGATCTGGTACTACCGCGTCGCGGCCGTCATGGACGGCGCCGATCCGGACAACCCGGGCGGCGAGACGCTGCCGAGCGACGGCCAGCCGATCCAGGTTCCGGGCGGGCTGCCGGGCGAGCTCGAGACGACGATTACCTGGGAGGCCGTGCCGGGCGCCAAGACGTACCGGATCTACCGCAGCCCCAAGGCCAACGCCGGCGCGGGCAAGGAGCAACTGCTCGAGACCGTGGCCGCGCCCGCCACGAGCTACACCGACCAGGGCAAGGCCACGACCAACCAGTCCCCACGCCGCATGGGCGATCTGGGCGAGTGGCGGCAGATGGCCACGCTCAAGACCAAGCGCGAGGGGCTGGCGCTGCAAGCCGTGCGCGATCCGCTGCCGGCCACGGAAACCTGGTACCTGTACGCCGTGGGCGGTCGTGACGGCGGCGCGGTCGTCCAGAACGGCTACGAGCACGTGCGCGTCAACGTCGATCAGGACGGCGGCCAGGCGCTGGCCGGCGGCTGGACGACGGGAGCCACCGTCTTCGCCAACAAGGCGCGCTGGCTGCTCGGCGGATTCACCGTCGACCAGACGGCCACGCTGCGGGTCAAGGTGGACGAGAGCTACGTCTTCGTGGTCGGCGGCATCAACAGCGGGGGCCAGCAGAAGTACGGCGACGCGGACGCCGCCCGTGTCACCTTCAACGTCAACGGCGACGGCAAGCTCGGCGCCTGGAGCTCACAGTCGGGCGTCAACCCGGCCCAGGCGGGCATGGGCACGATGGCCGCGGCCAACCAGCTCTTCACCTTCGGCGGGCAGAACAACGGGCCCTCGACGCAGGCCAAGTCGACCCAGATCTGCCTCCCCGCCTGCCCGCAGCTCGAGAACTGGAACAACTCGGTCCAGATGAACGTGGACCGCTACCTGCTAGACGCCACGGTCGAGTGCGCGCGCGTGTTCATCCTGGGCGGTATGACCGGCAACGGCGTCACCAACAGCGTCGAGAGCACCGTCTGGTAGGGACGCGCGGCCCCGAGCCGGATCGTGTAGACTGGAGGAATGGACAGCCTCGGCGTGGTGGTGCGTCTCTCCGTCGTCTTGGGCGCAGTCACGGCCGCAGCAGTCGTGGCCGCGGCGGGCTGCGCCCAGGGCAACATTGCCTTCGACGAGAACGAGGGCGTGGCCGGAACGGGCACGAGCAGCGGCGGCGGCGCGGGCGGCGCCGGCGGCGCGGCGGGCGGCGCCGCGGGAGGGGGCGCAGTCGCCTGGCCCTGTGGCATCGACTGCTCGGCCATCGAGACCGACGCCTGCCACAAGGGCGTGTGCAACGAGGAGAGCGGGCAGTGCGCCTTCGTGGCTGCCGAGGACGGCACGGCGTGCGAGGACGGCCTGTTCTGCACTTTGGGCGACCAGCGCGCCGCCGGCGTCTGCAAGAGCGGCGCGCAGCAGAATGACTGCGATCTCGAGCCGCCCGTCTGCCAGGTGGCGCAGTGCGTCGAGAACAGCAAGACCTGCACCACCGCGCCCGCGCCGCAGTTCACGCCGTGCAAGACCGACGACCTGTGCCTGGTCGCCACGTACTGCCAGAACGGGCTGTGCACGGGGCAGAAGAAGGACTGCACCTTCGCGCCGATGCCCGACCAGTGCCACGTCGGGGTGTGCAACCCGCAGAACGGCACCTGCGAGCCGGTAGTAGGCAACGAGTGCAAGGACTGCACCGACCAGAGCGACCTGTGCACGGTGGGCAAGAAGTGCGCGGCCGGCGTGTGCGCGGGGGGCAAGCCCAAGGACTGCTCCCAGCTCACCAAGGGCTGCGTCATGGGCGTGTGCGACGTCAAGACCGGCAACTGCGTTGCCCAGGCGGTCAAGGAGGGCGAGAAGTGCGACGATCTCAACGCCTGCACGAGCGGCGAAGTCTGCACCGCGGGCCAGTGCGGGCCCGGGGCGCCGGTCGTCGCGTGCAAGGGCGGCGACAGTTGCTGCCCGCCGGGCTGCAACGAGGTAAACGATCCTGACTGCGCCTGCGGCAACGACTGCTGGAGCGATCAGGGCTGCAAGACCCTGGGCGGCAAGTGCATTCGCTTCTCCTGCAAGCGCGGCGATCAGAGCGCCAACTTCTGCCAGAGCTGCTTCGGCGGGCCGTGGAAGGACGTGACGTACAACCAGTGGATGAACGGCGGCTACTGCGCCGACGTGATCGCGAAGTACCGCGAGTCCAACAAGACAGAAACCAAGTGCGGCGACAGCCAAAAGCACTGCTGCCAGCCCTCGAGCAACTGCGGCGGCGGCGACAACGCCTGGCACTTCCACGACGGCGCCAACAACCGCTACGTGGGGCCGGCGCTGGGCTGGAACGACGTGAACTGCAAGAACTGGGACGGCACCGACAACAGCAGCTACACGCGGCTCACCGTCTGCGAGAAGAAGTGACCGGGGCTTGCGCGGCGCGGCCCGCCGCGCCATGATGCGCCCCATGCGTAGGCGTCTACGCCCCCTGCCATACGGCTCGTCAGGCGGCCGTGAGCGCGAGCGCGCCCGCCGCGCCGGGCCGCAGCGTACTTCTGTACGTGAGGACCCGGCGCGACGACGTAAGCCGCGATCGCGGCCGACTCGGCGAGCCGTCGTTGCCTGCCACCCCGATACCCCCTGAACGGATCCCGCCATGCATCGACCGACCCGCCAGCTCAGGCACCTGGAGCAGAAGATCGAGCGCAAGCAGGCGCGCAGCCGCGTGAGCGGCGCCAAGGCCCGCCGCTGGAGGAAGAACGTCGAGCACTACAGCGGGCTCGCGCCGGGGGGCGCGCCGGCGTCCGAGGCGGCCGCTCCGGCCCAGGATGCGCCTGGCTGAGCGTTCCCGGCCGCTACGCGCCGCGTGCGCGGCTACGCGCCGGCGGACGCGACGAGACTTCCGACAGGCGGCGCCCCGAGCGCTGAAACCACGTCCGGCCGGGCTTGGCACGGCCGTTGCGACCTTCGTGGCCGTAGGCCGGTGCCCGCTTGCACCGGCGGGAGGCGACGATGGCGAGAAGAGCGCACGATCTTGGCGCCGTCGCGGCGGGCCTGTCGCTTTGCCTCGCGTCCGCGCGAGCGGTGGCCGGATCCGCCCCGACGGCCTCCTCTGCGCCCCGGGAGCAGATCCCGGAGCCCAACGAAGCACAGCTCGACTGGGAGCAGCCCATCGGCTGCCTACCCCAGCCGCAGGGCGGCGTGCTGTACGCGCAGTGCGACCACGCCCGCAAGATCTGCCTCTATCACGACGGTTGCCTGACGGGCACGAGCGGCCCGGGCTGCGTCGGGTTGGAGCGGACCAAGGGGTGCACCGCGCCGCCCGAGCCGCAGGTCACGCAAGCGCTGCTCGAAGCGCGCGGCTACCGCTTCGTGCGCGCGCGCGCCGAGGCGCCAAATGGCTGGATGCGCGACGAGCGGGGGCGCGTCTTCCAGGTCGAGTTCGACATGAACCGCCGGATCTGGCTCGGCGCGCGCTGGCTTCCCGGCGTCGGCCAGGGCGGGCGGCAGGAGCTCGGGCGCGCCGGCCTCGAGCTCGGCCTGCGGGCCGAGACGCTGAGCGACGACACCCGCCTGCGCCACCGCTTCCACGTCCTGAACGGCGAGCTGACGCTGAACCCGCTCGCCGTCGACGCCATGCTGCTGCGCTACGACGCGAGCAAGGAGTCGGAGCACCCGCTCATGCGGGTGACGACGTTCTGGCCGCCCGCGCGCCACGACCTCTTCATGAACATCGGTCCCTGGGTCGATCTGCTCGGCGTGGAGCTGCGCCCGCGCGGGAGTGAGGACGAGACCCACCTGCGCTTCGCCGGTGCCGGCCTCGTGTGGGACCTGTGGCACGCCCCGGAGCTCACGAGCTTCGCCCGGCTGCGCCTCGGCGCCGCGGCCGAGGACCTGTACGTGGACCGCCCCGAGGTCGGGCACCGGCTGGCCCTGACCCCGGTGGCACACCTCGAGACCGACGTGATGCTCGGCCGGGCCGGCATGCACCGGGTGACGGTGGCCGCGGGCTACGAGCCGCCCCTCGTGTGGGACAAGCCCGGCGAGGCGGCGCCCGAAGCCCGCCATCGCTTCCGGGGCGAGGCCGCCTACGAGCTCATCGTGTTGGCCATCAACGATCAGCCGGTCACCGTCCGCATGGCGGCCGAGGGCGGCTACCGCACCGACGTCGAGCAGGGCGCCGGCTGGGATCTGCGCGGCGGGCTCGGGCTGCGCTTCAACCTCTGGGCGCCGGGCCGCCGCGAGCGCGCGGCGGGACTGGCTAGCGGAGCAGCGCTCCGGAGGCCCGGGCCGCAGCGTACTCCTGTACGCGAGGACCCGGGCCGAGGACGAAAGCCGCGATCGCGGCCGACTCGGCGAGCCGTCGTCGCTGGCACGGAAATGCCGTGAACGGGTACGAGCGGTCGCGCTCTGCCTGCTGGGGCTGGGGCTCGGCCTGTGGCCTGCGCCGGCGGGAGCCGAGCCGCCGTCCGCCGTGGTTGCCGCGAGCGTGCCGGTGAGCGCCTGGGCCGAGCGCGCGCTCCTCCCGCCGGGCTGGACGACCGACGAGCAGGGCCGCGTGCTGCGCGTGAGCTTCGATCCCGGAGCGCGCTGGCTCCTGGGCGCGGGCTACGCGCCGCGCCATGGCGCAGGCGGAGCGCAGCCCGAGCTGGCCCAGATCGAGACCGGCCTGGCCTACCGCCACCGCATCGACTTCCCGGGCGAGGGCATAAGCTACAAGCTCTACCATCGCGTCCTCGCGGGTCGTGCGGTCGCCGGGCCGCGCTCGCCCTGGGAGATCGACGCCGCGCTCTACGAGGGGCGCTTCCTGCGCTGGTCGCGCGACGGGAGCATCATGCTCCCCACGAACCCGCCCCGGCGCATGCTCCTGCCGCTCAACATCGGGGTCGAGGCAACGCTGGGCCGGATCGATCTCGCCCCGCGGCCCGCGGGGCCGGCCGCCGAGATCGGGGTCGTGCGCGCGGAGCTGCTGCTCGACCTCTGGCGCCGGCGTGCCATGGGCTCCTACGCCGAGCTCGGCCTCGGCCCGCGCTACGATCTGCGGTTGGGGGGCGACGACGCCGCTGCGGTGCGGCACGTGGTCGCGCCCTTCACGCAAGGCTCCTTCACCTTCCACCACGAGACCGCCGACGGCCTCCACGGCGTCGAGGCCCGCCTCTCGGGCGGCCCCGCCTTGAGCGTGGCCGAGCGCTGGGGGGCGCGCGCCGAGGCAGTGGTGAGCTACGAGGCAATCCTGGTGGCGGTCAACGACCTGCCGCTGTCGGCCTACGCCGAGCTCGGCTACCGCTACGAGGGGCTGCCCGCCCCGGCCGGCGGCGTGCCCGAGGTGCGCGCCACGACCGGGCTGCGCTTCGCCGTGCCGCTGCGCTGATCTACTAATTCGGGCTCTCTGCGCGCCGCGCGCAAATTCTGGGCCGGCTGCCGAAGCAGGGGCCGAGGATTCAAGGGGTCGAGGGGTCGAGGGGTCGAGCAAACCCCGGCCCCTGACCCCTTGGCCCCTTGGCCCCTTTGGGTTGCGGGCGAAGCCCGCGCTAGTCTACTACTCCCGAAAATCGTCGCGCGGCGCGAGGATTTCTCTCCGCCCGCTCCCGCTCCCGCTCCCGCTCCCGAAGTGCGGAAGTCGGGAGCGGGAGCGGGTCGGACGGAGTTGGGTTGCGGGCGAAGCCCGCGCTAGGAGGCTGTGAAACACCCTCTGCGTGTCGTTGACCCGCGCGCGAGGCTTCCTGGCGGCCCGGCGCTGGGCTAGCGTTGCTGCCCCGCCCCCGTGGCGGGCGGCAAGGAGACGCCAACTATGCAACGACGATGGTCACTGGCTGCGTGCGTCCTGCTCGCGCTGGGAGCGGCCGGGACGGTGGGCTGCAAGACGAAGGCGGGCGACGCCTGCACCAAAGGCCGCGCGGAGTGCTTCGACGACAAGACCGAGCTGTCGTGCCAGGACGGCAAGTTCGTCGCCGCTGTCCCAGGACGGATCGCTCGCCGAGATTGACGAAGTGCCGGGGGCGGTGTCCTTCGCGGCCGGCCTGCTCATGCAGTGGTGGCCGAGCGACTACCTCGGCCTGGACTGGAGCGTCGAGGGCTTCGGGCTGCCGCTCGCGGCCGAGGCGGAGCGGTTCGCGCGCTGCACGGCGGCCGACGGCTCCGACTGCTCGCCGCCCCGGGTCCCGCGCTACTCCGGCTTCGGCATCGAGGGAGGGCCCAGCCTGCGCGGGGCCGTGCCGCTGCGCTTCGTGCAGCCCAACGCCGGCGTGGGGCTGGTGCTGCCGGTCACGCTCCAGAGTACCCAGGACCCCGCCAGCGGGACGGACCAAGACGAGTGGGAGATCGGCGCCGGCACCAATCGGCCGGCGGCGTGGGATCACGGCGCTACGGCTCGCACGGCCCCCTGCGCGCGTAGGGCCGGCCCGGGCAGGAGCCGCTGGCGTGGAACGTGCGGCCGTCGCAGCCGCAGTAGGCGCGCAGATCGCGGGTACATAGCTGCGGCGGAGGCGCGCAGCGCGCGTCCTCGCAACCGCCCGCGCAGTAGCCGCTCGCGCACTCGGCGGTGGCGTGGCACGGCTCGCCGGCGCCGCGCTCCGCAGCCGGGACCGCCGGCGCCGGCTCGGCCGACGGCTCTGGGGTGCCCGGCGACGCTGCGGCCTGCGCTGCGGCGCTCGCCGGGGCAAGCACCACCACGGTCGGCGAAGGTGGTGGCGCGGGTGGCGCCGGGCTGCTCGGGCAGCCGGCGAGCGCGAGGGCCAGCCACCCCGGCCAGGCGCACGGCCGGGCGGCCATCATGCCTCGTCCTGCTCGTCCGGCTGCGGCTCGTCCGGCGCCTCCTTCTTCTCGTCCCCCTGCTCCTGCTTGCGCGTCGCCTCGATCTGCCAGCGCGCACCGAGCCGGGCCAGGCCGTAGCAGCCCAGGCCGAGCAGCGCGAGCATGCCCAGGCCGCCCAACTGGCCGGGCGTGCCTTCGTACCAGGGGTGCCGGAGCACCTTCGCGCCAGAGTGCGGATCGCGCGCGCTCTCGCCTGTCGCCGGGTCGCGCACGTACTTCTCCTCGTTCAAGAGCTCGTCGCAGCGCTGTCCCGGCGTGAGCTGGACCTCTGCGCACGAGCTCGCCCCCTTGACCGTCTGGCCGTCCACCACGGCCTGGATCTCGTAGTCCGCGCCCACGCTGAGGTAGCGAATCGGCGCCCCGACCGCCGGCAGCCGGAGGATCGCCGCCATGATGCCGAAGATGGCCGCGCCCGCCATCATCCCCGATGCGATCAGCGTGCCCTGCTCCTTGCGCGCCTGGCGCACCTCTTCGCTGCCGCCGGTCTTCGACACGAGCCAGGCCGTGGCCGCCCCGAGCAGCATCGCGGCGTTGATCGAAATGGGAAGGTACATGCCGAGCGCGAAGGCGAGCATGGGGATCCCGGCGAGCAGAAGCATGATCGCCACCAGGCCGCCCAGCGCATAGAGCAGCCAGGGCTGGCCCGCCGGATCCAGCATCAGGCCGCGTCCCACCGCGGCCAGCATGTTGGCCTGGGGTGCCGGCAGCACCTTGGCATTGGACACCAACTGCCCCGTCTCCGGGTCACGCACGAGGAAGTGGTATGCCTCGTCCATCAGGGCAATGATGAACGCCACCACCAGCGCGGAGACGATCACGCCGAGGAACTTCCAGCGCTGCTGGTTGCGCGGGGTAGAGCCGATCCAGTAGCCCACCTTGAAGTCGGAGATGAGCGCGCCCGAGGTCGACAGCGCGGTGCAGACCGCCGTGCCGATGATGAGCGCGATGAACATGCCGGCGGTGCCCTTGAGCCCCGTGAGCAGCATCGCCCCGATGGCCAGGACGACCGTGATCAGCGTCATGCCCGAGACCGGATTGATGCCCACGATGGCGATGGCCTGTGCCGCGACCGGCGTGAACAGGAAGGAGAGCAGATAGCCCGCCACCATGCCGACCACGGCGAACACGAGGGCCTGGGAGAGCCCGTAGGTCGGCGTCCCTGCCACGCCGCTCATGGGCGTCGAGAGCGCCACGATGGCGAACAGCACGCCCATGCCCAGGGTGGAGCCGAGCTGGATGAGCAAGACGTTGCGCGGCGACATGTCGAGCTGGGTGCGGGGCGCGGCCGCGGTGGCCTGCCCCTGACGCGAGAACCCCTTGAAGCCCAGGGTAACGGAGCTCGCCACGATCTTGCCCATGCGCAGGATGCCGACCAGGCCGGAGACGGCAATGGCACCGATGCCGATGGGCTTGACGAACGCTCCGAAGATGGCGGGGGCGCTCATCTTCGAGACGTCGTGCACGGCGCCGGCGTACGAAAGCTCGCCCAGTCCCTTGCCGAACAGGTAGACCAGCGGCACCAGCACCAGGAACGAGAGCGTGCTGCCGGCGGCGATGATCGAGCTGTAGCGCAGGCCGATGATGTAGCCGAGCCCGAACAGCGCGGCGAGCCCGGCAACGTGGATCTCGATACGCAGGCTGCCCAGGCCCGCACCCCACGAGCCCAGCACCGCCGTGGTCGTGATGTCGGCATTCCAGAGGCGCACCACCTCGATCACGAAGTCGAACGCCGCGCCGAGCGCGAAGGACATGAGCAGGATCTTGCCGGCACCGGCCGCCGAGCTCTCGCCCGTGACGAGGATCTCGTTGATGGCCGTGGCCTCGGGAAAGGGCAGGTCGCCGTGCAGGTCTTTGACGAAGTACTTGCGCAGCGGAATGATCAACACCGTGCCCAGGAAGCCCCCGACGGCACAGGCGAGGAACACCTGCCACCAGGAGGGCGAGAGCCGGTTGATGTAGAGCGCCGGGACCACGAACGTGGCCCCGGCCGCCACCACGCCGGCGGCCTGCCCGATGCTCTGCACCATCACGTTCTCGAGGATCGTGCTCTTCACGCGTTTCAGGCGACCGAAGAAGATGGCCAGAATGGCGATGGGAATGGCGGCCTCGATGGCGTTGCCGGCGCGCAGGGACATGTAGACGCAGGCCGCCGTGAACACGACGACCATCACCACGCCGAGGCCCACGGACCAGCGCGTCACCTCGGGCCGCCGGTCGCCGGGCGGGACAATGGGCCGGTACTCCTGACCGGGCTCGAGCTTGGTGTAGGCGTTGGCCGGCAAGAGCTTGCTGGCGCGAGGCGGCGTGGGATCCATCGCTAACCCTCGGAAACGTCGAAGGAAACTGGCAATTCCAGAGGCGCAACCTACCGGAACCGCCGAACGGAGTAAACTGCCCTCGGCACAGGCCATGAATAAGTTGGGACGGGCCGTCCTTGGTGCGGCGCTCGGCGCCGCGGGCTGCGGGGCCGAGCCGCTGGGCGGAGCGACCCTGGGCGAGGCGCGCCTGTACGTGACGGGGGGCCACCCCGGCGGCGCGGACGAGCTCTACGCGACCGTGGCGCTGCTCGACAGGGCGCAGCAAGACGCGCCCGTGTGCAGTGGGACGCTCCTGGCGCCGAGCGTCGTTGTCACTGCGGCCCACTGCGTGAAGTACCCCGAGCCCGGCTACACGGAGACGGTTGCGGCCGAGGACGTGCTCGTCGCTGCCGGCATGCTCGACGCCGCGACGGCCGGCGCGCCGCAGAAGTACGCGGTGGCAGGCGTGCATGCTCACCCCGGCTTTCCCGGAGCGGACGATCCGGATGATCCCGAGGGACAGGAGCCGGGCCGGCTCGACGACATCGCCGTCCTCGTCTTGGGCCGGCCGATCGAGACGCTCGCGGCGGCGCCGCTGCTTTCCAGGGAGCAGGTCGACGCACAGCTCGTGCCCGGCGCCCCCGTGCTTCTCGCCGGCTACGGCTGGAGCGGGCCGGACGAGAAGACCGCCACAACGGGCGTGCTCTACCTCGCCGAAACCCCCTTTGCGCGTCGCAGCGAGACGGAGTTCCGGGCCGGCGGGCCGGCCGAGCCGGACGCTTGCCCGGGCGACTCGGGCGGCCCGGCGTACGTGGCCGTGGACGGCCGGATGTACTTGGTGGGCGCCACCTCGCGCGCCGCGGGCGCAGCGGCTGCCGCGTGCGGCAACGGCGGCATCTACACGCTCGTACCCGCCTACGAGCAGTTCATCACCGAGGTATCGGACGGGGCCTACCCGCCTCCCGAGCCGGACGGCCAGACGGGCGGCGCCGCCAGCGGCGCCGAGGACGGCGGCGGCTGCGCCATCGGCGCCGCGCGGCCGCGGGCCCCCGGCGGGCTCGGGGTCATGCTAGGCGCGCTCGCCGCGCTTCTGCGCGCGCGGCGCCGATCTGCGAGGGCGCGTGCTAGGGTGCGCGTGTCCGGACGCCGGTGAGGTCGCGGCCATGGAAGTCGTTTCTCTGTGCCCGCTGCGCGTGGCCACCGTGACCTGGCGGCCTTCGCCCCACCGTCTCGCCCTGACGTTGATCTGCAAGGCCACGTTCCGGCTCGAGCCCGACCTCTCGCCGTTGCATCGGAGCCAGCAGGCGCCCTGCAGGAAGGACCAGCACTGGAAGGGCGAGCCCGGGCGGAGCCTCTACGCGCCCACGGATCTGGTGCCGGCCAAGCCGCGCGCCGACGTGCTGCTCGTCGGCCGCGCGCGCGCTCCGGAGGCCGTGCCGCGCGCCTCGATCGTGACGCGGCTGCACGTGGGGGAGATCGACAAGAGCATCGAAGCCTTCGGCGCGCGCTTCTTCCTGCCCGGTGGGCGGCTCGTCCAGGCGGCGAAGATCGCCGAGCTGCCGTTGCGCTACGAGGCTGCGGCCGGCGGCCCGGGCACACCGAACCCGGTCGGCATCGCGCGCTCTGCCCGTGACGCCCAAGGCAGGCTCGTTGTGCCCAACTTGCAGCCCGCAGGGCTACGCGTGGCAGCGCCCGGCGACGTGGTTCCGTCCGTTGGCTACGGGCCGATCGCGCCGTCCTGGCCGGCCCGAGCGGCCAAGCTCGGCCCGTGCGCCGCGCTCTTCGAGGCGGATCGCTGGTGGGCCACGGCGCTGCCCGACGGCCTCGATCCCTCGTACTTCAACGCGGCGCCCCAGGACCAGCAGGTGAGCGAGCTGCATCCCGACGAGGAGATCGACCGGCGGCCGCTGCTCCGAGCCCATGATCCTCGGCGAGTATAGGCACGAGCGGGGTGGTCGAATAGCGTCCATCCGGGCGTGGCTCTTCCTGCCACTCTCGATCGCGACGCTCTCGCAGTCCTGCTCGTGCAGCGGCTTCAACGGCGAGGTCTTCGTCTGCGAGGGGAACGACGCCGGAGTCGGGGCTGGAGG
>JACQWT010000043.1 GCA_016209145.1 Deltaproteobacteria bacterium | reverse complement strand
GACGGCGGCCAGTACTACTTCGCGGCGCAGATCTACGCCCCCGGCTCGCAGAGCGCGCCCTACCACCTGCCCAAGCCGCGCGCGGCGTGCGCCAAGGATCCGAACGACGCCTGCTGCCGCTCCTGCGGCCAGGCGGCGGGCGAGGGCTGCGACTCGGGCAAGGACGACTGTTCGGGCTCGCTCGCGCCCGAGGACGATCAGATCAACCTGCGCTGCTTCGACCAGAAGCGGCGCTTCGGCATCAACTTCTTGAACCCCATCGATCGCTACGTCACCGGGCTCACGTCGCAGGTGGTGCCGGACAGCAAGGGCCAGACCGTGCCCAACCCGGTATTCCAGGACCTCAATCCGAGCGACGAGATCAGCAACGTACGCGACCCCGGGCTGGTGTTCGTCGCCGGCATCGTGGGCGTGCCGTGGCAGGACATCGCGCGCAAGAACAGCAAGGGCGAGCCCGACCTGATCGAGGGGCTCAACAAGGAAGGGCAGCCGGTGGGCGGCTTCCAGAACGCGGAGGAGCTCAGCGATAGCGGCACCTGGGACATCATCCTGGGCGATCCGGCGAGCTACAAGCAGCCCACCGATCCGCTCATGCAGGAGTCGATCGAGCCGCGGCAGGGGACGAACCCCGTGACGGGCGACGCCGTCGCGCCGCCGGGCTCACCGCCCGACGCCAATCCCATCAACGGCCACGAGTACAGCATCCCGGATCGCAACGACTTGCAGTATGCGTGCGTGTTCAACTTGAAGCAGAGCCGCGACTGCACCGACCCGAGCCAGACGGCCTGCGACTGCGCCAGTCCCGAGAACGACAACCCGCTGTGCAAGCCCCAGCCGGACCAGCAGGTCCAATACCGGGCCAAGGCCTACCCGGGCCTGCGCGAGCTCTCGCTGCTGAAGAGCGTGGGCGAGCAAGGCATCGTGGCCTCCATCTGCCCGAAGCAGATGGAGACGCCGGGCATGGACTACGGCTACCGGGCGGCGGTGCGCGCCGTCATCGACCGGCTCAAGCTCGCCCTGGGCGGGCAGTGCCTGGGCCGCTCGCTCACGCCGAACGCCGACGGCCAGGTGCCGTGCCTCATCCTCGAGGCACGCAAGACGGGCGGCAAGTGCGAGTGCTCCGGCAAGGCCCGCCAGCCGGTGCAGGCGGCCCACCAGCAGGCTGTGGTCGCCGCCATGCTGAGCCCCGTCGCGCAGGGCCAGGACTGCTTCTGCGAGCTCGTGCAGCTCGCCGGCACGGAGCTGCATGCCTGCCAGATGTGTCCGTCCGAGCCCGTCATGGACGGCAACATGTGCCAGGGCGGCAGGCAGATCCACGGCTGGTGCTACATCGACCAGACGGCGATGCCACCCGTCGGCAATGCGGAGATCGTGAAGAGCTGCCCGGAGACCGAGCGGCGGATGATCCGCTTCGTGGGCGAGGGCAAGGGCGCCACCGGCGCCACGCTGTTCATCGCCTGTGTAGAGAGGGAGTAGCGTGAGGATCTACGGCATACCGTCTCGTTCGTGGCTCGCTCTGGCGCTGGCGCTGGCGCCGTGGGCGTGCAGCAAGGAGCGGCCGCGCGACGACGACGTCCCGATCCGCCCGTCGGCCCTGGCACCGACGCCAGCGGCGCCGGCCGTGAGCGCGGCCCCGGCCGCGGCGACCGGCGCGCCCGCCACCGCGCTCCCGCCAGGCCAGAGCGCGGCCATCCCGGTGCTCGCCGCCACGCCCGTCCCACCGGGCAGCAGCCCGGATGGCCGCGTGTGGCTGCCCAAGTTCAGCATCCGCCGGGACGACGGCGACCAGAACGCCACGGTGCTCCAGGCATTCGCGCGCTGCGCCGAGCGCGGCCTGGCCCTTTGCACCGAGAGCCAGTGGGAGCGCGCCTGCGGCGAGGACGCGGCGGTCGGCGCGATCGAGACGTGGACCGTGACCTTCTCGGGCACCGACGACTTCGTGGTCCGCGGCGGGCAAGGCGGCTGCTCCGGCCGCAAGCTCGCCCGCGGGAGCGAGCGCAGCCCTGCGCGCGCCGGCGCCTGCTGCCAGAGAGGCGTAGGCATCAGCAGTCAGAACGAGAACCGCACCTTCCTCGCGGCCACGTCGAACAAGATGACGCGCTACGAGGCCGGCATGACCAGGCGCGCGGGCGCCGCCCTCGGGCCCTTCATCGACGAGACCATCAACTTCTTCGGCAAGAGCTACGACCACGACACGATGGTTGCCAAGTACGACGCCATCTTCGCCGCCGAGCGCGACCAGTGGACGGTCTACGACACCTGCGAGGTCGCGATCCAGCCCGCGCCCGGCCCCGGCGAGGAGGCCATCTGGACCGCCGACTGCCGCGCCACGACCGAGAGGGCCGGCAAGGTGGCCTTCGTGACGCACCGCTACACCTGGTCGTGCTCGGGCAAGGTGCAGCGGATCGAGGAGATCCGGGTGCACCGGGGGTTCGGGGGGATGTGATGAGCAACGCGTGGGGGCCTGGAGGCCGCGCCGCGCTCGTCGCGGCCCTGCTCGTCGCGCCGAGCGGCTGCGCCTCCCATCCCTTCGGTCCGGTGTCCTCTCCTGAGTTGCCGCTGCGGGCGGCGATGGCCGCGCCCGTACCGCCCGAGCCAGTGGCCCTGGCCCCGGAAGGGGCGAGCGGGGAGGGCGAGTGGCGCGTGGCCGACCAGTTCGGCAAGGCGAGCCTCAAGCGACGCTCGCTCGGCGTCTTCGTCTATGCCGAGCGCGGCGCAGCAGGGACGCAGCCCGGCGGCGCAGAGGATGAGATCTGGACGAGCCGCCTCATCGCCTCGCTGCTCTCGGCCGGCTTCCGTCAGTTAGTGGATCTCTCCGTCGCGCCCGAGATCCAGGCAACGGTGCAGCGCGGAGCTGGCGGGGGCAGCGTGTCGCTCAGCGGCGCGCTCGACCGGATGCTGCGCGTCGCCGCAGTGCTCCCCGTCGACTACGTGCTCGCGGTACGCCTCGAATCGGAGGCGCAGCAGGCCACGCAGTCCGTTCGCTACGCCGTGCCCGGGCCGGCGCTGGAGCTCTACCGCCAGGCAGTGGCGCAGCACCGCGCGCGGGTTGACGAGTACCTGCGCGAGCTCGGCAGCAAGCTGGAGGAATACGAGGACCGCTTCGCCGCCGCCAAGGCCGAGTACGAGAGGAAGGGCGGATCCTACGAGGGGATCCTCGAACCCACGGCCGGCCAGCGCGCCATGCGGGAGCACGATGCGCTGCTGGAGCGGGTCGAGGCGCTGCGGGGCAAGGCCCAGGATGCGCGTGAGGCCACCGTCGATCCCGAGCAGTGGAAGGCGCGCGCCGAGGCGCGCACCCGTCGCGAGACGCGGGAGCAGGCGCGGGTGCGCTGTACGGCCACGCTGACCGAAACGGCGCGCAGCGCGGTCGTGTGGGTCGCAAGCGCAACCCTGGCGGGAGCCAGTACCGCCGAGGCGGCGCCAGCGCTGCTGGAGCGGCTTGCCGGCCAGCTTCACTGAGGAGATCGAAGATGCACGACGCGAATCGAGGTGCACGCTCCGTCGGCTCGCCGGTGTCCTGGCCGCTAGGCGGCTGCCAGCGCCGTCTCGCGCTTCTCGTGGCCGCACTCGGGACGCTCGCGGCGGCCGGCTGCGGGCCGAAGCCCTTCACCCTGGGGCCGCCTGCCCTGCTGCCGGAGCTGCACGTGCCGCCGCCGCCGGCCGCGCCCGAGGCCCGGCCGCCCATGCTGGAGGCGGGCGGGGCGGAGGCGGGCGAGATCGAGATCCACAAGTCGCGGGAGATGCCGGAGCTGCGCGGCAAGTTGCTCGCGCTTGCACCGCTCGCCGAGGGGCCGCTCGGCGCACAGATCGAGCAGGTGCTCACCGTGCGACTCATCGACCGCGGCGTCTCGCGGCTCATCCCCGCGAGCGCGCTCGTGGAGGTGCAGGGCAGCGTGCAGCGCCAGGAGCCCGGGGCCGCAAAGGGCGCGATCAAAGGCACGGTGACGCTCAACGCGAAGCTCGCCGCCCTCAGCCTCGTCGCGCCGGCAAGCGGCGCCGACTTCGTGCTCTACGGCCACGTGCGCGCCGGCGTCGAGCAGCGCGTCGTCGAGGTTCCGCTGGAAATCGCCGCCGAGGATCTCGCGGCGTACGACGCCGCCCGAAAGCAGTATCTTGCAGGAACGCAGCGGCATCTCGATGTCGTGCAGGCCCGCTGCCTGAGCTCCCGCGACCGCTACGACGAGGAGATCCGGGCGTTCCTCAAGTCGGGCGGCAGGATCGGCAGCGACGACCCGTACGGACGGGCCGCTGCCGTGGCCCAGGAGGCCTACGGGCGCTTCGGGCAGGCCTGCGAGGAGCGGGAGGCGGCCATCGCCGAGAGGCTGAAGCTGGCTCCCTCACCCAAGACGCTTCTCGACCGGGCGCACAAGCGCAAGGCGCGTCTCGAGAGTGCGGCCAAGGTCCTCGACGCGGTCGTCAAACTGCGCGACGCCGCGACCGACGAGACCTTCTGGCTGGCCTCTCTACACGTGCGCGCGCCAACCGCGGAGCGCGCAGCCGAGCTCCTGGCCGAGCGCCTGGTCGCGGCCATGACCGCAGCCCAGAACGCGCCCGACCGGGCGTACGACGAGGATGCCCCGACCCCGGGAAGGTAGAGCCATGTTCGACAGGATGCATTCGTCCAGGTCGCCGGCGCTGCTGCCGGCTGCAACCATTGGGGTGGTGCTGCTTGGCACGGCAGCGCCGGCGCGCGGCCAAGACGAGCCCGCAGCAGAGGCTGCGCCGGCAGCGCCCGCCGGGGCAGTCGAGCCATCGAGCGCAAGCGCCGAGCCGGCGGCCGCACCTTCCCTCGGCGAGCCCGGGGAATCATGCCAGCAGCGCAGCGACTGCCTGCCCGAGCTTCACTGCATCTTCAACGTCTGCCGCAGCGAACGCGAGGGCAGGAGCTGCGCGGCCACTGCCGACTGCGGCAAGGGCCTGCGCTGCCGCCAGCGCGTGTGCGTTCAGGCCCTGTGCGTGCCCCCCGTGCTGCCAGGGTGTGACGCCGGCGCGGAGGTGAGCGGCAGCCCGGGCGGCCTGGAGGGCACCCGGAGCTACATCGGCCTGACCGCGGCGCCAGGGTTCTCCTTCTACGCCGGCGGCGGCGACGCGCTCCAGGGCTCCTTCCTCCTGGCACTGCGCGCCGGAGCGATCTTCGATCAGACAGAGCTCGGTCTGGAATTCTCGCCCGGGACCTGGGTGTCCGGCTTCGACGACGAGACCCACCTCCAGCTTCAGGCGACAATCGGCGGCTACCCGCGCATCGGCGAGCAGTCCTACTGGCCGCTGCGCTTCGGCGCGGGCCTCGTGGCCGTCAATACCAAACTTCTGGGCCAGCTCCGCGCGGACCTGATTGGCTTCGCCTACCAGCTCGGGCCCGTGCTGCTCGAGGTGATGGCGCCGAGCTACCGCTTCGCGTTCGCGCCCGACCCAGGCATCTTCGTCTTCTCTTGGCAGTTTGGCCTGTCGGCAAGCTACATCGGCCGGGGCAGCGCCCCGGCGGCCGAGCGGAGCGAGCTGGACGAGGGGAGATACCAGCGTTGAGCCGAGTGGGGGGTAGATGTCATGATGGCCACCGTGACCGGGCAGCCGAGCTGGCCGGCGAGGGACTGGGACGGCGGGGCGGCGGCGGCGCGCCGCAGTGGAGGCCCGATGCTCCGGCGCGATCGCGTCAGAAGCGTCCTCGACCACCTGGCGCTGTCCGAGGGCATCGACCGGGCGCGGCTGCAGGTGGGCTGGTTCGGCGAGTACCGGCCGGTCGCCAGCAATGACACGGCGGCCGGCCGCGCCAAGAACCGGCGCGTGGAGCTGCGAGTGGTCGATCCGCCGCCGCAGGTGCTGAGCAACTGGTGAGGAAAGCATGAGCATGAGCGAAGCGAGAATCGGGGTGCTGCTGCACGAGGAGTCACAACCATGATGCTGCTGCGAGAGCTATGGAGACGTCTTCACCTGCTGGTGTTCCTGGCCGCCGGCCTGGCGCTTTTCGGCACGAACGCGCTGTGCGGCTGGCTCGCCAAGAAGGTCGCCTACTCGGTCATGCCCACGCCGACGCTGCTGCGCGACTCGCAGAACGCCGTGCTCGATGCCGCCCAGGGGGACCTCGGCGTCGCCAAGCACATCGCGGGCCTGGCAGAGCGCTGGCCTTCCGATTGCAGCTTCGACCCGGCGGCGAACGCCGTGGCATTCGGCAGCGAGGACTGCATCAAGGCCCTGAACGCGCGCACGCCCTACGCCGCCGCCGCCCAGGAGGCGGTGAATCGGCTGGTGAAGCTCGGGATAACGGGCGCCCGGCTCGCCAGCACCCGTGTGGCCTACTCCGAGCACGGGCAGGACGTGCCATGGTCGCTCTTGCCGGGCGGCGGCGACCTGCAGAAGCTCGTGTCGCCGCGCGCGTTCGTGCCGGAGCCGGACGATGCCACTGCCAGCCCGCTCGGTCCGGCGACCCTGCTCGCGGTCGCCGGCAGGGGCCTCGACCTGTCCGCCAAGCAGGCGGACGTCGCCCTGGCGGTGCAGAACGAGCTCAAGGCCGACGGTCACGGCGCGTTCGGGCGGATCTTCGTCCTCGGGGCCGGCGCCCTGGTTCTGTTCGTCGTGCTGGGCTTGGCCTGGGAGGGCTTCCGCGCCACGGCCGGCCGGTCGCGCTGGCTCTGGCTGCTGCTGGCCGCGCTCGCCATCGTGTACGCCACCTCGCCGGCCGCCTTCGATGCCCTGGCGCTGCCGGGCGGCGGCGACGCGAAGCGCACCTCCCTGGGCATCCTCGATGCTCCGGCGCTCGTGCTTTCGCAGCTTCTCGGCTTCGCCGGCCGGGCGGTCACCGGGCTGCTCGATCCGGCGGCGCTGCAGCGGATCCTGCTCTTCGCGCTGCTCGGCCTGGTGTTCTTCTGGCGCTCGCTGCTCGCCTTGCCCATCGCGGCCTACGGCCTGCTCGTCGTGCCGCTGTGGCTTCAGGGCAGCGGCCCGCCGCTCGTCTTCAGTCCCTTCGACCCGGGCGCGCTGCTCGCGTCGCCCGCGCTCGCCGCGATCGCCTGGCTCGACCAGAGCGTCGTTGTGCTGCTCGGCGTGTTCGTGGCCGTGGGCATGTGGGCGGCCGTGGGAGCACCGGCGCTCGCGAGGATCCGCGGGCGCTTCCTCGGCGTTGCTCCGCCGCCGGACGAGGCGACGGCTCCTCCCTACCAGGAGCCATGATTGCCGTGGGCGCACGCCATCTCGCCCTGCTTGCCGTCCTCGTTGCGGCCGGCTGCCACGACCCCCGCGACCGCTTCGCGAGCGGCGAGCCAGGATCCTCCCCGGCCGAGAAAGCCCCGGCACTGCCGGTGGCCAGCCCGGGGCGAAGTACCGGCATCAAGGAGTGCGACGAGTACTTCCAGAAGCTCAAGGACTGCAAGGGGATGCCCGAGGCATCGAAGGCAGCTCTCGAGCAAGCCGTTGAAACCATAAAGAAGTCGATTGCCGCGGCGCCGAACGATGCGGCCAAGCAGGCGATGGCGGAGGGCTGCAAGCAGGGCATGGCTGGGCTGACGGCGTGCCAGTAGGCGAGCCGTCGTGCGGTGCCTCGGCCGGACGGAGAAGACCATGACCATGACAGGGAAGTGGGCGACGTTGATGCTGGCCGCGCTTGCGGCCTGCCTCGCCACTGCCTCCTGCCGCCCAAGCATGCAGACGGGTTCCGGCTGGGCCGCCCCCCAGCAGACGGGCGAGCAGGCGCCGGCCACGAGAGCCGCGCAGGCTGGACGCAGTGCATGGCCCTCAGCAACGAGGACTGCCGGCGCCTCCCTGCTGCGGATGGATGCAACGCCCGCTCGGGCGAGACCTGGTGCTTCAACAGGTTCCCCGGTAGCTGCCAAGCCTACTGTCGGTACATGCGCCATGAGCGGCGGCAAAGGCTCTTGGATCCATGGAGGGCACGGGAGATGACCGACGTAGAGCGGTACCCCAGGTGGCTTGTCTTGGCGCTGTGTCTGTCGCCAGCGCCGGTGGCCTGCACCAAGGAGAGGCCCCCCGACGACGACATCCCCATCCGACCTGCGAGCCTGACCGCAGCGGCACGGCGCACCGCGCCCGCCCCAGTGGCGTCGGCCACGACGCGAGCGGCGGCCGGCGAAACCGCGCAGGAGATCGCCGACGAGCGCACCGGTACGATGGTGGCTATCCCGGGCGGCTCCTTCGACATGGGATCTGCCGTCAAGCGGCTCGGCGAGGACCCCGTCCACCGGGTTGCGTTGTCGCCGTTCTTCATCGACAAGTTCGAGGTTACCGTCGAGTTGTACAAGAAGTGTGTCGACGACGGACGGTGCGGAGCTGGTGACTACGTGATCTGGAAGGACATCGCCGAGGACGAGGCGAAGCTCTGGAGCCCCTACTGCAACTGGCAGAAGCCTGGCCGCGAGAGGCATCCCATGAACTGCGTCGACTACCCGATGGCCGAGGCGTGCTGCCAGTGGGCCGGCAAGCGACTGCCAACCGAGGCGGAGTGGGAATACTCCGCCCGCGGCGGCGACAGCCGGAAGCTGCCGTGGGGCAGCGAGAAGCCTGGGCCGAGACTGCTCAATGCCTGCGACTCGTCGTGCCAGGGCGAGCTCGTGAGAAGGGGCAGGCCGTGGGGCATGCTTTACCAGGACAGCGACGGCTTTGCGGGCACGGCGCCGGTCGGCAGCTTCCCCGATGGCAGGTCGCCCTTTGGCGCGATGGATATGCTCGGCAACGTCTGGGAGTGGGTGTCGGATTGGCAGAGCCCAACCTACTACGGGAGGTCGCCCGACCGTGACCCCAAGGGCCCGGCGGCCGGGTCGGCCCGCGTGTACCGCGGGGGAGGCTGGAGCGACTACGACGCCAAGTACCTGCGGACGACCTACCGGCCTGCTTTCGCCCCCGGCGTCCGCCACGCGGCGGTGGGGTTCAGGTGCGCCAGGGACGGTGCGCGGTGAGGCGCTTCGGCCCGGGCTGGCAGCGGAACGGAGGATGCGAGGACGATCGACCAGGACCGACGGTGTTGGCGGGTTGCACCGGCCCTGGCGCTGGCGGCCGTGGCCCGCGCGAAAGGGCTCGGGAAGGCAGGGAGGCGGAGTATGAGCGCCGGAACGAGGCTGGGCCTGGGGCTGCTGGTCGCGGCAGCCCTGCTTGATGAGGTCGCGTGTGCACAGCAGGTGAGCGGGCCAGGCGTGGGAACCCCGGCCGTATCGCCGGCCGACCGTCAGCCGCCGTCTGCGGGCGTAGGGGGACCAGCAACATCACCGTCCCCGGGCAGCGAGGCTGGGCCGCGGCGCGAGGCGGCGTTGGCCGGGAGTTCTGTGCCTGACTCGGCGGCGCCTGCGAACAGGTGGCCAGGCGGCGCTGCCGGCGACGCGGGCTCACCTTCGCCGCCGCGACTGGGCTCCGCCAGCGCCGTTGAGCCGACGCCCGCAACGCCGACGCCGACGGCGGCCGAGCCCCTGCCCGCCGACCTCGGCTTGGTCGATGCGCGTACGCTCGACCGAGCGATCGCCGCCGTGTCGAGCGCGGATCTACCGACGTTGTCGACACTGTTGAAAGCCTTCGGCGTGCCCGCGAAGGATCTGGCACGGTTGTCATCGGCCGCAGAAGGTGGCGCCCAAGGGAAGCGAACCCCGCGGAACATGGACCGAGATGCCGAAGAGGAATCGGTCGTGGAGCTGTTGGTCGAGGTTGGCGAGGACCAGGGGGGCGGGGTCCGCCTGCTCTGTCTGATATGGTACGATTCAGGCCCGACAGGGCTGCGTCGCATTGGCGTGCATGTCTTGGACCTCTCAAATGAGGGCTGCATGCTGCCGGGAGAGGCGGACGTGTCGTTCGAGCGTGTCCACGACGCGCAGTACGATGACGCGGTGATCTCGTGGCAATACAACTGCTCGCACATCGACAGCAACGGCGTGCGGGTGCTGTCTGTGGGGCGCCAGCGACTGGATGTGTTGCTCGACTGGCTGACGAGCTCTCTCGTTCTTGAGTCCCTCGAATGGGGCGAAGGCTTCCCCAAGGAGGCGAGAGTCATCACGAGCGACCCGAGCGGGGCCACGAAGCGCCTCCGGCGCCTCCGGTTCGACCCGAGCGCGTGGAGGTACCGGTGAGGGACGGGTTGCCGGCAGGGCTGGCTGCGCGGCGGGCGCTGCGGGGCCTGGTGCCCTTGGCCATCCTCGTTGCGACCGCGTGCAGCGATCCCCGCGACCGCTTCGCGAGCGGCGAGCGAGGAGCTTCCCCGCCCGGAAGGGCACCGGCACTGCCGGTGGCCGGCCCGGGGCGAAGTACCGGCATCAAGGAGTGCGACGACTACCTGGGCGTGCTCGAGAAGTGCGTGAAGAACACTCCCGAGCCAGGCAAGGCGGCGATGGGCCAGGCCCTCAAGAGTGCCCGCGAGTCGTACATGAGGGCCGACGTCCCCGCCGAGACGAAGGCAGCCTGGGCCTCGGCCTGCAAGCAGGCCGCCGATTCACTGGCAGCCAACCCGGCGTGCCACTAGGCGAGCCCTCGTGCGGTGCCTCGGCCGGACGGAGGAGACCATGACCATGACAGGGAAGTGGATGACGTTGATGCTGGCCGCGCTTGCCGCCTGCCAGGCCGGAGCAGGCCCGCGCGCTCCGGTTGGCCAGGGGCCGTCCGGCGAGGCCGAGCCCCGGGCGCCGATCGCGCCGCCGCAGGCGGCGCCCGGTGAGCCGGCGAGCCAGGTCACTGCCAAGCCTGGCCAGGGCGGTATCCCTGCAGGCACTGCGCCCGCTGTTTCCGGCGAAGGGCATGTGCCCTCCCCCGCGCAGGGATCTGCCCCGGCTCCCGGCGCGCCGGCGCCCGCGCCGGAAACCGGGCTGGGCGGGCCGGCCGAGCCGGTCGCACCGCCGCCCCCTGCCCTGGCGTCGCCGGGCGTGCCCGACCCGGCCGAGCTGGAGGTGGCGCTCGCTTCCATCCGCAGCGCCTCGGACGTGGCCGCGGGCTGTGGGCTGCTCGGCCGGCTCGGCTTCGACGCCGCGCAGCTCCCATCGCCGGCAGAAGCGCGGCTCACGCGCGCGGAGCTCTACGTCAAGCAGCTCGACCGCGACGCGGATCTCGATCGGGTCGTGCACTTGACCTTCGCGTCGGCCGCGCCCGACGGGCAGCCGGGCTCGGCCGAGACCCACTTCCTGGCGTGGTTGGACCCGACCGGGGCCGGACTTGCGGTGCTCGGGCGCCACGACGCCGCCGTCGAGTCCTGTGTGGCCGATGGGTCCTTCGACGTGCGCTTTGAGCCGGTGCATGCCCCTGCTCTGGACGACGCCATCGTGAGGAGCGTGACGGCGCCAGACTGCAACGGCGACATCGGGGCGACCACCCGTGTGGTCGTGCTTTCGGCCGAGCGCGGGAAGATCGAGCGACTGCTCGAGTTCGAGGACACTGTGGTCGTCGACCGCGTCACGCACAACGTCCTGGATCCCGCGCTCGACTTGAGGCTCGCTGGAGCGGCACCGAAGCGCGCCGAGGTCGTGGACGAGCGCGGCCGGGTAAAGCGGGTGCTGCGCTTCGATCCAGCCGCCTTCGCCTACCGGTAGGCCGGTGCGGGAGGTCTCAGGTGTCAGGTCTCGCCCTGGCCAAGCAAGAAGGAGAGAACAGATGACGAAGCAGGAACATAGGCGCTGTCTTTGGCGGCGGCAGGCGACCTGCTGCCTTGCGCTCGCTACGGTTGTTCTGGGCGCGTGCGACCAGGGCGGCAACGCCGAGCCGCGGCCGGGATGCACCAAGGACATCGACTGCAAGGGCGAACGCGTGTGCGTGCTCGGCCGCTGCGAGCCCCTCGCGGCGCGGCCGCCGGCGGCTCCCCCGCCGGCCGCCAGCCCGGCCGCCAGCCCGGCCGCCACCCCTGCCGCCGCCAGTGTCTCCGCGGCGGCCGGAGGCGCCGAGGACCAGGTCCCCTGCGGCTCGCAGCTCGACACCGGCTGCAGCGCGGATCTCTTCGTGCAGCTCATGTTCGTCGGGGCGCACGTGCCCGACACCTACGACCACCCCGACGTGCAGAAGATCCTGCGCGCCAAGCCCGACTACAAGGGCGTGCGGCTCGTCGAGGCCCTGAAAAACAACAAGCGGATCCTCGCCGCCATCGCGCGCAACCGCTGCCAGGCCGAGCGCCTCGCCAAGGACGCGGACGCCGCGCTCAAGACGGGGGCCTGGCCGCTGTGCGAGCGGATCGAGGTGATCCGCACGGTGCTCGAGGTGCGATAGGCAAGGGGCGAAACGCCTTCCTTTAGAGTTGCTTTGGGGAAACCCGGCCGGTAGGATGCCGCCCTCGGCATGGACTGGGGCGATCGAGAGTTGCTACGCGGGGTAGGGGCGACCTGCCTGCTGCTCGTGCTTGCGGCCGGGTGCACGCACACCGAGACCACAACCGCCGAGGTACCTGCCGGCCCGGCCACGACCAGGCTCCGCCCCGTGCTGTCCGATCCGACGGTTCAGGCGAGCTGGTCGTGGGGCTCGGACGGTCGCGCGCTCGAGGGCAAGCTCGCCTGGGCCAGCACCTGCGCCCGCGAGGTCAGGCAGGAGCTTCGGACGAGGGAGACGACGACCACGGAATCCAATGTGGCCGGCAACGTCACCTGGCTCGTGCTGGGGCTCGGGGTCATGGGAGGCTCAGCCGCCACGTTGTTCTACTTCGCCGGGAGTATCCCCGACGAAACGGCGGGCCAGCTCATGGCGTTTCCCATGCTCGGATTTGGGATCGGCGGTCTCGGGATCGCCGCCGGCGCCGTCGCCGGCCTCGCTCGCGCGACCGAGACGACGAGCAAGGACTCGGCGAAGTACGACAGCCTGCGCAAGATCGAGACCCCGGTCGCCTGCGGCACGGGCAGCCCGGAGGGGCTGGAACTCGCGATCGAGGCATGGCCCGCCCTGGAGCGCTCCACCGCGACGGTGGCGCCGGACGGCACGGTGCGCTTCGAGCTGCCCGATGTGGCAGACGTGGATGCGTCGAAGAAAGCCACAATCAAGATCGCAAACGTGCCCGGCGACGCGGCTGCCCTCGTGACCGTCGGGGACGTCCTGGGCGAGGTGAGCATCGAGCCGTACGCCAAGGCCGTGGCAGAAGGCAGGCGCCAGCGACACGAGGAAGCGGCGCGCAAGCTGGCCGAGATCGAGGCGCGACAACGGGCCGAAGAGCAGGCGCGCGTTGCTGCCGAGGCAGCCGCCCGCCGGGAGGCCGACCAGCAGGAGTTCGAAGGCGTGGTGCACGGTGACCCGGTGGCGCGGAGCGCCTTCAGCACCGAGTGCGCGCCCGAGGGCGCGGACGTGTGCTTCGACGCCATCGACAACGACTGCGACGGCCTGTACGACATCGGCTGCGGCTACCGGAGCGGCGCCCTGCAGTGGACGCTCGCCTGGAAGACGGGCGACGATCTCGATCTGCACGTCATCGGCCCGGACGGGGTGCACGTCTTCTTCCGGAACCGGCAGGGGGGCCGGGCGGGGTTGGAGCTCGACGTGGACTGCCTGGGCGACTTCGGCTCGGGCACCAACTGCCCGGCGCAGAACGTCGAGAACATCTTCTCGCCCCCGACCAAGAGGCCGATGGAGGGGACGTACCGCGGCTGGGTACAGGTGTTCCAGCCCACGGCGGGAGACGACGGCCGGCTCATCGAGGCCATGTTGGGCGGACGGCTGGCGGGCAAGAGCTTCCGCATGCCGCTGCGGCTTGTGGCGCAGGAGGGCGAGCGGATCTTCTTCGCCTTTGCCATCGGCAAGGACTCCGACCGCGACGGCGTGGTCGACCGCGAGGACGCCTGCCCGGGGGAGGCAGGCGTGTTCTCCGTGTATGCGCGGGAGAGCGGCTGCCCGGACCGCGACATGGACGGCGTGGCCGACCGCGTCGACCGCTGCCGCAACGAGGCCGGCCTGCGCGAGGGCGTCACGCCCGACCGCCTCGGCTGCCCGAGGCGCTATGGCCAGGCGCGGCTCACGGCGCGCGGGGTCGAGATCGACGCCGCGATCCAGTTCGGCATTGGCAGCGCGGTCATCTCGCCCGCCTCCTACGGCCTGCTGCGGGACATCGCCAGCGTGATGCGGGAGCAGCCCGCTGCGCTGCGCGTGCTCTCCGTCGAGGGGCACACCGACAGCGAGGGCGACGATCAGGCGAACATGCTGCTCTCGCGCGACAGGGTGAAGAGTGTCCTCGATCACCTCGCGCTGCGCGAGGGCATCGACCGGACGCGGCTGCGGGTCGCCTGGTTCGGCGAGTACCGGCCGATCGCCAGCAACGACTTGCCGAGCGGGCGCGCGAAGAACCGGCGCGTGGAGCTACGGGTGGTCGATCCGCCACCGCAGGTGCTGAGCAACTGGTGAGGAGAGCATGAGCAAGACGAGAATCGGGGCCCTGGTGCTGGCCGCCAGCGTGGCGGCCGTAGCCTGCAACAAGGAGAAGGCGGCGGACGACGACGTCCCGATTCGCCCGCTGCCGGCGTCGCCCGCGACGGCCGCGACAGGTGCACCCACGGCTGCCGCTGCAGCTTCTGCTGCGCCCACAGCCGCGTCCACGGCGACCACGGTCGCTGCGTCGCCCTTCCCTCCAGATCCGGACTGCGCGGAAGGCCGGCCGCCCATTGGCCCGCGCTTCGGCCCGGTGCGCAAGATGGCGCCGGGAGCCGTGTGCCAGCCGGGAGACGCCTGCGGCTACTTCCTGCTCGTGGCCACGGCGCAAGGCTGCGGCGACGGCGGCGACGGCGCGGGCAGCTACGTCGAGACCAAGCTGCGCGACCATGGCTTCTCCGACGGCCAGGTCGTGGTCTTCATCGACCGCAACGGCCGCCGCGGCGCCGGGGCGATGTTCGCCTCGGACGAGCGCAAGCAGGACTTCACGCACGCGCTCGACAAGCAGCCCGACCGGCTGTTTCCGAACTACGTGGTCTACCGCCCCCTGCCGCCTCCCCAGGCGGCCGCGCCCTCGGGCGGCGAGCCGGATCAGACCCTCCGGGCGCTCAAGGGAGCGCGCGCCTCCAGCCAGCTCTCCTCCAACCCCCCTGACCGCGCCTTCGACAAGGACGAGCAGACGGCCTGGTGCGAAGGCAAGCCCGGCGACGGCACGGGCGAGTGGATCGAGGCCGAGATCGAGCCGGGCTTCACGGTCAGCGCCGTCGAGGTCACGGGCGGCTGGGCCTTCAACTCGCCCACGGCGGCTCGCATCCGCGGCGACAGCGGCGACATGTGGGAGCTATCCCACGTCGTGAGCAAGCTCCGGGTGGAGTGGGACGGCGGCTCGGACGTCGTCACCTTCGAGCGTGCGAGCGACCGCGGCGTGCACAAGCGCGTGGCCATCGGCAAGGCGACGGGCAAGGTCCGGTTCGTCATCGAGCGGGTGAGCAAGGGGGCCGGCGGGGACAATGGGAGGTGGAGCGAGATGGCCTTTGCTGATGTCTGGTCGAACCGTCCAAGTTGCTGTGTCCCGCTGCTTCTCGCGGCCGCCCTGCTGGCCGCCTGCGACCGCGGCGGCGGCTCCTCGGAAGGGGGCTGCACCCGGGACACCGACTGCAAGGACGACCGCGTCTGCGAGTCGGGGCAATGCGTGGAAGCGCGTGGTGGATCGGCTCGCCCAGGTGCGGCGGCTGGGACGGCAGGCACGGCGGCCGCCCGAACCACGGCTGCGGCCACGGCCACCGGCGCAGCGGCAGCCGCGGGCTCCGCGGCCGATGCCGTGGCCGTGCCGGGCGGCACGTTCACGATGGGCTGCGCTCCGAGCGACAAGCAGTGCATGGATGACGAGAAGCCGACCCACGCGGTGACCGTGACGGGCTTCTCGCTCGATCGCACCGAGGTCACGGTTGCGGCGTATCGCCGGTGCGTCGAGGCCGGGGGCTGCACCGCGGCGCACGCCGGCAAGGGCTGCAATGGTGCAGCGGCCGACAAGGACGCCCATCCGATCAACTGCGTGACGTGGGAGCAGGCTCGTGCGTACTGCAAGTGGGCGGGCAGACGCCTGCCGACGGAAGCCGAGTGGGAGATGGCGGCCCGCGGTG
This sequence comes from Deltaproteobacteria bacterium, assembly GCA_016209145.1. Taxonomy (GTDB): domain Bacteria; phylum Myxococcota_A; class Polyangia; order Polyangiales; family Polyangiaceae; genus JACQWT01. The sequence goes on along the minus strand of JACQWT010000043.1, from coordinate 42,880 downwards.
GCGACGGACGGATCTTCCCGTGGGGAGCGGACCATCCGGCCGAGCGCGTGTGCTGGAAGCGGCTGCTCTCGGAGGGGACGTGCCCGGTGGGGGCGTACCCGAACGGCGCCTCGCCGGCCGGCGCGCTCGACATGGCCGGCAACGTCGGGGAGTGGGTGGCGGACTGGTACGACACGGTCGGGTACACGGCGGCGGCGGCGACAGATCCGGCCGGCCCGGGGCAGAGCACCGGCATGAAGGTCTTCCGGGGCGGGGACTGGTCGGTGGCTGGCGGGCGGTGGATCCGGACGTCGAAGCGGGGCGCGGAGAAGCCGGAGTCGAGGAGCGCGAAGATCGGGCTCCGGTGCGTCAGGTAGCCGGCCGCCTCGAGCCGCCCCGGCAACTCGCCAGGCCGGGCTCAGGGCCGGAGGAGGGCACGACCGAGGAGGGCCCTTGGCTGCGGCTGCGCTGGGACCCGGCCGGCTCCAGCTAGGAGTCTGTCGGAGAAAAAACTAAGTGCGCGGAATTGTTCGGTTCCAGCGTCAGAGTAAAGTGAGCGATTTCGATAACTTGGACCATTTCGAGCACGCTTTCTCCGACACACTCCTAGTAAGCGTTCACGCATTCTCCCAGCCGGCTCGTCAGGCGGCGGCGAGCGCGAGCGCGCCCGGAGGCCCGGCCCGGAGCGTACTCCTGTACGTGAGGAGCCGGGCCGAGGACGTAAGCCGCGATCGCCGTCGACTCGGCGAGCCGTCCTTGCTGGCTCGCAAATGCCGTGAACGGGTACTCCAGCTACCAGCGCTGAGGGGCCTCGGTCCGGCGGCAGACGTCGCCCGCATCGTCGCTGAAGCGCCAGATCCCCGTGCGGATGTCGACGAGCACGAGACCGAGCGCGCCGCCGAGGAAGTCGCTCACCAGCACCTCGTCATCGGTCGTCGAGAGCACGACGCGCGTGACCGCGCTCGCTCCTTCGCGATCCCCCGCCAGCACGCTCACGCGCGCCGCGGCCGGAACCTCGTGCAGCACGGCCGACCCGGTGAAGCCGCGGTACTCGGCCCGACGCGCGTCCGCGGGCGGAGGCCACAGGCCCAGGCGCTCGGCCAGGCCCACGGGAAGCGCGCACTCCTCGTCCTCCGCCTCGTAGCCTGAGTTGACGAGCGCGACAGCCTCGACGACCGCACCGCCGCTGCCCTTGAGCGGCTCAATGCGCAGCCGGACCCTGACCGCCACGCTCGCGCTCCTGCTGCAGGCGCCGCCGGAGGAGATCCTCGCGGATGAGGCGCCCCACCCGTCGGGGCCGGCGCACCCGATACATGTGCCCGACCCGCCGGGATCCTGGCGGCTGCCCCGCTCCCTCGCTGGCCCTCGGCTGCGCCATGACAACTTCAGCCAGGCGGCCGTCAGCGCGAGCGCGCCCGGAGGCCCGGCCCGGAGCGTACTCCTGTACGTGAGGAGCCGGGCCGAGGACGAAAGCCGCGATCACGGCCGCCTGGCGAGCCGTCGTTGCTGGCGCCGAAATGCGTGAACGGTTGCTGGGTCGGCTGGTACGTCCAAAGAGGCGGCGCCCGTGGTGCACCGCCTGGCACGCCGCGTACGCGTCCTGGGCCGCCTGCTCGACCTCCGCCTTGCACGTGGCGCGCCAAGGCCAAGGGCCCGCGCCAGGCGCGGCGATCGCCGGAGGTCGGCACCCGAGTGCACGAGAAGCGCGCGTTCGCATGGCGACCTGGGCGAGGTCGGCACCCGAGTGCACGAAAAGCGCGCGTTGAACTAAGCCGCTCCGCGGCGGGGGTTCTTGCCTGTTGCGAAGCATGCTAGACTGAAAGCCTCGGCCACGCGGACGAGCCGGTGCCCACCCGACCCTCCTGCCACGCTGGCGGCTGGAGGGCTTTGGACGACAGCCACGAGGCGACGGTTCCTACGGGCACCGACGGCGCTCGCAACCGACTTCGGGAATACCGTCGCGGCGCCGTAGGCCCCCTCGTTGGCGGCCCGGCTGGTGTGTGCCTACCACCCGCGCCACCGCCGCGAAATCCCCTTCTTAAGAAGCAACGCTCGTGCCGGTGGTCCTAACCTGGCCCGCCCCGCGCCCCGCCGCTTCGGGCTTGTTCAACGCCGCAATTCGCCGGCGGCCTGCCTCGTCACGGCCGCCCTCGCTCTAGGCGCCGACGAATTGCTCATCATTCGACACCGACGCCATTTCCGAGGTAACACCTCCCGTCATAGTTCCCTTGACGCTAGAGTGGCGGGGATGGACGACGCCGTCCGCTACGAGGTCGCGATCGACGAGGAGCGCGTGGTCGGGCCGGTCACGATCGACCAGATCCGCAGAGCCCTCGCCTCCGGCAAGCTGCCGCCGCAGGCGCGCGCCAGGGCGCAGGGCAGCGAGCCGTGGGTGCCGCTCGCGGAGCTGCTCGCCGAGACGACGCCGCCGGACGAGCCGGCACCGGGGGCCGCTGCTGCCGCGCCGCCGGACGAGCCGGCACCGGCTCTTGCGGCCGACACCCCGCCGGGATCGACGATTGTGTGCGCCGAAGCCGTGGCCGCGGCTGTCGCCGATACCGTCCTCGATGTACCCGCACTCGCTCCCGCCTCTCGCACCCCGGCCAAGAAGGTGGCGGCGGCGCCGGCACGCGGGCCGGGGCGGGCGCAGCCGCGGCGCGTGCCGCGCGTGCGTGTCGCGGCGGCCATCGCTCTCGTGGCCGTCGCGGCGGTCGCCGCGGCAGTGCTGGTCGGGGTCCGCCTGCTCGGCCGCGAGCCGCTCGTGCCGTACGAAGCGGCGCGGCTGCCCCGGAGCACGTGCGCCATGCAGCGGGCGGCGCTGGTCACACAGGCAGCCCTGCCTTCGCACCGGGACGCGGCAAGCCTGCCCGAGGCGGCGCTCTGGTCGCTGCTCTCCGAGGCGGCTTGCGCCGGCGACGGCAGCGATGTCTACCGCGCGCTCATGAACGTGGGCCCCGACCCGGGCGAGGTAGACCTACGGCCTCTCGCCCGGGCGCTCGGGCCGCGGCTCGCGGCCACACAGCTCGCGCTGCGCTGCGGCCGAAACCTGGCGCGGGCCGGGCTGGGCAAGGACAGCTCCTTCTTCGTCGTCTCGCTCGGGGCCGGTGGCGAGAGGCCGGCGCAGGCGCGGATTTTCCCGGCGGCGGGCCGGGCGCTGCCCGATCTCGATCCGCCGCTGGCCGAGCGGAGCTGGGGCGAGCACGCCGGAGGCTGCCGCGCGCCGCCTGAGGCGGCCGGGCAGTGCGGCGGCGAGGCGCCGTCGCTGGCCTTCGTCGAGGGGCACTGGCTCGCGGGCGAGCTCGCGGCCGTGGACGAGTTGGTGCGCGCCTACGACCGGCCGGCATCCGAGCCGGGCGCGGCCGCCGGGGCCCTCGGCGAGCTTGGCGCGCCGCTGGCGGGCTACTCTTGGGTCAAGGCGGCCGTGGGCTCGGGCGATCTGCCGGGCGCCGCCTCGGTCGCCGCGGCGCTCGACCTGGTCTTCGAGCAGATGCGGCTCTCCGAGCTGCGGGAGCTGAAGCTCGTGCCCGCGGATCGCGACGCCTCCATGGTGCAGGACGTCGCGCCGGGGCTGCGCGGCGCCGGAAGCGGGCTCGTGCCCTGGACCGAGGAGCACGGCTTTCGCCTACGCCTCGCCCTGCTCGCCCGGGACGCCGAGGCATCCGAAAGCGCCGAGCGCACGCTTGGCGATCTGCGGCGGGACTGGAGCGCCCACCTGCACGACGAGGAGGCATCGATCCGCTCCGCGCTCGCCGCACTGGTCAAGGAGCGCCCCGGCGTGGAGCGCGACCACAAGAACGCGATGCTCGATCTGTGGCTGCGCGCCTTGGGGGCGGCCACGGTCGAATGTTCCGGCCCCGTCGTGACTCTCGACCTCGAGGCCGAGCCGGATGAGAGCGAGCGGCGCCGCATCGAGAGCTGGTACGCCTCCCACCGGGAGCGCTCGGGGCTCGCCGCGCGGGTCGTGCGCACGCTCGCCTCGGGCCGCAACGCCGATCCAGGGGATCTCGAACGGCTGGCGGGCGGCCGGCTCGTCCCGCTCATCGGCGCGCTGCCGGCCGCCGCGCCGCACTGATCCACGAATGCCGCACCCCCGCGGCGCGAGGGTTCCCTCGTGCGACCGTTCGACCGGTGAATCACACAAAACGTGTGATTCGGATGGCGAACGGTCGGCGATCGACCGTCGAATCACACGCTTTGTGTGATTCGACCCGGGATCGCTCCTGGGTTGCGCAGCGTGCCGCCAAGCGGCAGTGAACGGACAGGTGTCGCGGCGCGCCTGGCGTGCGCCCGCTCAGCCCCCTCTTGCCCATAGGCACAAAGCAGGCAATCGCCCGGCGGCCGAGGCGCCGCGCCGGCCCGCGCAGATGGATCGGCCGCCGTCGTTGCCATCGTGGGGTTTTTGGCGAGCGCCTATGCCCCTCTTGCCCGCGCCAGCCGCGCCTCCAGCCGCGCGGCTAGCTTGTGGTACGTCTCCTCGCCGATCTTGCCTTCGGCCAGCCGTTCGCCGAGCTGATCGAGCTGCCGCTCCAGGTCGGCCGCACTCTCGCCCGCCGGTGGCGCGGGCGTGCCGGAGGGGCCGACCGGCTCGGCGCCGGGCGCGGCCAGCGGCGCCGCTGCGGTGGGCGCGCCGGCCGCCAGCGTGCCCGGGGCCGTCTCGGCGGGGATGCGGCAGCCCAGGGCTCGCGCGCGCGACAGGACGTAGCGCTGGGCGTCCTCGGCGCAGGGGGCGAGCCCGATCGACGCGGCCATGTCGGCCAGAAGCCCCAGCTCGTCGGCCGTGAGCACCCCGTCGGCCGCCGCCACGCCGAGCGCGCGCTCGAAACCGTCCCGCTCGGAGCGCGCCGCCAGGGCGGCGGGCGTGGGCGTGGGGGTCGTCTCGCCTGCGGCGCGGCGCCGGAACTCGGCCGCAAGATCCTGGTCCTCGTCGGCGCCTATCCAGTCCTCGGCGCCCTGCTGGCGCACCAGGGCCGAGGCCGCCTCGAGCTTGCAGGCGCGCGCGCGCAGCACGAGCTGGCGCGCGCCGTAGGGTCCCTCGATCCCCGAGGACGAGCGCAGATACCAGCGCGCCGCGGCCGCGCGCGGCGGGGCCGGCAGGCGCGCGGGAGCAGGCGCAGCGCCGAACGGAGCCAGCGACGCGGCTGGCATGCCGCCCAGCGGCAGCACGCCGCCGAGCGGCGCCGCGCCGAGCCCCAGGCCGAGGAGCGGCAGGCCGTGCTGCGCCATGCCCGCGGCGGCCCCTTCCATCGCCGCCCGCTGCCCCTGGACGAGATGGTACTGGGCGAAGCCGGGCTGGGCCGCGACCTCGGCCCCCTCGCGCTGCACGCTGAGCTCGGCCATCTTGCGCCCGAAGTCGCGCAGCGCCTCCTCGGACTCGCGATCCAGGTGAAGCTCCAGCTCCAGGAACCGCGTGATCTCGAGCCCGTCGGGCGCAAACGCCGGCCGCGCCCGCTCCACCAGCCGCTGCCCGAGCTCCTCGCTGTACTGGTTTGAAGCGACCTGCATGATGGGCTCGGAGGCCACGAGCTTGCCCACCTCGGCCGCCGCGAGCGAGGACAGGCGCGCATCGAGGAAGGCGGCCACCTGGTCCGCGGCCCCCTCCTGCACGCCGCCCAGCGCGAGGATGAGCCGCGTGGCGTCGGTCACGCGCAGCCCAACGCGGGCCACGAAGTAGAGGCCCACGACGTGCCGGGACGCCACGTCGCTGAACTTGCCGAGCGGCCGGGGCCCGTGCTGCTGCACGTCGTGGGGCACCTGGTGCAGGTGCTCGGTGCGACGCACGAAGAACAGCTCGGTCAGGAAGTGGTTGTCGCCGGTCAGCGGCGAAACCAAGAGGTCGCCGAGAAAGGGCAGGTGCTTGGTCTCGAGCTGGTGCGTGCCGGGCGGCAGCTCCCCCAACACTCGCCCCTCCTTGAAGAAGAGCACGGTCTCGTCGGCGCGCACCGTGAGCTTGGCGCCATTGGGGATGCTCTGATCCGGGTAGCGCCACACGAGGAGCTGCGCCGCGGCGTCGGGACGCGCGACGTACAGATCCGAGACCGACTTCTTGACGAAACCGAACAGGCCCATGTTAGCCGCCCTCGCCGCCCCGCCGCCGGGCCGTCACGCCTTGGACCCCGCTGCCGCCAGGGGCGCCGGCCCGCCCGCCTCGAGCTGCGTGGCGAGCTCGAGCACTTGCCGCTCGTCGGCGGTGCAGCGCTCGGCCCAGCGGCGCCGGATCTCCTGTTGGGTGTTGGGGTGGTAGTGATCGAGCTCCAGCGCCGTGCGCAGCATCCACGAGACGTGCTCGATCTGCTCGGCGATGGGGCGAAGGTTGAGCACCCGGCCCGCAATGGAGAGCACGTAGCGCTCGACCGGCTCGATGCTCTCCACCATCCGGCCGTCGCGGATCTTGCGCACCGGCCTCTCGGCGTCGATGCGCACCCAGTCGGCCGGGCACAGCCGCCCGGCCGCTCCCTCGATCTCCCAGGGCCGATTGGTCAGCGCGCCGTAGCCGGCGGCGCGCAGCACGGGGTGGAGCCGCACGTCGGGCTCCCAGCTCTGGCCGTCGCCGTCTCGCCAGGGGCCGAGCTCGGGGCGGGCGTCGCTCACGCCCGACGCGAACAGCACGGCGCAGGGCCCGAGAAACGTGACGCGGGGCGCACCGTAGCCGAGCAGCGTGCTCGCCGTGACGACCACGGCCTCCTTGGCGAGCACCTGCCCGAAGATGATGCAGTGCACGAGCTGGATCTGCCCGCCGTGCACGTTGCCCAGCACTACGGCATTCTGGAGCGAGACGTGCTCGCCGCCGGCGTCGCCGCGCACCACGTACTTGGCGGCGTCGACGGCCGCGACGAGCGAGCGGCGCAGCCCGGCCCCGCGGCTCAGCGCCACGAGGTTGCCGTTGGCGTGCACGCCGCCCAGGAGCCGCTGCACGCCCTTGCCGTCGTGGTCGAGCGTCACGTCGCCCCGGCCGAGCACGGGGCCGGCCACCGTGCCCGGCCCGCGCAGGCGCAGGTCGCGTCCGTAGACCGAGCCGTCGATGTAGAAGGGCCCTTCGGGCGACAGCCCGTTGGCCTCGAAGCGCTGCTGCGTCTCGGCCTGCGTGCGCGGGAAGTGGCTCCCGGCGCTGTAGCCGGTCACGACCACGCGGTCTCCGTCCCGCCGCTCGCTCATCGCTGCGTGACCTCCGCGTCCGTGACCACCTCCAGGCCGAAGGCGTCGAGGTAGTCGGCGTAGCCCGGCAGGAGCGTCTTTTCGAGCAGGCCCTGCTCCGCCATCTTCGCCAGCTCCTGCTTGAGCGCCTCGATCCCGGCAGGCCCGAGGGCCTTCGTGGCAAGGCCGAGCGCCTCGAGGATCGCCGGCGCGCGGCGCTCGACCAGGGCGGCGATCTCCTCGGCCGCGGCGGCGCGTGCGAAGCGGAAGGGCGGCCCCGCGGCGTCTGCCTGCGGTCGCGCGACGGGCTCGATGCGGCTTCCCGCCACGACCTGGAGCCGCTCGACGCCGTCCTCCACGACGACGCGCACGGCCGCGGGCAGCGCGAGCTCCCCCTGCACGACCGGCGCCTGGCAGGCAAGCTGCCCCGCCAGCGCGTCCTCGAACTCGGCGTGGGCCCGCAGCAGGGGCTCCAGCACGGCCTCGCCGAGCTCGGCCAGGTTCGTCTCCAAGCCGTCCGAGCGCGCCTTGAGCCAGCGCTCGTCGACCGCCAGCGCCAGATCCAGATGCGCCTCCGCGGGGGTCGTCATCGGGATCTCGGCCCGCTCCCGGAAGTCCTGCTCGTAGATCCGGAAGATGTGCTCGCCGATGGTCCGCAGCTTGCGGTCGTACTCGGCCGTCACCTTGGCCAGAAGCTCGTCGTACTGGGCCTGGACGAAGGCGACGTTCTCGATTGCCTTGGCGAAGCGCTGATCGATCTCCTGCACGAAGCCCTTGGCCCGCTCGATCGGGCCCTTGGCCTCGTTGAGCAGCCGGATGACCTCCATCTGCACGACGGCGCTCGTCATCTGCTCCACCGCGCTCGTCGTTTCCTCGACGCTCTCGTCGACTTGCTTCACCTGTGCGTCCACCACCGCCAGCCCCCCGGTCACGGACGCGAAGCCGCTGGCGCTCTCGCCGCGCAGACTAGTGAGCTGGGCGCTAGTGCCCACGCCAATCTCGCGCGTCAGCTCGCGCAGCGAGTGCCCCTCGCCGAGCAGCTTGTTGAAGCCCTCCGCCAGCCTGTCGCTCATGTGCTCGACGGCCCTGCCGACGTGTCCCATCTCCTCCTCCAGCGCGCCCACCTGCCGCGCGACCGGCTCCACGTAGCCGCGCACGATGGCGTGCACCTGGCTCTCGGTGACGCCGCCGTTGCTCATCGCTCCGCTCCCGCACTGCCCGGTTCGGCCAGGCGCAGCCGCTCCTGCGCCTGCGCCTCGCGGAACAGCGCCTCAGGGGTCAAGAGCACGTCCAGCGGATCGAGCGCCGGGAGCCTCAGGCCCAGCACCGCCTGCGGGATCTGGTTCAGGACGGTCTCCCGCAGCTCGGCGTGCCGGCGGAAGGCGGCTAGGTCGCCGCCCGTCAGGGCGGCGATGCGTCCGACCGACTGCTCGGCCTGCTCGGCGGGCATCGCCCCGAGGGCCACCAGGCTCTGCACGGTCGCCTCGAGTTGCTCGCGCTTGGTTGCCGCGTCCGTGGTGGACAGGATGAGGTTCTCGCGCACCGGCCGCATGTCCGCCCGGTACTGCTCGCTCACCTCGCGCAGCGCCGCGACCTCCTTCTCGATGAAGCGCTGGATCTGCTCGTTCGTGCGGAACAGCTCCGACTTGCGGAAGTCGTCCTTCTCCGTCCAGAGGTGGTTCCACATGGGCATGAGCAGCTCGCTCTTGACCTTGAGCATCCGGCCCAGGCGCGCCGCCTCCGGATCGTCGAAGCTCGTGCGGCACAGAGCGCACGACCAGGCGCCGGTGTCCGGATCGAGCAGCAGGCGGGCCTGCGTCGACAGGTCGAGCAGCGGCCGGGCGTTGCCCGTCACGGCCTTGCGCAGGCAGGCGCGAAACTGCTCCAGCGCCCGCGCGCGCTGGGCCTGCATGGCGCGAAGGCGCGACTCTCCCGCGTGGACCGCGACCAGGCCGGCATCGGCCGGCGCGCCGCCGCCCGCCTGCGGCCGCAGCGCGGTGATGCCCGCATCGAGACCGCGCAGGGCGCTCCACGACTGCCCCAGCTCCGTGAGGAGCTGCGGATCGGCGGCAAGCCGCTCGCGGGTCTCGGACTCCTCCTGCAGGGCGCGAAGCAGCGTCTCCGGGTCCATCTCGTGCGCGGCCTGCTCGTCGATGCCGACGCGGCGAAAGAGGTAAGCGGGCACGCGGTTGCACTTGGGGCAGTGGTAGACGACGTAGGCGAGATCGGTGCGGAAGAGCACCTCGTGGAGCTTGGCGTGCAGCTCTTGCAGCGCGTCCGCGCGTAAATCACGGTAGGCGTCGAGCACCTCGCGCAGGCCCTGGTGCGCGCCGCGCACCGCCGCGTCGATCTTGCGGCCGAAGCCGCGCAGCCGCGCCGCCACCTCCGAGACGCGCGCCATGGCCGCGGCGTCGTCGGAGCGGGCGCGCAGCAGCAGGGCGGGGGCGTCGGCCGGCGCGGCGTGCTCCTGGTGCGCCTCGAGGTAGCGCACCAGCCCCGAGCCCTTGGCGAGCACCGGCAGGCTGACCTCGACCGTGGGCGTGCCGGCCAGCATCTCGGAGAAGCTCGCCAGCGCCTCTTGCAGCTCGCGCTCCTCGCCGTGCAGAGCGCCGAGCTCGCTCGGCTCCGCGCCGCGCGGCTCGAGCAGCACGGGCCTGGCCTTGGCCCGCGCGACGGCCCGCTCCACGCGCTCCAGCACGGCCGGGCTGGCGGCGAGGTCGGGCAGCCGCAGCGCCACCGCAGGGCTCGCGCCCGAGCGGTCCACGACGATCGGATAGCCGGCGAGCTCGACCACGGTCACGGGCACGTGCACGCGGCCGACCACCTTGAGCCGCCGCTGGGGACGGACGCGCTCGCGCTCCTTCGTGAGGGTGGCCTGGCGCCCGCGCGCCTGCTCGATCTTCTGGCTCGCGGCGGTGCACTGCGCGTGCGCCTCCGCGCTCCGCCCCGCGGCCTCGCGCTGCCGGCTCGCGCGGGCCGCGCGCTCGGCGTTGCGCTGGACCACGGCCACCACGACGCACGCCGCAAAACCCGCAACGCCGAGCAGGAAGCCCGTGCCCGGCAAGCCCGCGACCGCGAGCACCGCCAAGAGCACGCACGGGCCGAACACTCCCGCTCCGACGAGCACGGGGAAGCGCCGCTCGGCCGGTCCGGGGCCGGCCTGCTGGATCGCGGCAAGCTCCTCGGCGGCGGCGGCGGCGCGGCGCTGCGCCGCAGCCAGGCCGGGGCCAAGCTCGCGCCCGCCGGCTTCGGCCTGGGCGAGCTCCGCCTCGAGCTGCCGCAGGCGCACGAAGCCCTGCGCCTCGCGCGCGGCGCCCTCGGCGAACAGCGCTGCCACCTCGGCCATGAAGCTCTCGGCCTGCTCGATCGGCCGGCCCAGCACGCGGCGCTCGGCTCCGCCACGCGCTGCCTGCTCCGCCGGCCGCGCTCCCGGCGCCCGGCCACGCCCACCGCCCACTGCTTTCGCCCCGGACACGGCAAAAGGGTACTCTGTGAAGTTGTCTTTGTGAAGCCCTCGGCGGCAGGCGCGGGGACCCCGTATGCCTTGCAAGCCCGCAGGACTGTGCCATGATGCAGTGTGCTTGCCCTCCTTGTCCGGCGTTTGTCTGGACCGCTTCCAGACTTTGCCCATAGGCCGACCCCGGCACGGGGCCGGCTTCCGGCACGTCGGGCGTGTCTTTGCGGGCATGCGCGGGGGTGCTCATGGGGGGAGCTCGTGGCGCGGGGGTTCTTCGCTCCAGCCGCCTGAGGGATCCCCTGCCGAATTCGACGTACCCCAGCCGGGGGTTGTGCGCGCGCTCGCCGGGAGAGGAGTGGCTGCGGGCGGCGGCCGGCCAATGGGAACCCTGGGCAGGAGTGTTCGCGCCAAGCCGGCCGGCCGAAGCTGCGGGCGTGGACGAGGAGCGGGCCACGATCAGGCAGGTCGGGCGGCGCGTCGCCGAGTTGCGGCGCGCCCGGGGCCACACCCAGGAGAGCTTCGCCGTGCGCCTGGGCGTGGCCCCCAAGTACTACCAGCGCATCGAGCGCGGCCTGCAGAACCTCACCTTGAAGACCATGCTGCGGCTGGCCCGCGAGCTCGAGGTGCCCCTGGCGGCACTGATCGAGCCTCCCCGCGAGATGCAGGTCCGTCCCGGTCGGCCGCCGCGTGCCGCCGCGGCGGAGCCGGTGCCGATCGGCCCGCCGTTCCGGCTGGCGCGTTTCTCCGACGGCGCTTCCCGGTGCGTACCCCTGCTCTCGCTGCGTGCCGCGGCGGGCCGGGCGGGGGCGCCGAGCGCGGTCGAGGCGGCGGCGTACGTGGTTCCGCAGACCGAGCGGCGGCTGCGGCGCGGGATGTTCGTGGCGCGGGCAAGCGGCCGCTCGATGGAGCCGCTCATTCCCGACGGCGCCTATTGCCTTTTCGCCGCGACGGACGCTCTGGAAGATGGCGCGGTGATGCTGCTCGAGCATCGTGGCCTCGACGATCCGGAGACGGGCGGCGCGTACAGCGTCAAGCGGGTCCGGGTCGAGGAGATCGGCCGGCAGCGCCGGCTCAAGCTCATGAGCGCCAATCCCCAGCATGCCCCGATCGAGATCCGGCTCGGTCCCGAGCGCACGGTGCAGGTTCGCCCCGTGGCGCGGCTCGTCGATGTGCTGGGGTGACGCGCGAGGCGCGTCGGGGTGGGCCTACGGCGCGGCCGGCGCCAGCGGTTCGAACTTGATGGCCAGAAGATCGCCGGCCACGAGCGGCGCCGCGATCTGCTGCGTCGCCACGGAATGGCCACCCCAGAGCGCGTCCACCCGCAGCCAGCCGCCCACCACGCCGGCGAGCGAGGGCCGCGCCGCGGCCACCACGTACCAGGGAGCGCCCGCCGCCGGCACGCCGAGCACGAAGCTGCCGGCGCCGGCGTCCGGCAGGGCGCTCGTGGCGTCGGTCGGCTCGCCCGCGCGCAGCTTCGCCAGGCCCGCCTCGTCCACGATGTAGATGTCGGCCCCGCCCCTGGTGCGCTCGCGGAACTGCGCCTTGGTGAAGAAGTTCGTGCCCGTGGTGAACCCGGGCTCGAAGTCGTAGTCGATGTCGAGCAACCACGGGCTCTCGCCCGCGGCGGGAACGACATCGACCTGCCGGCCGCCCACCGCGCCGCCCAGCTTCACCTCCCAAGAGCGCTTCTCGCCCTTGACCGGATCGTCGAACAGGGACGTGACCTTGTCCTTCGCGCTGGGGAAGCTCCCCAGCGCCGACTCGACCCGGCCGTAGTACTTGTTGGCCTCGCCCAGCTCGAACCGGGCGCGGCCCTGGCCGTCGGTCGCCGCCCAGGTGGCCGGAGCCACCCCCGGGTTGTCCGGATAGACCGTGCTGTAGCCGGCGATGAGGACCATGGCGCCGTCCACGGGGGCGCCGTTCGCGTCGGTCACGTGCACGTCCAGCGTGAAGGTGCCGGCATAGCGCTCGGTCACCGTCCAGACCTTGCCGTCGCCCCGCCACGCCGACACCGCGAAATTGCGGTTGTTCGACGGCCATACCTCGTCGGCCTCCGGGTGCGTATCCTTGCTGCGGTCGTTGCAATCGCCCTCGGCAATGCTGTAGCCGTCGCCGTCGCCGTCGGCCTCGCTCGCGCCCTCGTCGGCCGCGCCGTCGCAATCGTTGTCCTTGCCGTCGGCGATCTCGGCCGCGCCCGGGTGGATCGCGGCGTCGTGGTCGTTGCAGTCCCCCTGAGCGATGCTCTTGCCGTCCTGGTCGGCGTCGGCGTCGGCCGTGCCCTGGTCCGCGACGCCGTTGCAGTCGTTGTCCTTGCCGTCGATCTTCTCGGGCGCGCCGGGATGGATGGCCGCGTCCCAGTCGTTGCAGTCGCCGGCGGCAATGCCGTACCCGTCGCCGTCGGCGTCCGCCTTGCCCGCTCCCTCGTCCGCCTCCCCGTCGCAGTCGTCGTCCTTGCCGTTGGGCACTTCGGCCGCGCCGGGATGAACGCTCGCGTCGGTGTCGTCGCAATCGCCCGCCCCGCGGCTGACGTCGTCCTGGTCGGTGTCGGCCTCGGGCTGGGCGAGCTCGCTGTTCTCGTCCACTTCGCCGTCGCAATCGTTGTCCACGCCCAGGCCGTTGCGGTAGTAGTTCTTGTCCTTGTCGGCGTAGTAGTAATAGTGCTCGACATAGGTGTTGACCGGCTCCCACTGGATCCAGCGGCCGTCCCAGAACTCGTTCCAGACGTGGTCGTTGGCCCAGGCGCTGACGTTGAGGCTGGGAATGAGGGCAGCGCGCGCCGCCGCGCTCGTCAGATCGCCGTGCTCGCCGCAGCGGCCGAGGTGCTTGGCGTAGATCCGCACGGGCTGCACCGGCCGCTCCTGGTCGGAGCCGAACACCATCACGTCCTGGACCCACTGGATGATGTCGCCAATCGCGCCGTTGTCGTCCTTGTTGTAGGCGCGGCCCTTCCAGAGCAGATCCTGTCCCGCCAGGTACGCCGCTAGCGGCTGGTAGCCTTCGTCCGCGTCCCAGAAGAGGTAGTCGCGCCAGAAGCGCCCGACCGGCGGATCGGCCGCCTTGCCGTTCTTGGGGTTGATGTACGCCGGCCGCTCGTCCTCGATCGTGGGGAAGACCACGTACCAGTAGTAGATGTCCCGATCGAGCTCTCGCTCGACCACGCTCTCGCCGTCGGGCGACGTCCGGTAGCGGATGGTGGAGTAGTAGTTGCCCTCGTTCGTGGCATCGGCGTGGTCCACGATGTCGGCGTAGGCGATGGCCCCATCGATCTTGAGCAGCGAGGCCACGTTGTCGACGATGAGCTGCGGGCGGAACTGGGCCGAAGCGAGGTGCGTGGGCGAGATGTGCGCCAGGCAGAAGGCCACCTCGTCGCGCGCGCGCGGTTCCTCCAGCCCGGTGAGCAGCGCCGCGAGACTATCCTGCAGCTCCGGCTCGAGCACGACGAGGTTGGCGCGCAGGTCGGGCGCGAGCCACGTTGGCGCGAGGGCCACGGCCTGCTCGGCCGTCGCGGTGAGCGTCTTCTGGGGCGCGACGAGCGAGAGCGCCGCGCCGGGCAGCGGCTCCTCTTTGGCCGGCTTGCCCGGCCCGAGCGCGTCGGTCTCGTCCGTGCACCCGCCCAGTACCAGCCCCAGCGCCGCAATGGCGCACCGCGCGGCGATGCGATCTGCCATGTGCCTGCTCCCTGTGATGACCCGAGCCCTGCCCCCTACTACTACCCCGATCCGGGCGCCGGGTGCCAGGCATAGGCAACCCGCTCTGCCGACCGTGCCGCGCGGCGCTCACCGCCCGTAGGCCGAGTCGTGGTCCGGGTGCAGCGACACGAGCCGCAGGTAGTCACCGTCGCGGTAGCCGATCGCGCGGATCTTGCGGCTGAGCCGAACCGAATGGGCCTTCGCGCCAGTTGGTGTCGGGACGTGGTCGACGGCCTCCCAGCGGAAGCCGGCGTGCCGGTAGAGCGCGGGCCAGTCGAGCCGGCGGAGGCGGTCGAGCGTCGTGGCGACTTGCGCCAGGTCGGCCGGGCCGAGTCGCAGGAAGACATCGAGAAACGCCGGCGAGTTGAGATCGAGCACGATCCTCCTACCGAGCGGCACGGCTGTTCCTCCGCCGCGAGCGCGTCCGCCGGAGCAAGGCATCCAGGTCGGTCTCGGCCGGCGGGTTCAGGGCGGCCCATGCCATGCCCTCGGCGATCCGTGTCCGGTGCGGCTCCGCCAGGGTCCAGAGCTGGGCCTCGGGGACCAAGGCCACCGGCGTGAGCACGACGACGCCGTCGGCGCGGTACTCGGCGCGGAGCGGCTTGCCGGCGTACCGCTTGCCGAGCGAGATCTGGCCACTCTTTCCAACGACCTTGATCTGCGTGCAGGAATCCATCAATCGGATCATGCCATCATGCGGTCATGCGAGCCAGGGCTTTCAGCCCCCCGCTCGGGCACCTCGCCCACCGCCACCTCGTCGCCGTGAACGGGCCCGCCCGTCATCCCGTCACCGGGGACCACCGGCAGTGAGGGGATTTCACGCTGGGGCTTCGCCCCAGACCCCGCGAACGGGGCCCCAACCCCGTTCGCCCTGACCAGCAAGTCTTTCCTGGAACTGCAAAGACATTCTCTTGAAGGGACTACATCGTGGCCTGGCTGGTCTCAACGCTCGGGCGTTGGCTCGCACCGCCGGGCCGGTTCGTGGCCGGATCGGAGGCGAAGCTCGCGGTGGGTCCGGGACGCGGCCGCGTCAATGCGTTGCTCTCCGATCCGAGCGGCAAGCACTGACTACTCATACCTTCGGCCTGCGCCGGTGCCCGGCCCAGCTCCGCGAGGGCGCGATCGAGCCGGGGCAGCACGTCCTCGCGCGTGTAGCGGATGAGGTGCTCGCCCCGGATCGAGCTGGCGACAGCCCAGGGCAGCAGGCGCGGTGAGCGGCGGAGCGAACGGCCGAGCAGGCGCCAGAAGCACGCCCGTTGCCGGCCGACGATGCCCAGGTGCCACATGGCTCGGAGCAGCGTGGCGAGATCCTCGCGGCGCCGCACGCCGCGGCCGGGGCGGGCCGAACCGACCTCGGCGAGGTAGCGCTCGCAGCGCCGGAAGTACGCCTCCGGCTCGTACAGGCGCGCGAGCAGGGCGCGGTAGCCCCTGAGCAGGGCACCCTCGTCCATACGCGGCACGAAGTTCGGCCGGCCGAACTGGTCGCCGGTCGAGCCCTGCCGCAGCCGCCCCTCGCGCCGGAGCCGCTGCCACAGGGCCGTGCCCGGCGGCGCGGTGAGGACGCCGACCATGGCGAGGGGCATGGGCAGGCTCGAGATGAAGTTCCACTGCTGCTCGAACACGCTCGCATCGTCGCTGTCGAAGCCCACGATGAAGCCGCCGTACACCTCCAGCCCGGCGGCCGTGAGCCGGCGCACGGCCTGGGCGAGATCGGTGCGCAGGTTCTGCCGCTTTCCCGCCTCGCGCAGCGCCTGCGCCGACGGGGTCTCGATGCCGAGGAAGACGCAGGAGAACCCGGCCCGGACCATGGCGCGCACGAGCTCGGGATCGGACGCGAGCTCGAGGCTCGCCTCGGTGTACAGATCGAAGGGCCGGCCGTGCCCCTCCTGCCACCCTTCGAGACGAGCGAGCAGCTCCCGCGCGGCCGGCTTGTGCCCGATGAAGTTGTCGTCGACGACGAATACCGAGCCGCGGTAGCCGCGCGCGTACAGGACGGCCATCTCGTCCAGCACCTGCTCGGACGATTTCACGCGCGGGCGCCGGCCGAACAGCTCGATCACGTCGCAGAACTCGCAGCGGTGGGGGCAGCCGCGCGAGAACTGGATGCTGACCGAGGCGTAGCGGCCGAGCTCGAGCAGATCGAAGCGGGGCACCGGCACCGCCGCCATGGCCGGGCGGCCCTCGGGTGGACCCAGCACGGCGGGCAACGGTGCGCCCGACTCGATGGCCCGCACGAGCGTCTCGATCCGCTGCTCGGCCTCGCCCCGGAAGACGCAGTCGGCCTCGGCAAAGGCCTCAGGCTCGACCGTGGCCGCCGGCCCGCCGACGACCACGCGGCGGCCTGCCGCTCGGGAGCGCCGCACGACGTCGAGCAGGGCGTGCTTCTGGATCTGCATGCCGCTCACGAGCACGAGGTCGGCCCACCCGAGATCGCCGTCGTCGAGCGGCCGAACGTTGGCATCGACAAGCCGCAGCTCCCAGTGCGCGGGCAGCAGTGCGGCCACGCTGATGAGCCCGTGGGGCGGCAGCGAAGATGCCTTGCCGGCGAGCCTCAGCGCGTGCTGGAAGCCCCAGTAGGTCGGGGGGATTTCGGGGTAGACGAGCAGCACCTTCATGCCCGATTTAATAGGGCAAAAGGGCAGCAAGCGGCGGTCACGATCCGGTCACGATTCGGTCAGCGCAGGTGGGCTCAGTTGTCACGGGCCGTGACACGGCGCGGCCATGAGCCCGCGCCCGCATGACGCGCCGCGCCAAATTCTCTTGACGCGCTCCCTACCGGACGGTAGACATCCACCGTTCGCCTGGTAGGCACGGCATGGACGCCCGCTCCGAGATCTTGCGCGCCGCGACGAAGCTCTTCGCCGCGCGCGGCTTCGACGGCACGTCGCTGCGACAGATCGCCGACGCGGTCGGGATCCGCAAGCCCTCGCTGCTCTATCACTTCTCCACGAAGGAAGCCCTGCTCAAGGCCGTGCTGGGCGAGGTGCTGGAGCGCTGGAACGAGGTGCTGCCGCGGCTGCTCATGGCCGCCGCGAGCGGCGAGCGCCGCTTCGAGGCGGTCATGCACGAGATGACCGGCTTCTTCGCCGAGGATCCGGATCGGGCGCGGCTCTTGCTGCGCGAGATCCTCGATCGGCCGGCGCAGATGCGCCGCCAGCTCGCGCGGCACGTGGCCCCGTGGGTGCGCGTGGTGGCCGACTACATCCGCACGGGGCAGCGCCACGGCCAGATCCACGACGAGGTCGATCCCGAAGCCTACGTCGTGCACGTCGTCGGCATGGTCGTCAGCGGCGTGGCGGGCGCGGCCAGCCTCGCGGGCGCGCTCCTGCCGGCCGGACGGAGCGACGAGCGGCCGGAGCAGCGCCATGTGCGGGAGCTCGTGCGCGTGGCGCGCCAGGCCCTGTTCCGCCACCCGCATGTCGAGGTCGGGAGCCGCCCGCCGCCGCCGCGGCCGGAACAGGCGGCACCAGGCGCCGAGACACCCGCCGGAGAACAACGCCCATGAGCGAGAACTACTTCAAGGACAACGACGATCTTCTCTACTACTTCGAGCGCGGCATCGACTGGGAGGCCCTCGTAGAGGCAACGGAGCTCGGCCCGCGCTCCGAGGACGGCTTCAAGAGCGCGGCCGACGCCGTGGCTTACTACCGCGAGGTCGCCGAGATGGTGGGCGAGTTCGTGGCGAGCGAGATCGCTCCCCAGGTGGCCAAGATCGACCGCGAGGGCGTGCGCCTGGTGGGCGGCGAGCCGGTCGTGCCCGCCGCGTTGGGCGCCGTCTTCGAGAAGATCAAAGGCCTGGAGCTGCACGGCATGTGCATGCCGCGGGAGCTCGGCGGCATGAACTGCCCCATGCTCATGTACTTCGTGACGGCGGAGCTCATCGGCCGGGCCGACGTGGCCATCCTCGCCCACCACGGCTTCCACGGCGGCATGGCCATGGCCATGCTGACTTACTCGCTGTTCGAGGGCAGCTCGGAGATCGATCGGAGCACGGGCCGGATCGTGCGCACGCGCTTCGCCGAGCCCATTGCCGAGATCTTGCGCGGCGATGCCTGGGGCTCGATGGACATCACCGAGCCGGACGCGGGCAGCGACATGGCCGCCTTGAAGGCCGTGGGCGAGCAGGACGAGCAGGGCAAGTGGTACGTCAGCGGCCAGAAGATCTTCATCACCTCCGGGCACGCCAAGTACCACTTCGTCATCGCACGCACCGAGAAGACAGGGGACGCCGCGAACCCGCTTGCCGGCTTGAAGGGCCTGTCGCTGTTCCTCGTGCCGGCCTACGCGCAGGACGAGTCGGGCCGGCGCAAGCGCTTTGTCACCATCGATCGGCTCGAGGAGAAGCTCGGCCACCACGGCTCGGTCACGGCTTCGCTCAGCTTCGACCGCGCCCCGGCCGAGCTCATCGGCAAGCGCGGCGAGGGCTTCCAGCACATGCTGCGCCTGATGAACAGCGCCCGGCTCGCCGTGGGCTTCGAGTGCCTCGGCCTGTGCGAGGTGGCCTGGCGCCTGGCGCGCGCCTACGCCGCCGAGCGGCCGAGCATGGGCAAGACCATCGACAAGCACGAGATCATCGCCGACTGGCTCGACGAGATGAGCTGCGACATCCAGGGCCTGCGCGCCCTGGCGATGCACGGCGCCATGCACGAGGAGCTGGGCCAGAAGCTCGCCCTGCGCCTGCGACACCTCCCGCCGCAGGATGAGCTGGAGCGCAAGCGTCTGGAGAAGCGCGCCGCGTTTCATGCCCGCCAGGCCAGGCGCGTGACGCCGCTCGTCAAGTTCCTCGGCGCGGAGAAGGCCGTGCAGATGAGCGGCCGCTCACTCCAGATCCACGGCGGCAACGGCTACAGCAAGGAGTTCGGCGCGGAGAAGCTCCTGCGCGACGCCCTGGTCATGCCCATCTACGAGGGCACGAGCCAGATCCAGGCGCTGATGGCCATGAAGGACACACTGGGCGCCGTCATGAAGAACCCGCAAGCCTTCGTGCGGCGCCAAGCGCAGGCGCGCTGGCGGGCCCTGTCGGCCCGCGACCCTCTGGAGCGGCGCCTGGCACGCGTGCAACTCCTCTCGCTCGGCGCGCAGAGCCACCTCATGGCCCACACCGCAGCGGACAAGCTGCGCTCGCTGCCGGGCCGCCCCTTGGCACAGTGGCCGGCCGCCTTCCTCAAGAGCTGGGACCCCAAGCGCGACTTCGCCTACGCGCTGCTCCACGCCGAGCATCTCACGCGCCTGCTCGCGGACGAGGCCATCATCGAGCTGCTCTGGGCGCAAGCCCGGCGCCACCCGGATCGGCGCGAAGCATGCGAGCGTTACCTGGAGCGCGCCGAGCCCCGCTGCCGGTACCTCTACGAGCTCATCACCACGACCGGCACCCGCTTGCTCGCGGCGCTGGGCCAACAGCCAACAGCTAACAGCTAACAGCCAACGGCTTCAAAAATGGCCATTCCCCGTCGCTTCCTCGTCCACCAACTTCCCGTCATCGCCGCGCTCGGCCGGACGGCCACCGTCGCCCTGTGGCGGCACCAGACCGGCCGCAGGCCGCCCGCCCCGCCCTTGCCCGGGCCGGAGATCGTGCGGACCATGTCTCCCCCCCCCAAGGATCTGGTCCGCAGCTACATCAAGCACGTGGGCGCCGAGCCCGCGAGCTACCGCGGCCGCGTGCCCGGGCACATGTACCCGCAATGGGGCTACGCCCAGGCGGCGCGGGCTCTAGCCGCGCTGCCGTACGAGCTGCACAAGGCCCTGAACGCCGGCTGCCGCCTGGAGCTCAATGCGCCGCTGCCCGCCGACCGGCCCTGGCTCGTGCGCACCCGGCTGGAGAGCATCGACGACAACGGCCGGCGCGCCATCTTCCACGCGCGCACCATCACGGGCACGAAGGAGCAGCCCGAGGCCGTGGTCGGGCACCTGTACGCGCTCGTGCCGCTGCCGAGAAAGGACGATGGCGGCGCGAAGAGCGAGAAGAAGGAGCCGGCGCGCGTGCCCACGGCGGCCAAGGAGCTGGCCTTCTGGAGGATAGGCCCGCGCGCGGGCCGCGACTTCGCGCTTCTGACGGGCGACATCAACCCGGTGCACTGGCTGGCCCCGTACGCCCGGGCGTTCGGCTTCCGCGGCGCCATCCTGCACGGCTTCTCGACCATGGCCCGGGCCATGGAGGGCGTGGTGCGCAACGTCCTGTCGGGCGACGTGAACGCCATCGCCGCCTTCGACGTCAAGTTCACTCGGCCGCTCGTGCTGCCCGCCAAGGTGGGCCTGTACCTGGCGGACGGGGGCCTCGTGTACGTGGGCGACGCGCCCGGCGGGCGCGCCTATCTCGAGGGGAAGCTGGAGCTGCGCACGCCGCCGGCCGCCACGGCGGCGAGCCACGAGTAGACGGAGAACACCATGAGCGACATGCTGGTTAGTCTCGGACAGAACCCGCGGGCCCGCAAGCTCATCAAGAGCCTGGGCCTGCCCATCCCGCTTCCCGAGAAGCTCAAGCGCGCCGCCGGCCCCTGGGAGGAGCGGCCGCTGCACGACCGCGGCGTCCTAGTCGGCGCCGCGGCCGGCGCCACCCTGGGCCCGGCCATTGCCGCGGCGCTGGCCGGCGCCGGCGCGAATCCGCTTCTGTGGGGCGACGTGGACGCCGCGGCGTACCGCGAGGCCGGCGAGGCCCACGGCCGGCCACCCCGCCTGGTCGATGCCGAGCAGGGAGAGGGGCTGCGCTTCGACGCGCTCGTCTTCGACGCCTCGGGCGTGGACTCGCCCGCCGCGCTGCGCGCCCTGTACGACTTCTTCCATCCGTGGGCGAACAAGCTCCCGCGCTCGGGCCGCGCCGTGGTGCTCGGCCGGCCGGCCGCGGCCCAGAAAAGCCCCGAGGCCGCGGCGGCGCAGCAAGGCCTGAGCGGCTTCGTGCGCTCTCTCGCCAAGGAGATCGGCCGCAAGGGCGCGACCGCGCAACTCCTCGTCGTGGCACCGGGCGCCGAGGAGCGCGTGGCCGGGCCGCTGCGCTTCTTGCTCTCGGCGCGCTCGGCCTTCATCACGGGCCAGGTGATCGAGCTTACCAAGACCGCCAGGATGCCGGCCGCCGTGCCCTTCACGCACGTGCTCGACGGCAAGGTGGCCCTGGTCACGGGCGCGGCCCGGGGGATCGGCGCGGCCACGGCCAAGCTCCTGGCAGCCGAGGGTGCCCACGTCGTGTGCCTCGACCGGCCGGCCGACGACGGCCCGCTCTCCCAGGTGGCGCGCGAGGTCTCGGGACAGGTCCTGCTGTGCGACATCTCGTCGCCCGATGCGCCCGCCATCGTGACCGAGGTGCTGGGAAAGAAGGGCGGCGTCCACGTGATCGTGCACAACGCCGGCATCACGCGCGACAAACTGCTCGCCAACATGAAGGCCGAGAGCTGGGACCAGGTGCTCGACGTGAACCTCGCCGCGCTCGCGCGCCTGAACGCCGCGCTCGTCGAGGGGCCCCTGTGCGATTTCGGCCGCATCATCTGCATGTCCTCGGTGGCCGGCACCGCCGGGAACGTCGGACAGACGGGCTACGCCGCCTCCAAGTCGGGTCTTATCGGCCTGGTGCAACACCTGGCTCCCCGGCTCGCGGCCCGGGGCATCACGGTCAATGCCATCGCCCCCGGGCTCATCGAGACCAGACTCACGGCGGCCATTCCCCTCGTGATCCGCGAGGCGGGACGGCGGCTGAGCAGCCTGAGCCAGGGTGGCGTGCCCCAGGATGTGGGCGAGGCCGTCACCTTCTTGGCCAGCCCGGGCGCCGCGGGTCTCACGGGGTGCGTGCTGCGCGTCTGCGGTGGCGCGCTGATCGGAGCATGAGCCATGGCGACGAGCGATGAGAAGCGAGCGCCCGGCCGCAAACGACCGGATCGCACGGCGCGCAAGACGCCGGCCCCTGCCGAGGCGGGCGGCGCGAGCCGGCCGAGGAAGCGCGGGGCCCGAGCGGAGCGGTCAGTGCCGAGCGCCGCCCCCGTCCCCGCCGCGAGCGGGGCGAGCCGGGCCGTACCCCATCACGAGCACCGGCGCCGGGCCGTGATCGTGGGCGGGGCGCGCACGCCGTTCGTGCGCGCCTTCGGCGACTTCATGAAGATGGACACCATCGCCCTGGGCGTCGCCGCGACGCGGGCGCTCATCGAGCGCTTCGGCGTGCCGGTGCGCGAGATCGACGGCGTGTACTGGGGCGGAGTCATCTTGCCCAGCCTGGCGCCCAACGTGGCCCGGGAGATCGTGCTCGATCTCGGGCTGCCTCGCTCGGTCGAGGCCATGACCGTGACGCGCGCCTGCGCCTCGGGGCTTCAGGCCATCACGCTCGCCGCCGCGGCGATCGAGCGCGGGGAGGCGGACATCATCATCGCCGGCGGCTCGGACTCGACCAGCAACGGCGAGCTCAAGATGCCCCAGAAGGTGGTGCACGCCATGGCCCCGCTGGTCTTTGGCAAGCCCGGCCCGGCCGACTACCTCGCGGCCTTCTCGAAGCTCATGCCGCTTGGCTCCATTCTGCCGCGGCCTCCCAAGATCGCCGAGCGCACCACCGGCCAGGTGATGGGCCAGGCGGCCGAGGAGATGGCGCGGCGCAATGAAATCAGCCGCGAGGCCCAGGACGAGCTCGCCGCGCGCTCGCACCAGCGCGCCGCGGCGGCCATCCGCTCCGGCCGCTTCGACGAGGAGGTGGCGCCGGTGCAGACGCCGCACGGGGGCTGGGTGCACGCCGACGCTCAGGTGCGCGGCGACACCAGCGTGGAGAAGCTCGCGCGCCTGCGTCCGGCGTTCGCACGCAAGGGGACGCTCACCGCGGGCAACTCCTGCCCGCTCACGGACGGCGCGGCGGCGGCCCTCCTCCTGAGCGAGGAGAAGGCGCGCGCCCTGGGCCTGGCGCCCCGGGCCGCCTTCCGGAGCTGGGCCTACGCGGCGGTCGATCCGGCCGATCAGCTCCTGCTCGCGCCCGCGCTGGCCATGCCCAAGGCCCTCGATCGTGCCGGCCTGCGCCTGGGTGACGCGGATCTCGTGGACATGCACGAAGCCTTCGCCGCCCAGGTGCTGTGCAGCGTCAAGATGCTCGCGAGCCGTGCGTTCGCGCGGGCGCGCCTGGGCCGCGATGAGGCCGTGGGCGAGATCGATCCCGCGCGGCTCAACGTGCACGGCGGCTCGATTGCCCTGGGCCATCCCTTCGGCGCCACGGGCGCACGCATGGCTGTCACCATGGCGAACGAGCTCGCACGCACGGGCAAGGCAACGGCGCTGCTCGGGATCTGCGCGGCCGGCGGCCTCGGCGCGGGCGCGGTGCTGGAGCGGGTGGGCTAGACTCCCCTCCATGTCCAAGCGCGTCGCGTTGTTCTGGCCCGGAGACGGGCGACCCATCCCGAACGAGCTTGCCCGACCCAGCGTGGAGGCGGCCACCGTCCAGCTCGAGCGCGCGCTCGGCCGGCTTGGCCGCGAGAGCTATCGCGTCGAGGGCTTCATCGCCAAGCCGCACGAGGCCATCGCCAAGATCCGGCCGATCGACGACCCGCTCGTGGCCGTGTGCGTGCACTGGATCTACGGGCCGCACACCACCGAAGGCGTGGTCGGCAAGGACAACCCCTTGCTGCTCGCCAGCAACTTCTCCGGGCAGTGGCCGGGGCTGGTCGGACTGCTCAACACCGGTGCGTGCCTGGAGATGCTCGGCCGCCCGTTCTCGCGCGCCTGGACCGACTCGGCCGACTTCTGCGCCGACGAGATCTTCATGAGCCGGCTGGGCGAGTGGTGCACGACCGGCCGCATCGGCTATCCCGAGAACGCCCTTGCCTACCATGCCCCGATCTCGCCGGCTGCGGCGGCGACGGCGCGCTCCGTCGCTGCCGGCCTGCGTGCGCGCCGCCCCTTGCTCCTCATGCTGGGCGACACGTCCATGGGCATGCTAAACGGCTACTTTGGCCCGCTCCTGCTCGCCCGGCACGGCTTCGCCGAGCACAAGATCGATCAGGCGTGGCTCATCGAGCGCGGCCGGGGTATTGCGAGCGCGCGCATCGAGGACGCCTTCCGTTTCGTGCGGGACCGCGGCGTCGAGTTCCACTGGCGCGAGCCGGGCTCCGAGGACTTCGACGAGACGGCCACCCGCGAGCAACTGCGCGACTACCTCGCGGTGCTCGATCTCGTGCGCGAGTACGGGGCCGACCTCGTGGGCTGGCAGTACCAGCTCGGGCTCACCCTGCTGCGGCCGCCCTCCGACTTCGCCGAGGGGCTGCTCAACTCCGCCTGCCGGCCGGAATCGAACGGCGACACCATCGTGTGCGCGACCGAGGCCGACCAGGGCAACGCCCTGCCCATGGAGCTGCTCAAGCGGCTCCTCGCCGCCAAGGGCCTGCACCAGGCCGTGATGTTCCACGACGTGCGCTGGGGCGCCGAGCACGAGGGGCGCTTCCTCTGGGTGCTGCTCAACTCGGGCTCCTGCTCGGCCTACGCCTTCAACCACGACCCGGGCACGCTACGCGGCGTGCACTCGTACCGGCAGCCCGCGCTCTACTTCCCGCACCCGGGCGGCACCTTCGCGGGCGAGAGCCTGCCCGGTCCCATCACCTGGGCGCGCGCCTTCGTCCGCGCGGGCGAGCTGTGGATGGACGTGGGCCGGGGCGAGGCGGTGAAGCTGCCCGTAGCGGTGCGGGAGGCTTGGTGGCGCGGGACCACGCGCCAGTGGCCGTTCATGGCGGCCTGGCTCGGCGTCTCGCGCGATTCCCTCATGGCGCACTACCTCTCGAACCACGTGGCCGTGGCCTACGGCGACGTGTGCCGCAGCGTACTCCTGTACGTGAGGACCCGGGCCGAGGACGCAAGTCCGTCCCTTCGGGACGGGGTTGGGGTCCCGACGCGCCCTTCGGGCGCGTCACCCCTGCCCCGCGATCGCGGCCGACTCGGCGAGCCGTCGTTGCTAGCGCCGCAATGCGTGAACGCATACGAATCCGCTTGCGCACGATGCGTGGATGGCGTAGGGTTCTGCTGCTCACGATTCGTCACTGACCCTCGACACGATGCTCTTGCTCTTCCCTCCTCACCGAGGGGGACCACGGCTCGCTCGGCTGTCCGTACGACGCACCGTGTGCTCCGCGGGATTCTCCGCCGAGCACGTCCCCCATTCGGCCGCACACGGCTTCTTCGAATGGCAGGCCGAGAACGCAATTGACGCACAGGAAGCCGTGAAAGCAATGCATCCATGGGTAATCGGGTCTACGTCGGAAACCTCTCCTACGACACCACGCGCGAGTCGCTCGAAGCCGCATTCTCGGCCATCGGGCAGGTTCGCGAGATCTCCATACCGACCGATCGCGAGAGCGGGCGCATGCGCGGCTTCGCGTTCGTGACGATGGGCTCGGCGCAGGACGCCAACGCCGTCATCACGCAGCTCAACGGCTCCATGCTCGACGGCCGTGCGCTCAAGGTGAACGAGGCGCAGGAGCGCCCGGCCGGCGGAGGAGGCGGCGGCGGTGGCCGTCGGGGCGGCGGCGGCGGACGGGATCGATACTGAGAGCCTGAGCGGCTACCGCGCGCGGCCCGCCAGGGCGCTTGCGCCCGGCCATAGGCCGGGCCAGCTTCGCCCGCAGCCATGACCGCGCGCGTCTTGCTGGGGATCGACGTCGGCACCGCCAGCGCGCGTGCCGGCCTGTTCGACGAGAGAGGACGGATGCTCGGTCTGGGCACCGAGCCCGTCCGCCTCCTCCGGCCGGCCGAGGACTTCGTCGAGCAGTCGAGCGACGACATCTGGCACGCCTGCGCCGCAGCGGTGCGCCAGGCGCTTGCCGCGGCCTCGGTCGCGCCCGAGGCCGTGGCCGGCATCGGCTTCGACGCCACCTGCTCGCTCGCCGTCCTGGGCGAACGCGACGAGCCGGTGACGGTGAGCCCGAGCGGGGATGACGCCTGGAACGTGATCGTCTGGATGGACCATCGCGCCACGGAGCAGGCGGCGCGCATCAACGCCACCGGCCACGAGGTGCTGCGCTACGTGGGCGGGTCGGTGTCGCCCGAGATGCAGGCGCCGAAGCTCCTCTGGCTCGCCCAGAACCTGCCCGCGAGCTGGCGGCGCGCGCGTCGCTTCCTCGATCTGCCTGACTTCTTGGTCTACCGCGCCACGGGGGTCGACGCGCGCTCCGAGTGCACCACCACCTGCAAGTGGACGTATCTCGCCCACGCGGGCGGCTGGCGCGAGGACTTCTTCCGTCTCGTGGGCCTGGGCGAGCTCGCCGACGAGGGCTTTGTCCGCATCGGCGCGCGCGTCCGGCCGGTGGGCGAGCGGGCCGGCACGACGACGGCGACAGCCGCCGCCGAGCTCGGCCTGCGGCCGGGCATCCCGGTCGCGGTCTCGCTCATCGACGCCCACGCCGGTGGCCTCGGCGTGCTCGGAAGCGCGAGCGGGGGCAAGACGCTCGGCGCGGAGCGGCTCGAGGAGCGCGTGGCCCTCATCTGCGGCACCTCGAGCTGCCACATGGCCGTCACCAGCCAACCGAAGTTCGTGCCCGGGATCTGGGGCCCCTACTACTCGGCCATGGTGCCCGGCATGTGGCTCACCGAGGGCGGCCAGTCGGCCACGGGCGCCCTGCTGGACCACGTGGTCTTCTCACACGCGCGCGGGGCCGAGCTCGGCGCGCAAGCGGCACGAGAGGGGCGCAGCGTCCACGCGCTGCTCGGCGAGCGGATCGAGCGGCTCGGCGCCGCGGCGCCCTTCCCCGCGGCTCTCACGCGCGAGCTGCACGTCTTGCCCTACCACCACGGCAACCGCTCGCCCCGCGCCGATCCTTCGCTGCGCGGCATGGCCAGCGGCCTGAGGCTGAGCGACTCGCTCGACAGCCTGGCGCTTGTCTACCTCGCCACCGTCCAGGCCCTCGCGCACGGCACGCGGCACATCATCGCGCAGATGAACCGGCACGGCCACCGCATCGGCACCATCGTGGCAACGGGCGGCGGCACGAAGGGCGAGCTGCTGCTGCGCGAGCACGCCGACGTGACCGGCTGCCCGGTCGTGCTGCCGCGCGAGCCCGAGGCCGTGCTGCTCGGCGCCGCCATGGTCGGCGCCGTGGCGGCCGGCTTGCAGCCTTCGGTGCCGGCGGCGATGGCGGCAATGAGCGGCGTCGAGCGAACCATCGCGCCGTCTGGCGGCGAGGTGGCGCGCTACCACGAGGCCAAGCACGCCGTGTTCCTGCGCATGTACGAGGATCAGATGGCCTACCGCGAGATCATGCGAGCTCCTCGATCGTGACGGCACCCACCAGATCCGAGCCCACGACGAGACAGTAACTTCGTCCTGAAAATGCAGCACTGCACCCACTCCACACCATGGAACGGCAGGATGTTGCCGCCATCGCGGCAAACGGCGGCGGGCTGGCGCGCGCTCCGTGCCTGCGCTACGCTGCTGGAGCATGGGGAGCGGGCAACGGCGAGCTACGGCCCCTCCTCCTCGGCCGCCGCGTCGGCTGCCACCACGCCGCCGTCGGGACGCCGGATCGCCATGGTCACCTCGAGCGCGAGGCTCTGCCCGCTGATGGGCTCGATGGTGCGGCGCTCCGGCGGGGCGCTCGGGTGCCGGAAGACGATCTCGTGCCGGCCGGGCGCGATCGGCAGCGGGTAGCCGATGGGCGTCACGTCGACGAGCTCGCCGTCGATGTAGATCTCGGCCCACGGGTGCGCAAGAACGCGAAGCTGGGCCGGCGCCTGTGCCACGCCGAGCGCGCCGGCGCGCTGCGTGGCGTTGCGCTCGGGCAGGAGCACGGCAAGCGCGAGCGCCGCGCCGAGCACGAGCGCCGCCCCGATCAGGGGCAAGGCAAGCCGGCGGGGGAGGCGGCGGGCCGGCCGGGCCGGCCGGGCCAGGCCCTCTGGCGCGGGCATGCCGATCGGCTCGCCAAACCCGGCCGCGGCGAGCGTCTGCACGACGAGCAGATCGATCGGCACCGCGGTCTCGGCCCGCAGCGCGCCGGTCAACGCGCCGGCGAGCGCAGGCATGTCCGGGTAGCGGCCCGAGGGTGACTTGCTCAGGGCCCGCATGACCACACGTCCGAGCGCCGGGCTCAGCCCGGGAGCCTCCGGCCCGAGCGGCGGGGCCGACTCGTGGCGCAGGCGCGGCGCCCCCTCGACCGGCTCCGTCCGGACGAAGGGCTTGGGGCCCGCCAGCATTCGGTAGAGCAGCGCGCCCAGCAGGAAGACACCGGTGCGCTCGTCGGCCGGCTCGCCGAGAACCTGCTCGGGAGCCAGATCCTCAGGCAAGGCGAGCTCCTGCCCGGCCTCCTGCTCCGGCGCGGCGGCGGGCGAGCCCACGCTGTGGAGCCGGACTCCACCTGCGGGGCCGAGCTCGACTCGCCCTGCGCCGAGCTCGGCAAGGACGCGGCCATGCCGGTGCAGCACTGCCGCCGCCCGCGCGAGCTCGATGGCGATGGCTACGGCGCCGTGGGGATCGAGCCGGCCGGAGCGGCCGAGCAGCTCCTCCAGCCGGACTCCGCCCAGGTCGTGCAGCACGAGCGCCGGGCCGCGTTCGGTGGGCACCACGTCGAGCAAGAACGGCAAGAGCGGATGATCGATCTCGCGCAGCAGCTCGACCTCTCGCTCCACGTTCAGAGCGACGCGGGCCGGGGTCGCGAGGTCGTCGCTGGCGAGCTTGATCAGCACGGGACGGCCACTCGCGATCTGTTCGCCGCGGCGCACGAGCGTGTGCCCCTCTCGCGCGACGATCGCGCCGAGCCGGTAGCCGCCCAGTAGCTCGGTAGCCGGCGCGTCGCCCATGGCTCATCCCCGCCGACCGGCGCCCCGTCAGCCACCCCGCGGTCGCAGCAGCGACCGGCCCTTCATCGCCGCCGGCGGCTCCAGACCGAGCAACGCGAGGATCGTGGGAGCCACGTCGCAAAGCTGCCCCCCCTGGAGCAGCGCCGTCGGGTCGGACGCCTCGAGAGCGCAGATGAACGGCACCGGGCTGGCAGTGTGGCTCGGATCCGGCGAGCCCGCGACGTCAATCATGCGCTCGCAGTTGCCATGGGCCGCCGTCACGAGCAACGCCCCGCCCCGAGCGTGCACGGCGCGCGCGATCCGCCCCACGGCCGCATCGACGGCCTCCACGGCCCGCACCGTGGCGGAGAGATCGCCCGTGTGGGCCACCGCATCCGGGTTGGCGAACGTGACCAAGATGAAGTCGAACGCGCCCGTGCCGGCGGCGCGGCTGGCTTCCTCGGCGAGGGCGGGCGCGCTCATCTCCGGGTGCTCCGCGTAGGTTTCGCCGAGCACGGGTGAGGCGAGGATGCGGTCTTCTTGCCCGGCGAAGGGCTCGATCCTGCCGCCGCTGAAGAAGCTCGTCACGTGGCATGCCTTCTCCGTCTCGGAGAGGCGAAGCTGCTTCATCCCGGCCCAGGCCAGCACCTCGCCCAACGTGGCGCGCACCGGCTCGGCCGGGAAGGCGACCGGAAGGGCCACACCCGGGCCGGGCTCGGTGAGGCAGAAGTAGTGGCTCTCGGGGAAAGCGAGCACGGGTTTCCCGCGATCGGTGAGCAGATCCAGGGCAATCTCCGGCGCGAGCCCCTGGCCCGTGAGCATGCTCGTGAGCTGCCGCATGCGGTCGCCGCGGATGTTGAAGGCCAGGCCGATCTCCTCGCCGGTCCAGATCCACTCCGGCCGGCTGGCCGCGAAGTCGCACATGAAGTCGCCCCTGATGCCCTGGTAGTCGCCGATCCGCGTCGGCGGCACCTGGGCGTCGGCTAGCCCCTGCGCGTACGCCTGGGAGACCGCGTCGAAGGGCGTATCGGCGCGCGGCGCCTCGGGGCCGAGCACGTGGTCGCGCACGATGGCGTGAAAGGCCGCATAGGTCCGGTCCCAGTGGCCGCCGCGATCCATGGCGTAGTGGCGGCCGGCCACGGTGCCGACGATCCCCTTGCCCTCGAGGTGCAGGGCGAGCCGGTCCAGGTAGCCCATGGCGCTCTGCGGCGGGCAGTCGCGACCGTCCAGAAAGGCGTGCACCACCACCGGGATCTCGCGGAAGTCGGCCGCGTCGATGAGGGCGAGCAGCGCCTCGAAGGACGAGTGCACGCCACCGTCCGAGACGAGCCCGAGCAGGTGCAGCCTGCTGTTGTCGTAGGCAGCGATACGCAGGGCGAGATCGATCTGGTCGTTCGCGCCCAGGCGCCGGCCGCGCTCCGCCTCGTCGATCCGGCCGCCCACCGCCGGCACGGCGCGGCCCGCGCCAAGCGTGAGATGGCCGAGGTCGCTGCGGCCGGGCGCTCCTTCGGCGAGGCCCACTTCCGGACCGCTCGCGCGCAGGGCCGTGTGCGGGAAGCGCGCGCGCAGCGCGTCGAGCTCGGGAGTACGCGCCAGGAGCACCGCGTTGCCCGCGGCTTCGGTGCGCTCGCCCAGGCCGTCCAGCACGCAAAGCACCACGGGACGGGGACGGGCTTGGCTGTGCATCGTTGGCTCTGCCAGTGGCTACTGCTTGTCCGCATGAACCACGCGGCTGGAGGCGCGCCGGAGGATGGCCTGGCGTGCGAGCTCATCCGCGCGCTCGTTGGGGCCCACGCCGGCGTGCCCGGGCACGTATACCAGACGCGCGGCGCCGCGGCCCGAGAGCCGGGCGCGCAAGTCCGCCACTATCTCGCGGTTGGCCTTGGCCTTCCAGCCCTTCTGCACGACGCCGATGGCATACTTGCTGTCGGTGAAGATGGTCCCCGGCCGGCGGCCGATCTCGTCCGCGGCGCGCAGGATGGCCGTCAGCTCGGCGACGTTGTTGGTGCCCCGGCCCAGGTACTCGCTCAGCTCGATGCGCTCGCCGGGGGCGAGCACCACCACGCCGAGGCCAGCCGGACCGGGATTACCCTGGCAGGCCCCATCGGTGAAGGCAACCACGGCATCGGCCGTGCCAGCGCCGAGCTTGAGGGGCGCGCCCGCGTCGGGCCGGATACCCGCCGGAGCTGCTGCGGCGGGTCGCTCCTCGCTGCGTCGCCTGGCGGGCTCGGCCGGGGCACAGGTCGCGTCGGGCAGCAGGGCCTGGCCCAGCAGCTCGAGGTTGCGCGCCGCCGCCCGGTACAGCCGCCCGTCGTCGGGCCGGTAGCGGATCTCCACGCGGCCGGACTCGCTCGCGAGCTCGCCGCGCTCGTCGGCGCGGGCGTAGACGAGTTGGCCGCGAAGCCGGGCGCGCACCCAGGGCATGTGGGTGTCCTACGGCCAGGCCAGGATGGTGAGCTCGGCCATCTCGATCTTGCCCCCGTACATCCAGACCGAATCGCCCGCGCACACCTTCCAGATCCCCACGGGATCGGTGCCCTTGAAGTCGGCCAGGTTCTTGCCGGCCGCCGCACCGGGGTTGGGGAAGTAGTCGCACTTCTGGTCGTCCTTGCACGCCTCCTGCCAGGTCCAGAGATCCTTGCCCAGCGTCTCGGCGTCCGTCGGCGCGTCGTCGGCGAACGTGACGGGATGCGTGGAGGCGAGGTTGCTGCCGTTGCCGGTGCTGCCGTTGATGTCGGAGTCGGCGCCGTCGTCGGCCTCCTCCGCCATGCCCGGCCGGCTCAGCACCGTGGATGCCTTCTGGTTGGGAGCAACCACCTTGATCGTCAAATCGCCGACGAAGCTGTGGTCGATGGCGACCTTGAGCACCACCTGCTGCGTGGAGTGCAGCCCCTTGTCGGGGAACTTCATGCCGACGCACGCCATGCTCTTGAGCGAGCCGTCATAGCCGTTGTCCGGGATGTCGACGCCCGGCTCGGGATCCTCCGAGATGGTCAAGGGCTCGATCAGCGCGCACTCGCTCGGCTCGTAGGAGCACTGGTAGCCCGGATCCACCATGCACTGCGAGCAGCCGTCGTCCGGCTCGTCGTTGCCGTCGTCGCACTCCTCGGAGCCTTCGATCTTGCCGTCGCCGCACACGAAGGGGCTGCCGCCGTGGCCGCCCGCGCCGCCCTCGCCGCCCTCGCCGCCATGCCCGCCGCCGCCCTCTCCGGCGTCTCCCCCCTTGCCCGAGGAGCTCGAGCTGGAGCTGGAGCTGGAGCTGCTCGAGCTGCCCCAGCCGCTCGTGCTGCTGGTCGTGTCGTCCGGACGCCCCGTGTCGCCGCTCGTCTCCGAGCAACCGGTGTCACCGAGCGCGCAGCTCGCCAGCAGCGCCCCGAGCGCGCCGCCGAGCGCGCGCCAACCCAAGCAAGCGCCAAGCGCACGTCTTCTCATGGCCCTTCGATGATAGCACGCGCGCCCTCTGGCACTACTGCCGGAAACTCCGTTTCCGATTCACCCCCGCGGGCGTCCGCTCCGCGGCCGCCCTAGCACTACTGCCGTCGAAATCTCCGGCAGTAGTGCTAGCAGCTCCACCCCTCGATGCGGCAGAGCTTGTCCGTGCCCTGGCCGACGCACAGGCTGTCGATCTCGCCGTCGCGACAAGGGCGCACCTGGCGCGGCACCGGGCGCGGCACCACCGTGGCGGGCACCGGCCGCAGCCGCGGGTGGCGCACCCAGCTACAGTCGCGCCAGCTCCGGCAGGGCACCGGCCCGGACCAGAGAAGCTCGCAACGGCCCGAGCCGCGGTTGCAGGTACACACCGGGCCCTGCTCGTGGATGGGCCCGATGAGCGTCTCGCCGCCCAGGTGGCAGGTGCCGCTCGCCACGTCGACGGCGCACTGCTCGTCGCCGGTGCAGCCGCTCGCGGCGCTCGCCCCGCTCGCGAGATCGGCCGGCCGCCGCGTGCACATGCTCTCCACGCACGCGCACGTGGCGGCCCGCGCTGGCTCGCCCGCGCAGGCGCGGGGCGCAGCCGCCTCGCCCGCGGCTACACAGCGCCACTTCTGGCAGGGATCGTCCCAGGCGCACTGCTCGTCGGACGTGCAGTACTCGCCGCGCCAGGTCGGCGCCGCCCGCGCGGCGGCGGACGCCGGCGCGGCGCTCGGGGCGCTCGTGCCGGCCGCCGCCGGGGCGGCCGCCACGCTGACAATGGCCGCGGGCGAGGCAACTGGAACGGGCAGCCGCGGGCCGGGAGTGGAAGGCACGGGCGCCGGGCAGCGGTCGCAGCCGACCGCCGCGAGCGCCACCAGCAGGACCGGGAGGACGGACTGCGCCATTGGTAGATCCTTCTATCCTTTCCCCGCTGTTGCGAGGACAAAGAGAGCAAGACCCCCTTTCAAACCGTGCATGCGGATTTCCCGCACACGGCCTGCCGGTGGTCTCTCGTGCCGCCGCACTACGCGGCCTCGGCCGCTTCGCCACCATGGGCGAGCTCGCCGCCGCGCTGGCGCCGTTCTCAACATCGTCCAACTAGCCAACCGTATGCGATATGATGCAGGGACCATGAGGGCGAGGCAACCCATGCGGCCACTGCGAGTCTCGGAGAACATCGTGCCAGTCAGCGAGCTCCAGGCGAAGGCGGCTGACTGGCTGCAGCGGCTGTCCGAAAGCCCTGAACCGATCGTGATCACCCAGAACGGCAAGGCGGCAGCAGTCCTGCTGGCGCCCGCTGCCTACGACGATCTGACCGAGCGTTGCCGCTTGGTCGAGGCCGTCGAAGCCGGGTTGGCTGACGTCGAAGCCGGCCGCGTCACTGCTCACGAGCAAGTCGTGGCCCAGATGCGCGGTCGCTTCGGCGGCTCGGGTGATGAATGACGAGCGGCGAGGAAGAGCCGCGACCTCTGGCGATCCACTGGTCCGATCGGGCCAGGGACGATCTCGCAGCCATCGGTGACCACATCGCCGCGATCGACGAGGAGGGCGACCGACGAGCCGAAGGAGCGGCGCACCTGGGCCGCAGAGCTCTCCCCGGCCCGGGCCTGCTTGTTCGCGCTGGAGACGAGCAGCGGCCGGTCCACCAGCGTCACGACGGCGCGCAGCCACGGCTCGCTCGGCACGCGCACGCCGAGCTTGCTCTTGGCGCCGCCCAACTGGCGCACGACCTTGCCCGGCAGCTCGGCGCTCGGACGCACGCGGATGGTGAGCGGCTGCGGCCAAAGCGCACGCGCGAGACGCAGGGCCACGGGATCGATCTCGTCGGCAACCTGCCCGAGCCGGCTCTCGCCGTCGATGAACACGAGTGCCGGCGCCCGGCCCACCCGCCCCTTGGACTGCATCAGGCGCAGCACCGCATCGACGTTGGTGAGGTCGGCGAGCAGCCGGTACTTCCCGCCGCAGGGCAGGCACACCAGATCGCCCGACTCGATGGCAGCGGCCACGGCTCGCTCGATCTCGCCGCCGTCGCTGGAGTCGCTGAAGGTCAGGGTCTTCATGGGCAGGGGCCCCGCGCGGCACCCTTCGCGGGTCGCGCGGGAGGGGAGTACTTCGCACGAGAGCTCGCTCTTGCCAACCTGAAAAAGACTGCGCGGGCCCTCACTGCGGCCATGCCGTTGCATCGTCCCGCTTGGCCCCGGCAGCCAGAGCCCGGCGACCACCAAGGCCGATCAAGCCCAGGGGGTGGGCATAGGCGTTAGGCGAGGCCATCCCGGCGACTTGCTCGTCTGCTCCGCGACCTGCCCGCTCCCGCTCCCGGAGCGGCAGCGCCCACGCCAAGCGCCGATGACAACCTCGGCGCCCGCTGGGTCGGTCTTTCGCTGTTCGACGACGTTGATGGCGCCAGACCCGGGCCGCACGGGTGGAAGCGGTTCCCGCAACGCTCGCCGAGTCCCAGCCGAGATCCGGAGAATCGGGAGCGGGAGCGGGAGCGGGAGCGGCCGGCCAAGCACTCGGAGCCAAACCGCTTAGCGCCTATGGGGGTGGGTGGGGGGTGGCGCAGGGGCCTGCCAGGCCGAGCAAGCGCCTGCGGCTCGTCATCTCAGAGGCGCTGGCTCGTAGGCCCAGGCGGCGGGCCGGGAGCTTTGGTCCTCAACGTTGTACTGGGAGCCCACGAAGATGGCCCGGCATCCGGCCCAGGCCGCCGCCGCGACGTAGAAGCCCTCGGGCGCGGCATCCAGGTCAATCGGCGTCCAGGTGTCGGGCTCGGGGTCATAGAGCCCGCTTGGCCCGAGCGGGGAGCCGGGGATGTCTCCTCCGGCGACGATCGCGCGGTCGCCCGTCCAGAGCGGCGGCGGGTAGTTGGCCTTGGGCGCCGGGGCGTCCTTCGTCGATGTGGGCGTCCAGGTGTCGGAAGCCGGATCGTAGAGCCCGCCGGTGGAGGTGTGTCCTTCCTCCTTGACCCCGCCACCCCAGACGAACATCCGCGAGCCAGTCCAGACAGCACGGTGCTCGGTCCGCGGCGCCGGCGCCCCTTCGGTCGAGGTCGGCGACCAGGTGTCGCTCGCGGGCAGGCCCGGCGTGCCCGGGCCAAACACGGCACAGCAGCCGGTTGCCTTGTCGCAGAGCTGTCCGGGCTCGCAGTCGAGATTAGAGGCACAGATGGGCTGGCAGGCCCCCGCGCAGCAGGCATGTGCACTCGGGCACTCGGTCGTGCAGACGCCGCAGTTGTGCACGTCGGTCTGCCTATTGGTGCACTGGCCGAAGCAGCAATTGGGATTGTTGGGGGCGCAGACGTTGCCGCACCCGCCGCAGCTTGCCGGATTGAACCAGACGTCGAGGCACGAGCCGGCGCAGCAGTCCTGAACCGCAAGGCAGGTGTTCATGCACGCCCCGCAGTTCGCCCAGTTGGTCAGGAGGTTCACGCACGCGCCCGCGCAGCAAGTCGTCCCCGCCGCGCAGATGTTGCCGCAGCTCCCGCAGTTGTTGGGATCGCTCGTCGTGTCGATGCACGTCATGTTGCAGCAGGCCTCGGGCGCGCACAGGAGCTCGCAGGCGAAGTGGTCGACCTCTCCCGGCTTCTGGCACTGCCCGAAGACGCAGATCTCGCCCGGCAGGCAGGGCGGGGAGCAGAACACGTGCGCCGGAGGCCCCTGATCGAAGATGGAGATGACGGTGCAGTTGCCGTCCTGGCACACCTGGTTCTTCGCGCACTTCTTGCCGCAGCCGCCGCAGTTGTCCTTGTCTGTCTTCGTGTTGACGCACTTGCCCTGCGTCAACGCTACAGCGCAGCAGGTCAGCTCCTTGCTGTGGCACCCGACCTGGAAACAGTTGGGCGGCGAGTGGTGGGTGGGCTCGCCTCCGCCCTCGCCCTCTCGATCTCTCGATCTCTCGATCTCTCGATCTCTCGATCTCTCGATCTCTCGATCTCGCGGTAGCCGGCCATGTCGCCCTCCTCGCCGTCTCGCAACCCAGACCCAAGATCGATTGTCCGCGATCCAAGCCGGCAGCGCAAGTGCAAAGCTGGAGGCTGGAGTAGGATGCGCCCGAAGTGCTCCCCCTGCCCGACCAGCCCGGCGCCCTGCCGCCCGTCCCCATGCAGCCCCGCTGGCACCGCCGCGCCCTGGGCCTGGTGCGCGGGGCGCCGGCCGGGCTGCGCCGGAGCCTGGCCGGCCTGGCGCGCTCGGCGCGCCGCTACGCCTACCTCAACTCGCCTTCTGTCGCGGTGCTCTTCCCGCCCCTGCTGGCCGTGGCCCTGGTGCTGTTCATGCGCCATCCGCGCACGAACTACATCTTCGACGAGCAGGAGGCGCTGCTCGGCAATCCCTATGTCAACGCGGTGGGCGGCCTGCGCTTCATGGACTTCCTGCACCGCGACTTCTGGGGCTTGCCCCCGAACGCCAGCATCGGCTCCTACCGCCCCATCCCCAACGTGCTCTGGCGGCTGCTCTGGAGCGTATCCCGGCATCCCTTCTTCCATCACCTGTACAACATCGCGATCCACGCCCTGAACGGGGCGATTCTCGGCTCGTTCGCTTACTCGGTCACACGCCGCCGGGCCGCGGGCTGGCTCGCGGCCGCAAGCTTCGTCGTCTGCGCCCTCTTGACCGAGGCGGTCACAGGCATCGTCGGCATCGCCGACGTGCTGGGCGGGCTCGGCGCCGTGCTCGCCCTGCTGGCCCTGCGCCTGCCGGCCTGGGCCACGACCCCCGCGGTCTTCGCGGCCGTGGCGCTGGGCATGTTCTCGAAGGAGAGCGCCATGGTCTGCGTGCCGCTCGTGCCGCTCGCGGCGCTGCTCTGCGCGCCCATGCTGCACCCGCAGCGGCCGGCGCGCCTGGTGCGCGCGCTCCTCGCCCTCGGCGGCGCCTTGGGCGCCTTCGTGCTGTACGTGGAGCTGCGCCGGCGCTGGTTCCCTTCGCCGCTGCCGGAGCCCTTGAGCCGGCCGCTGGCGGCGGGTGCCGGCACCCTGGCGCGGCACTACCGCGAGCTCCTGGTGTGGTTCCACCAGGCGCCGCTGCCCAACGACTGGATGAACAACCCCCTGTGCCAGGCGGATCTGCCGCACCGCGTGGCCGGCGCGCTGCGCGTCTACTGGCGCGGCCTGCTGCAGGTCTTCTTCCCCTTCCGGCTGAGCGGCGACTACTCGTACCCGCAGGAGCCCGTGCCCGCGACCCTCTTCCGCTGGGAGAGCGTGGCCGGCGGCCTGCTCATGGCGCTGCCCCTGTGCGCCGCGCTCGTGCTAGCGCTCGTGGGCCGCGCGCGCGAGTGGCTCGACGGCAGACGCATGCGGCAG
This sequence comes from Deltaproteobacteria bacterium, assembly GCA_016209145.1. Classification (GTDB taxonomy): domain Bacteria; phylum Myxococcota_A; class Polyangia; order Polyangiales; family Polyangiaceae; genus JACQWT01. The sequence goes on along the minus strand of JACQWT010000043.1, from coordinate 5,211 downwards.
GCCGCGCCGGGCTCGTTCTACGTCCTGCCGCAGCCGAGCGGCACACCGCTCATCCGCCTCGGCCATCGACCCTGGCGCCGCCCGCTTTTGGCGTCGGGCTTCGTCCTCGGCGTGGCCGGGCTCTGTGCCCTGGCGACCGAGGCGGTCCTGATCTACCGCGGCGGGTCGTCCTCGATCCGGCTCTGGCCCTACGCCGCCCTGGTCCTCGCCGTAGGCGTGGGCCTTTTCGTCGAGGGCTGGCGCTCGCAGCCCGTGGCCGTGCAGGCGGTGTGCGCCTGGCCCATGCGCCGCTTGGGGCCCGCGCTCGTCGCCCTCGGCCTGGCCTGGCTCGTCGTGAGCTACTTCCCGCACTCCAACATCCCCGTCCTGCTGCCCACCGTGCGCGCCGAGCGTTTCTGGTACTTCCCGGCGATCGGCACATCCCTCGTTCTCGCAGTGCTTTTCGCGTGGCTTGGCGAGCGCTGGTGGAGACTACCGCTCGGCCTCGGCTGGCTCGGCCGCAAGCTGCATCTCGGGCGGGCCGCGGCGAGCGCCGCGGCACACGAGCCGCGGCTCGCGACGGCCGTGCTGGGCCTGTTCTTCGGCCTGCAAGCCGTGCAGACCTACCGGCACGCCATGGACTATCGCGACGACCTGGCGTTCTGGGAAGGCACCAAGAAGGCGGTGCCCCGCAGCGCCAAGGCCCACCTCAACTACTCGGTGATGACGGGAGCGCGCGGAGATCTGGAAACCCGGCTGGCCGAAAGCCGTATCGCCGCGTCGCTGGCACCCGAGTGGCCCATGGCCCACGTGTACACCGGCGACACCTTGTGCCGGATGCACCGGCCGGACGAGGCCTGGCCCCACTACGCGCGCGGCTTCGGGCTCGATCCCAACGGTAAGGCCCTGATCGCGCTCGCCCTGCAGTGCCTCTACGACGAGAAGCGCCTGCTCGTCCACGATGCGGAGCTGCGCGCGCTCGCCGACGCGCACCCGGGCAGTTGGCTCGCGTATCTGGCCGTTGACACGCTCAACAACCACGAGCGCCACAAGGGCGTCGAGCCCAAGCACCGGCCGCGCGGCTACAACGAGGGGCCCAAGCAGGACTGATGCCCACCAGCGGACGCCGACCACGCAGGATCTTGAGCGCGCGGCCAAGGGCGCGTAATCTCGCACCCATGAATCGCGGAACGCTCGGATGGCTGGCAGCTCTGGCGCTCGCGGCCCTTCCGCCGTCGTGCTCGGGTGACGAGCCCCAGCAGGCCTGCAAGCCGGGCACGACACAGGCGTGCTTCGGCCCTGGCGCCTGCCAGGGTGCGCAGAGTTGCGTCGCCGACGGGTCGACGTTCGGGCCCTGCGACTGCGGCGGCACCGGTACGGGCGCGGCGGGCGGGACTGGTGGCGCGGCCGGCGGCGGGGCCGAGGGCGGCGTCGGTGGCGGAACGGGCGGCAGCGCCGGTGCAGGCGGCACGACCGGCGCAGCCGGCACCGGTGGCGGCGGCGGCCCCACCGACGGCGGCAGCGACGACGGGAGCGACGACGGGAGCGACGGCGCCGTCGTCGATGCCGGCCCGCTGCAGTGCGTGGACCTGGCCACGGTCTCGCCCATCATCGACTTCCCGGCCTGCGACGTCGCCAACCAGGAGAAGTGCCTGTGTGAGGGCTGCACGGCCGACGACATCTGCTTCGACTACGGCAAGAAGCTCGCGGACGACTGCGTGTGCCCCGACTGCGCCACGGACAAGTTCTGCGCCGATCCGGTCCACTGCGTGGCCGACGGCCTGTGCAACCCCTACTTCGAGGGCTGCGTCTGTCCGGACTGCGCCTCCCATCCGAGCTGCAAGCACTGACCGAAAGAGCGGAGAATCACCCGAGCCTCTCGGCGATCAGGCCCGCCGCGCGGTCGGCCATGGCCATGACCGTGATCTGGGGATTGACCGCAGGCGGGCCGGGCACGGTGCTGCCGTCGACGATGAACAGGGAGCGCAGCTCGTGCGCCTCATGGTCGAGGCCGACCACGCTGCGGGCCGGATCGCGACCCATGGGGCAGGTGCCGAGCGGATGGAAGCTCGTGAGCACGAAGTCCCACGGCGCGAGGCGCTCGCGTTGCAGCTTCTGCGCCGCCCCTGCGCCGTCCAGCACGAGGAAGCGCCCGAGCAGCGGGTAGATCCGCTTCGCGCCGGCCGCGACGAGGATCTCGGCGGCCCGGGCGAGGCCGCGGCGCAGCAGCTCGGTCTCGCGGCCCGTGAGCCAGTAGGTCACGAGCGGCGCCCCGCGCGGCCCGAGCCGCACCCGTCCGCGCGTGTGGTCCTTGACCATCACGCCCAGGCTCGCCACGCGGTCGAACTGGCCGAGCGCCGCGGCCAGCCGCCGCCCGGTCATGGGGATCATGAGCGCCACCAGGCTGACCGGCGCAGAGGCACCGCTCAGCAGGATCCCCTCGCGGTGAAACTCGCCGCAGTAGCAGCTTTGGGGAATGCCCTCGTGCGCCTTGACCGGCTCGTCGAAGAGCGCCGAGATCGAGGTCGCCGGATGCAGCGAAAGGTTGCGGCCGACCAGGCCGCTGCGGTTGCAGATCCCCTGGCGCAGCAGGAACAGCGGCGTGGGCACGGCCCCGGCCGCGAGCACCACGGCGCGAGCGCGCACGCGCAGCACGGCGCCGGTCGCCACCGCGCGGGCCTCGATGCCGGTCGCTCGTCCGGCCTCGGTGAGCACGCGCTCGGCGCGCACGCCCGTGTGGAGCACTGCGCCGCGCATCAGCGCGGAGGGCACGTAGCTCAGGTCCATGCTGCGCCGCGCCCCCGAAGGGCAGCCGAAGTCGCACACGCCCTGCGCGTCGCACTCGGGTGCGTTGCGCAGCATCGGCGCATGGTGCCAGCCGAGCCGGTCGCAGCCGCGGGCGACGAGGCGCGCGACTGGGCCCCTGAGCTCCGGCTTGACCGGCGCAACCCACAGCGCCTGCTCGACCCGCTCGAAGTGCGGTCGCATCCGCTCCGGAGCCAATGCGTCAGAATCGAGCTTGCTGCACCACTCGTCCAGGATCCAGTCGGGCGTGCGGAAGCAAGTCGCCGTATTGATGGCCGTCGATCCGCCCACCAGGCGGCCCATGAAGGTCGGGATCAAGGCATTGCCCACGGCCGCGATGCGCGCCTGGGCGCGGTAGAAGCGCCGCTTGGCCTCGAGCACGCTGCCCTTGAAGGAATCGCGGCGGTGAAGCTCGCCCTCCTCGAGAAACACCACGGCATGGCCCCGCTCGGCGAGCTCCTTGCCCACGACCGCGCCGCCCGCGCCCGTGCCCACCACCACGGCGTCGCACTCCAGCTCCAGCCCGTCCTCGATCTCGTTCCCTGCCACGACCTGTCGCAGCCAGCGCGCCGGCTCGGGCGGCCCGCCCTTCTCGTAGACGCAGCCGGCCGCGTCGTAGACCGAGCGGTGGTCGAAGTGCGCCGTCTTCAGCAGGAAGGTGGCAAGGAACAGGGGGCGGCGCAGCACAGGATCCTGCTCCCAGCGCTGCAGGAGCTGCTCCTGCCGATCCGGCGCGAGGGCGCTGAAGCGGGCGCCGGTGTAGGCCACGGCGGCAAGGTCCAGCATCCGGAACAGCGCTCCGGTCGTCCCGACGATGCCGGGCGAGCGGCCGAGCAGGCCGAGCGCCGCCACCACGCTGCGCTCGTCCGCTCCCGGGAACAGGCCGCCGCCAGGCAGGATCGCTCGGGCCAGGGCGAGCGCCGCGGGCCGCCCCGCCGGATCTGGGAAGATGTCCGCATCCATGGGCGAGAGCCCGAGCCTTGCTACTCGATCCGCACCGTGAGCGAGAGCGGCGCCCGCTCGATCTTGCACAGCTCCGCCGTGCAGACCGAGAAGTGGAAGGTGCCGGCGATGGTCGCCTTGCCCGGCCGCGCCGCAACGAAGGCCACCGGCATGGTCGAGCGCTTGGGGCCGTACTGAATGCCACGCGCCACCGGCTCGGGGTAGCTCACGCCGGCCGGGGGCGGATCCAGCTTGAACTTGTAGGGGTAGCGCTCGTTGCACTTGTAGCCGCCCTTGGCCTCCAGCACGACCGTGACCGCGGCCGGCTCGCCCGCGCGGTAGGCGGCCTTGCCGGCGAGATAGGCGGCGTAGGGCGCGTCGGCCACGGCGTTGCCCTGGACGCTCGGCACGGGCGCCGCGCTCGCCGCGGCGGAGGCCGACCCGGCCGGCGCCGCGCTCGCCGCCGCGCTGGCCGTTGCGCTGGCGCTCGCCGTCGCCGCCGGCGGCGCAGCCGGCGCCGTCGCGACCGGCACCGTGCCCGCTGGCCCCGGACCGGCCGCCGCAGCCGTCGCGGTGCTCTCGCCGGTGGCGCGGGCGGGCGCCGCATCTTCCCCGCCGGGTTCGCGCGCTCGGCCCGGCGTCGTGCTCGCGGCGGCGGGAACGGTGGCGGGCGGCGCCGTCCCCTGCTCGGTCGCGCCCGGCCCTGCGCTGCCGCGCGAGCAGCCGAGCAGACCGAGAGCAAGCGCCGCCCACACGACATGCGCCAGGCAGGGGCGGCGACGGCGGGCAGCAACACGGCAAACCAGCATGCGCATGGACATGACCGACCCCTATCTAGCCCTCCCGCACGGCGATCCCGATGCGCTTGCGCAGCAGGCTGCACCGCTCTCCCGTGAAGAAGGCGATGAGCTCGTCCATGCGCCCCTCGCAGGCCGCGGCGTCCTCGAGCCCGAGGATCGTCCGGGCCGCGCTCAGATCGTTGGCCAGGAGCATGCCCGTGCGCAGCGCCGTACGCTCCATGGCCCGGCGCCACTGCGACAGGTTCGTGCGCCCGCCCTGCTCCACGAAGCGCGTGAAGCAGTCGCGCAGCGTCTCGACGACCGGCGGCTCGAGCAGCGGCATGATGCTGCGGGCCAGCGGCTCGATGCGCTGCTTGACCTCGGCCGTCACCGGCAGGCCGGGGTTGCCGACCATCAGCGCCGCCAGGAACACGTCCTCCAGCCGGTGCAGCGAGCCGGCCATCCTGCCCAGCACATGCTCCTTGCGGAACCAGCAAAGATGGCAGCCCACCATGAAGGCCAGCTCGCGGGCGCCCAGATCCGCCAGCGCTTGCCTGCCGATGCGCGTCGCGGGCGGCACCACGGGCACGAGCTCGAGCGTGCCCGTCCAGTCGACCGCCAAGTACAGAGGCGGCACCTTCATGCCCAGGATGGCGGCGGCCCAGCCGAAGCAGCGAACGATCTGGAGGGTCGAAGTCTTGGGCTC
>JACQWT010000552.1 GCA_016209145.1 Deltaproteobacteria bacterium | reverse complement strand
ACCTACACTTGCGCGGTCAAGGCTGACGGCACGCTCTGGTGCTGGGGCAGCAACGGGTGCGGCCAGCTCGGCGACGGGACGACGCAGGACAAGAGCTCGCCCGTGCAGGTCTTGGCGCTCGGCACGAGCGCGGTCGCCGTCGCGGCAGGCTGCGACTACACCTGCGCGGTCAAGGCTGACGGCACGCTCTGGTGCTGGGGCTACAACTACTACGGCCAGCTCGGCGACGGGACGACGCAGGACAAGAGCTTGCCCGTTGAGGTCAAGGCACTGGGCAAGACCGTGGCTGCGGTCGCGGTGGGCGAGCGGCACACCTGCGCGGTCAAGACCGGCGGCACCCTCTGGTGCTGGGGCTACAACGGCACCGGCCAGCTCGGCGACGGGACGACGCAGGACAAGACCTCGCCCGTGCAGGTCATGGCGCTCGGCGGCTGCAAGTGACGCGGGGCCCCGGCGCGCCTTCTGCATCGGAAAGGACACCATGAGCATGCCACGACCGGCACAGCGTCTTGCTTCACCCGCCTTGCTGGTGGTCCTTGCGCAGTCGCCCAACTTCGGCGGCGGCCCGCTCAAGAGCGCCGGCGGCTATGACATCTTCCTCGCCAAGTACGGCATGTAGCTCCCCCGCGCCCAGCATCGAGCACCACGCCATGAGCAAGCCGCAACTACGTCACGTCGGGACCGTCAATGCCGTCCGCAACCTCCCATCGGCCTTCGCCGCGGCGGCCGCCAGCGCGATCGCGCTCGCCGCCGGCTGCCACCTGGTGACCGGCGCGGGGGATCTGTTCATCCGAGAAGATGGCAGCGGCGCGAGCGGGACGGGAGCGAGCGGGGTGGGAGGTGCGGGGGCTGCGGCCGGCGGCAGCGGCGCTCAGGGTGGCGCCGTGCAGGGTGGCGGCGGCAGCGGCGCTCAGGGTGGCGCCGCGCAAGGTGGCGGCGGCGAGGGTGGCGCGCCTTCGTGCACCGAGCCCGCAGGCTGCCCCGGTGTGGACGCGCTGTGCCGGTACCGGACCTGCGAGGGTGGTCTGTGCGGCCTGAAGAACGCCCCGCAGGGCACGATCTGCGAGGGAGGCGGCAGCTGCGACGGTAGCGGCGTGTGTCTGAACAAGGGCGCTGGCTACCCTTGCAGTGCTGCTCCCGAGTGCGTGAGCGGCAAGTGCGTTGACGGCGTGTGCTGCACCACGCCGTGTGACGGGCCCTGCCAGGCGTGTGCGGCCGCCAAGACCGGTGGCGCGAACGGCACCTGCGACTTCGTCACGGCCGGCACCGACCCGGACGACGACTGCGGGCCCGATGTGTGCACCGGCAGCGGCCTGTGCCGGTGCGCCGACTCCGCGTTGAACGGCGACGAGACCGACGTCGACTGTGGCGGCGGGGCTTGCCCCGGCTGTGGCGTTGCCAAGAGCTGCCTCGTGCCCGCCGACTGTGCGAGCGGCTTCTGCCCGGCCGACGACGGGATCTGCTGCTCCGCGGCGTGCGATGGCGCCTGCGAGGGGTGCAACGCCAAGGGCAGCCAGGGCACGTGCAAGCCCCACGCGCCAGGGACCGATCCGGATCTGGAGTGCGCGCCCGGTGTATGCGATGCAGTGGGGACGTGCGCGACGGGCAAGCACCTCTGGAGCAAGCGCTTCGGTGAGGCGTTCGATCAGGAGCCCATGGGCATCGCCATCGACGCCTCGGGCAACGCGCTGCTGACCGGCATCCTCACTGGAACTGTGGACTTCGGCGGCGGCGCGCTGGCGAGCGCGGGCTACGACATCTTCGTCGCGAAGCTCGACAAGGACGGTACTCACCTCTGGAGCAAGCGCTTCGGGGACCCGGACGACCACGAGTACTGCACGAGCATCGCTGCCGACGCCCAGAAGAACGTGCTCGCGACCGGTTACTTCTCGCGCACCATCGACTTCGGTGGCGGGCTGCTCACCGTCGTTGGCCCCGGCAACCCCGACATCTTCGTGGCCAAGCTCGGCCCGGACGGCAACCACCTGTGGAGCAAGCGCTTCGGTGGGACGGGCTTGCAGCTCGGCTCCGGCATCGCTGTCGACGGCCAGAGCAGGGTGCTCGTGACGGGAGCTTTCGCCGGGACGGTAGACTTCGGTGGCGGCGTGCTCACGAGCGCGGGCCTGACCGACATCTTTGTCGCGAAGCTCGACCCGAGCGGCACTCAGCTCTGGAGCAAGCGCTTCGGCGACGCGGACGGTCAAAGTGGCAAGGCGATCACGGCGGACGGCGCGGGCAACGTGCTCGTGACGGGGGCGCTCGGCGGGACGGTAGACTTCGGTGGCGGCGTGCTCACGAGCGCGGGTAGCTGGGACATCTTTGTCGCCAAGCTCGACTCCGCGGGGAATCACCTCTGGAGCAAGCGCTTCGGCGACGCGCAGTATCAGGGTGGCAACGCCGTCGCCGTGGACGGCGCGGGCAACGTGCTGCTCACGGGGGTGTTCGTCGGCACCGTGGACTTCGGTGGCGGCGTACTCACGAGCGCGGGCAAGGACGACATCTTCGTCGCCAAGCTCGACAAGGACGGAACCTGCCTGTGGAGCAAGAGCTTCGGCGACGCGACCTCCCAACAGGCCAAAGCCGTCGCCGCGGACGGCGCAGGCAACGTGCTGCTCACGGGGTCATTCGAGGGCGCCGTGGACTTCGGTGGCGGCCCGCTCACGAGCGCTGGACAACGGGACATCTTCCTCGCCAAGTACGGCCCGTAGCTCCTCCGCGCCCAGCATCGAGCACCACGCCATGAGCAAGCCGCAACTACGTCACGTCCGAACCGCCATGGCCGCCCGCAACCTCCCGTCGGCCTTCGCCGCGGCGGCCGCCACCGCGATCCTGCTTGCCGCCGGCTGCCACCTGGTGACCGGCGCGGGGGACCTGTTCATCCGAGAAAATGGCAGCGGCGCGAGCGGGACGGGCGCGGGCGGCGGTGCGGCGGGCACCGGCGGCGCTGCTGGGACAGGCGGCGCAGGCGGGGCTGGCGGGGGCGCGTGCGTGCCGAGCGAGTGCCCCGGCAGCGACAACGACTGCCAGACGCCGGTGTGCAACGAGGACGGGAGCTGCGGCCTCGATCTGGACCCGCTCAACACCTCGTGCGCGGGCGGAGTGTGCGACGGCAAGGGCTACTGCGTCGATCCGCAGTGCCTCGATGGCAAGTGGAACGCGGGCGAGACCGATGTCGACTGCGGCGGGCCAAGTTGCCCGCCGTGCAGCCTAGGCAAGCGGTGCAATACCTCGAGCGACTGCGAGAGCACGCACTGCGCCGACGAGCTGTGCTGCCAGACCGCCTGCGACGCGACCTGCGAGGCCTGCGCCAAGGACAAGACCGGCAAGGCCGACGGGGTGTGTGCGCTCGTGGCCGGCGGAACCGATCCCGACGATGAATGCGGGGATCCGACCAAGTGCGTCGGGGAGATGTGCAGCGGCACGACCGCATCCTGCAAGCCGGCCGATGCGGCGACCGTGTGCCGCGCGGCAGCGAGCGGGTGCGACGTCACCGAGAAGTGCGACGGGGTAGCGCTCGGCTGCCCGGCGGATGGGTTCGTCGCGTCGGGCACGGATCCGAACGGAAGCTGTGGACCTGCCGAGCTGTGCGACGGCGCTGGCACGTGCGCGAACATGCACAAGTGGAGCAAGCGCTTCGGCGGCACGGGCTCCGACCACGGCTACTCCGTCGCGGTCGACGCCTCGGGCAACGCCTTCGTCACGGGCTGGTTCCAGGTCACGGTCGACTTCGGCGGCGGGCCGCTCACGAGCGCGGGCGCCGCCGACATCTTCCTCGCCAGGTACGACCCGGCGGGCAACCACCTCTGGAGCAAGCGCTTCGGCTCGACGGATGATGATCGTAGTTTCTCCGTTTCCGCGGACACATCGGGCAATGCTTTCGTTGCGGGATATTTCTACGGCACAGTCAATTTCGGCAACGGCGACCTGACCAGCGCGGGTAGTGCCGACATATTTCTAGCCAAGTACGATTCCGACGGCAACCACCTCTGGAGCAAGCGCTT
>JACQWT010000551.1 GCA_016209145.1 Deltaproteobacteria bacterium | reverse complement strand
GTGCGTCGACACGGATGCCGACCCGGCCAACTGCGGTGGCTGCGGCAACGCCTGCCCGCAGGGCCAGGTGTGCTCGGCCGAGAAGTGCGCCATGGTGTGCGTGGGCGGGACGACGAAGTGCGGCAACGTCTGCGTGGACGCGAAGAGCGATCCGGCCAACTGCGGGAGCTGCGGCAACGCCTGCCCGCAGGGCCAGGCGTGCGCGGCGGGGCAGTGCGGCCTCGTGTGCGCCGGCGGGACGACCAAGTGCGGCAGCGCTTGCGTGGACGTCAAAGTGGATCCCGCGAACTGCGGGAGCTGCGGCAACGCCTGCCCGCAGGGACAGGTGTGCAGCAGCGGGAGCTGCACGCTCGTGTGTGGGGGCGGGACGACCAAGTGCGGCAACGCCTGCGTCAACACGAGCTGGGACCCCAACAACTGCGGGAGCTGCGGCAACGCCTGCGGCGTCAACAAGCTGTGCAACCAGGGCAAGTGCACCGGCGGCAGCACCATCCCAGGCTTTTCCGGGGAGCTGGGTCCGGACATGTCGGGCGACGGCTGGCTGCAGTGCGAGGGCTACCTCGACAAGCCCGGCGGCGACGAGGTGCCCAAGACCTGGGGCGATAGCTGCACGGACAACCAATACAACAAGCTGCGCGTCGTGTGCGGCGCGGCGCCGAACACCTACCGCTACATCACGGTCAACAAGAACGTGTTCCGCGACGGGCTGGCGGGCTACCCGGAGAACGGGCTCATCCTCGAGGCCAAGGACCAGAACGGCCAGAACTTCACCATCACGAACCAGATCTACGCCAACGGCAACCACCCGCACAACGGCGTGAGCTGGTGGAACGGCGGAGACGGCTGCAGCGAGAGCTCGACCAACATCACCGTCAACAACATCTGCTCCTGGGAAGCGAGCAACTGCTTCGGGCAGAACCTGGGCGGCAACCGCTACCTGTGGGTGTACGTCAAGCCGTAGCCCCGTGCCCACTCGCCCCGTCCGGCTCGTGCCGCAAGGCCTGGAGGTGGGCGGCCGGGTCGTGCCGCTGCGCGCCGGCGCGGTGCACTACTGGCGGCTCGATCCGCGCGACTGGCGCCGCTGTCTCGAAGCGGTGCGCGGGATGGGCCTGCACCTGGTCGATCTCTATGTTCCCTGGAGCGTCCACGAGATCGGGCCGGGCGAGCTCGATTTCGGCCGGCGCGACGAGCGGCGCGACGTGGCCGCCTTTCTGCGGCTGGCTGCGGAGCTCGACCTGTTCGCCATCGTGCGGCCGGGGCCGCACGTCAACGCCGAGCTGACCGACTTCGGCCTGCCCGCGCGGGTGCTCTGGGATCCAGCCTGCCAGGCGCGCTCGGCGCAGGGCAACCCGGTCGTGCTGCCCATGCTGCCCCGGGCCTTCCCCGTCCCGAGCTACGCCAGCCGCGCCTTCCTCGCCGAGGTGGCGCGCTACTTTGCCGCGCTCGGGCCGGTGCTCGCGCCCCTGTGCTACCCCGAGGGGCCGATCGTGCTCGTGCAGATCGACAACGAGGGGGCGATGTACTTTCGCGACGGCGCCTACGACCAGGACTACCACCCCGACGCGATGGCGGACTACCGCGCGTTCCTGCAGGAGCGCTACGGCTCGGCCGCCGCTCTGCCGGCGGCCTACGCGCGCCGGGCCACGGGGACCGGCCGTGCCGCCGGCCGGCCGCCCGACTTCGCGGACATCTGGCCGCCGGTGCGCTGCGACGCCGCGCGCTCGGACGAGGTCGTCGTGCACCTCGACTGGGCCGAGGCGCAGGAGCGCCTGCTCGCCGACGCGCTGGGGCGCTTTGGCGCAGCGCTGGAGCAGGGCGGCCTGGTCGGGCTCCCGACCACGCACAACCTGCCGCCCGGCGAGCACGCTACTGCGCTGTGCGCGGCCCGCGTCTCGGAGGCCGTCTCGCTCGTCGGCCTCGACTACTACGGCCGCGCGAGCGCGCCGACACGCGCCGCGGTGGCGCGGCGCACGAGCGAGCTCGCGATCCACTGCGCGGGCCGGGGCCTGCCGCCGTTCGCCTGCGAGATGGGCGCGGGCCACGCGCCGTACTTCCCGCCGCTCGCCGAGAGCGACAGCGCCTTCGTGCTGCTTGTGGCTCTCGCCTACGGGCTGCGGGGCTTCAACGCGTACATGGCGGTCGAGCGCGACCGCTGGCTTGGCGCGCCCGTGGACCGGCGCGGCCGGCCGCGGCCCTTTGCCGCGTTCTGGCGCAAGCTGGGCGAGGCATGGGATCGCGTCGGATTGCACCTCCTGCGCCGCCGGGCGCCGGTGCGGCTCGTCGTGCCTCGTACCGAGCGACGACTCGCGCGCGTGCTCCATGCGTTCGGCCCGGCCACGCCTGCACTCTTTGCCCTGGCCGGCCAGGGGCCCGCCGAGGCCTGCGGCGAGGACGATCTCGGCCTGGGCTACCCGCTCGCCATCGAGGCGCACGAGTTCGCGGAACGATTGGAGCAGGCGCTCGATGCGCGTGGCATCCCGTTCGCCCTGGTCGACGGCGACGACGCGCAGGCCCCGCTGGGCGACGCCTCCTGGATCGTGTGTGCGACCTCGGGCGCGCTCGGGCCGGAGCTACGCAAGCGGCTCGCGGCGGCGCGCCGGGCCGGGGCTCGGGTCACGATCGGGCCGCGGCCGGCGCGCTTCGACGCGGCCATGCAGCCTTGGGGCGAGGGCCGGGCCGACCCGCTCCAGGGCGTCGGGGTCGAGCTTCTCGCCACGACGGAGCCCGCCCTGCTCGCGGCGGCCATCGATCGCGCCGTGGCCGAGCTCGGGCTGCCGCGCGTTCGCTGTGAGCCGGAGGGGATCTTCGCCACGGCGCTGGAGGACGACGCGGGCGCGGCGCGGGTGCTCTTTGCCATCAACCCCGGGCCGGACGCGCGCGTGGCGCGCGTGTTCGTGGAGCCGGCGCCGCGGCAGGCCCAGGATCTCATCACCGACGAGGCGCTGACCTGCGCGGGCGGCGCCATCGAGCTCGCCCTCGCGGCGCGCAGCGTGCGCATGCTGGCGGTGGGCTGAGGTTCACCATGCTAGACGACGGGTGTGCGCCGCCAGGGCCTCGCGTGCTAGACTTGCTGTCCCATGTCCCCGGAGGCCGCTGCCCGCCGTGCCGCTCGCGCGAGATGGGAGACGCGCGTTTTTGGGGACGCGTTTGGAGGTGACGCCGTGGCGCACGATGCCGAGTTCTGGGAGCGGATCCCGCTGGCGCAGCGTGCCGAGATCGCCTGGCAGCTAAGCATCGAGCTGTGGTCGCTCGCCGAACCCGAAGTGGATCATGAACGACGACTTCCGCGATCTGCTCTCCGCGTTGCGCGCCGCTGAGGCGCGGTTCCTCATCGTCGGCGCCTACGCGGTGGCGATCCACGGCCGGCCCAGGGCGACTGGGGATCTCGACGTCTGGGTCGAGCCGGCGGCGGAGAATGCGCCGCGCGTCATGAAGGCTCTCGTCGAGTTTGGCGCTCCGCTGCTGGGCCTCACGGAGGCCGAGCTTTCGGCCCCAGGAGTCGGCCTCCACATCGGCCATCCCCCGCGGCGCATCGACATCTTGACCAAGATCACGGCGGTCACGTTCGACGAGGCGTGGGAGCGGCGTGTGGACGCGCCGTTTGGCGGCATCGTCTGCTCCGTCATCGGGCGGGACGATCTGCTGAAGAACAAGCGCGCTCTCGCGCGTCCCAAGGACCTTGCGGACGTCGACGCCCTCACGCAGACGCAGCCCCGGGGCGACCCGTGATCGCGCTCGGCCCGGCGCTCAGCCGGTGCGGCGGAATCCTCGGGAGACGACCGCAAGAACGCCTATCCTACGCGACACGCCGGTCTGGCAGCACAGCAGGAGGTCGCCGGGCTGGATGCGCTGGACCGTTCTCCAACGGCTCTCGCGAAACATCAACACTTACGTCCCCGCGCGGCGCGTCGAGACAGGCGCGCCGTGTCGCCGCAGGGGTTGCGTGAACGCCCACCGTCGTGCTTGGCTCTGCGGGTGATGGATGATCCGGCAGGCAGGCTTGCCCCTTTGCTCGCGCGCCTGCTCGCGGCGACCGGCACGGCCGTGCCGGCCGGAGCGGTCGGGCGGATCCTCGCGTGGCTCGTGGCCGTCGAAGGCTGGCGCCGCCGGGTCGATCTCACGGCCGCGCGCTCCGATGCCGAGCTCGTGGATCTGCTCGTGGCGGACGCCGCGGTGCTGGCCTGCCGCTTGCCTGCCGCGGCCCGCGTGGTCGATGTGGGCAGCGGAGCCGGGGCACCGGGGCTGCCCCTCGGGCTGCTGCGGCCGGATCTGGCGCTGACGCTGGCCGAGCCCCGGCAGAAGCGGGCGGCGCTCCTGCGCGTGGCGTTGGGCAGGCTGGCGGGACCGGACGGCCCGCCGCCGGCCCGGCTCCTCGGCGAGCGAGGCCAAGAGCTCGTGCGGCGCGCCGAGCGCTTCGAGGTCGCCCTGTCGCGAGCGGCGCTGCCGCCCGAGCGCTGGCTGCGCCTGGGTGCGGCGCTCGCGCCCGAGGGCGACGTCTGGGTGCTGCTGGCGAGGCAGGAGCCACCCTCGCTTCAGGGCTGGCGGTGTTGCACCGATCTGCGCTATCGCTGGCCGCTGACCGGCGCCGAGCGCCGGGCGGCGTGCTTCTGTTCGGCGGCCGCGGCCACCTCGCCAGGAGGGCCATGAGCAAGTCAGTCCACAGCGTTGTCATCGTCGGTGGCTCGGCCGCGGGCCTGCGCTGCGCCTGCCGGCTCGCGCGGCTCCAGCCGGGCTGGAAGATCACCGTGGTGGAGAAGAGGGAGATCTTCTCGGTAGCGGGCTGCGGGCTGCCGTACGTGCTCTCGGGAGAGGTGGCCGACGCCGAGGCGCTGCGCCTCACTGCCGACGGCGTGCGGCGCGACGCGCAGTACTTCCGCGAGATGAAGGGGGTCGAGGTGCTGGCCGGGTGGCTCGCGAGCGGCGTCGACGCGCAGGCCCACAAGCTCCGCATCGCCCGGGGCGGCGCCGAGAAGGTGCTCGATTGGGACGATCTCGTGCTCGCCACCGGCGCCCGGCCCCAACGGCTGCCCGGACAGCCCGACCACCCGCGCGTGCGCTCGCTGCACAGCTTCGACGACCTTGCGCCGCTGACCGCGGGGCTGCGCCGCGGCGAGATCGAGCGCGTCATCGTGGTCGGCGCGAGCTTCGTGGGGTGCGAGCTGGCCGAGGCATTTGCCGCGCTCTGGGGAGCCGAGGTCCGGCTGTTCGAGGCTGGCCTGGCACCGCTGGCGGACAACGTCGATCTGGAGGTGGGCGCCATCGCGGCCCGGGCGCTGGAGGAGGGCGGCGTGAAGGTGCAAACCGGCGCCAAGGTGGAGCGAGTGCGCGCCGGCGCAGACGACGCGGCGGTCATCGTGGGCGCAGAGACCCACGCCGCCCAGCTCGTCATGGTCGCCATCGGCATGGAGCCCGTGGTCGAGCTGGCGCTGCGCGCCGGCGTGGCGCTCGGCCCGACCCGGGCCATCTCGGTCGACGATCGGCTCGCCACTTCGGTGCCGCACATCTGGGCGATCGGCGATTGCATCCAGGTGCCCCAGGGCGTCTCGGAGCGACCCGTCTATCTGCCGCTCGGATCCCACGCCAACCGCCAGGGCCGGACGCTGGCCAACATTCTGGCCGGACGCGCCGACCGCTTCGAGCCCGTCGTCGGCGTCCGGGCGCTCAAGGTGTTCGACTGCCACGTGGCCGCGGCCGGGGTGACGCGGCGCGTGGCGGCCGATCGCGGGCTGCCCGTGCGCTCGGTCTGGCTCGCGGCCCGGGATCGCGCCGACTACTGGCCCGAGGCCAAGGAGCTGTTCCTGCACCTGCTCTACCAGCCGGGCACGCGCCGCGTGGTCGGGGTGCAGGCCGCGGGCCAGGGCGACGTGACCAAGCGCATCGACGTGGCCGCGCAGCTTCTCCACTACGGCGCGACCCTGGAGGACTTCGCTCGGCTAGAGCACGCCTACGCGCCGCCGTTCGCGCCGGCCTTGGATCCGCTGGCCGTGGCGGCGCACATCGCGCTAAACCAGGAGGACGGCATCGAGGCGCTCTCGCCGGCGCACGTCACGAGCAAGCTCGATCTGCTCGACGTGCGGCGCGCCGCGGAGAGCGCCGAGCGGCCCCTGGGCGGGCCGAAGGTCCGGCAGATCCCGCTCGGCGAGCTGCCCGGCCGTACGGCCGAGCTCAGCGGCCACGAGTGGCTCGTCGTCTGCGAGCGCGGCGCGCGCTCGGCCGAGGCCGTGCGCCGGCTCGCGGCGGCGGGCATCAAGGCGCGCTACCTGGGCGGCGGGCTGCACTGGCTGCGGGCCGCCGGCTGGGCGGAGCGGCTCGCCGAGTAGCTGGCGCACGAAGAGCTATTCTCGCCGTCGCCTTGCGCCGGGGAGGCCGGGGCCACAGCGCGATCGGCGTCTCAATCCACAGCGACGAATCGATCGACCTGGCGCGCCTCACCGAGGGGGTCTACGCTACCGCGGCGGTGGCCTACAGCTTGATCGGCGCACCGGTCTTCCCGCGTCCGCACGGCGCTGCCTCCCCGACCACCTGACGCCGCCCCTGTTCACGAGTACGACCATGATACAACTGTTCCGGACGCCCTCGATGGTGACCGGTGGACGGATTTCGACCTATGCGCCAGTGAGCGCGCACGGCATTTCCGGCTCTTCGTCGAAAACCGGGCCGAATGATCTCGCGATGTTGAACGGCGGGGACGCAGAATCCCCGGCGTAGGGCGAGTTCCATCGGCGGTGGGTGGTGCCCGCGTCCAGTGCGCCGGCTGCGGGTGTTGGCGCGG
>JACQWT010000550.1 GCA_016209145.1 Deltaproteobacteria bacterium | reverse complement strand
GAAAGATACTGCGCCCCAAGATCGCACAACCCAATCCTTGCCGGCATCGTCACGGGCTTGGCTCCTCGCGGCTCCGGCCGCCGCCGACGTCTTGCGGCTCGGGCGCAACGCGCACCGTCGCGCGAAGCTCCGGATAGGCGGGAAGGCCAGTATCCGGGTATGACAGATCCGCCACGTCGGCCACCCTACGCGCCGGGTTGCCCGCCACCACCGTGCCCGCAGGCACGTCGCGCGTCACGACGCTGCCAGCTCCGACGAGCGCGTCCTCGCCCACAACCACGCCGGGCAGGATGGTCGCGTTCGCCCCGATCTTGGCCCGGCGGCAGACGCGCACGCCCCGCAAGGTTTCCTTGGCGCGCGCAGACAAGGGGAACTTGGCGTTGGTGAGCACGACCCGCGGACCGAGCCAGCAGCCGTCCTCCAGAACCGAGCGCTCGGGCACGAACACGCCGGAGTGCAGCCGCACGTCCGCGCCGACCAGGACCTGGAACTCCACGATGCAGCCCGTGCCGATGGAGCAGCCGTCCCCGATCTGGGTTTCCTCCCGGACGAGGACCCCGTGGCCCGACTGGAAACGCTGGCCGATGCGCGTGCCGGCGTAGATCACGGTGTGGGAGCGAATGACCGCGTCGTCGCCGATCTCGAGCCGAAGCTCACCGGCAGCCCGGCCCCGAGGCGGGCGGCCCAGCACCACGAAATCATCGAGCTGGACGTTCCGGCCGAGCGTCACGTTGGGGAAGACGCGTACGGTCTGCGCCATCGTCATCTCCCGAGCGCAACGCCTCGTGGTACGTACCGCAGCCGGACCTCGGCGTGCGTCGCGGCGGACTCGTAGATCGCGTTCACGAGCTCGAGCGACTTGCGCCCTTCAAGACCGTCGAGCATGGCGCGCCGGCCCGTGCGGAGGGCGTTGACGGCATCCTGGTAGAAGGCATAGTGGCCCAGGCCGTAGACGCTGGGCGCGGCAACGCCAATCTGGCGAGCCTCTGCGTCGGACGGATGTAGCTCGGCGAAGTTCCAGACGTCGATGCGGCTCACGGCAAACCCGCCGACCACGACCGCGCCGGCCTCTCCCAGGATCGAGAGGCTGCCTTCGAGATCCGTGGGACGCGCGGCCGTCGTCGCCTCGGCCACGCCGAGGGCGCCGCTCAGGAAGCGGAACACCGCGATACCCGTGTCCTCCGTCTCGATGTCCACCAGGCGCGTGGCCGTGTAGGCCATCACGCTCTCGACCGGGCCCATGAACCACTGCAAGAGGTCGAGATGGTGGCTCGCCTGGTTGGTGAACACGCCCCCATCGTCGCGCCAGGTGCCGCGCCAGCCATCCTGATCGTAGTAGTCCTGGGTGCGGCACCAGCGCACCCGCACGCTCCCCATGACCAGCTTGCCGAAGCGCCCCGCTTCGAACGCCTGGCGCAGTCGCACGATCGCCGGGTTGTAGCGGTTCTGCTTGACGACGAAGAGCCTGGTGCGGTGCTCGTCGCACACCTCGATGAGTCGATCCGCGTCCTCCAGGGTCAGGGCCATGGGCTTCTCGACGACCAAGGCCCCGACGTGGGGCGCCACGTCGATACCGATACGCGCGTGCGAGCCCGACTCGGTGAGAATGGAGACGACATCGAGCCGCTCGGCCCGGATCATCTCGTGGTAGTCGGCGTAGCCGGTCGCGCCACTGCGCGCCGCGGCACGCTCGCGCCGCCCGCCCGCGAGGTCGCAGACGGCGACGAGCCGCAGTTGCCCGATCGCGCCAAGGACCTCCATGTGGCGCGCCGAGATGCGGCCGCAGCCGATGAGCCCGACGCGAAGCTCGCCCTTCATACCTCTTCCTAGCGCGCGCTTCAGGAGAGCGCAACCGGCCCCGGACGGCCACGCCGAGTTGACGCCGGTAGGTCGCCGCGCGAGCTTCGCCGGCCCCTGCGCGACGATGACCTCCCGAGTCGATGCCCTGCTCTCCGAGTGCCTCCGGGCCTATCCCGCCCTGCCCGCGCTCGACCCGTCCGCGCTGCCGGATGCCTTCTGGAGTCGCGCGCACGCCCGCGGCGTCGCCGTGTCCGTCGCGGCGCAACTCGGCATCCGCGCGGCGCCCGTAGCGGCATGGCGCATCCAGCAGACCGCCATGGCGCTGCGCTCGCGCGCGCTCACCGTGAGGTGCCTGCGCCTGTGCGCCGAAATGGGCATTGCCGCCGCGCCCCTGAAGGGACCTCTGCTCGCCGAGCGTCTCTACGGAGACCTGGCCCGCCGGCCGACCTCGGACGTCGATCTGCTCGTGGTGCACCGCGACGCCCGGCGGCTCGTCTCCCGGCTGGGGCGGGAGGGGGCGGCCATGCCGGCCCCGCACGTCCACGACTACTACGAGAAGCACCACCACCACCTTGACGTCATGTGGTGCGGCGTCTTGGTCGAAGTCCACTTCCGCGCGACGAGCAGCTTCGGCGTGTCCACGCCCGCTGAACCCCTGCTCGCGCGCTCCACGCCTGCCACGGCCGACGGTCAACCCATGCGGGTGCTGGAGAGCAGCGACGAGCTCGTCTACTTGGCAACGCACGCGGCAGCCCACTACTTCGCATCCGATATTCTCCTGCTCGACCTCAAGCTCCTCCAGCAGACGGGCCGGCCCGACTGGTCGATCGTGGAGCGCCGGTCGCGCGCGCGGCGCCTCGATCGTGCGGTCGGCGCTGCCTTCCTGGCAGCCGAACGCCGGGTCGGTTTCGACACCTCCGGCATGTCGCCCCCGTGGCACGCGCAGAGCCGGCGCGTCCTGCACCGGCTTCCCCCCGACCTGCCCGCGGGTTATGTCGACGATTGGCGCGTTCGCCTGCGCCAGCGCCTGGCGGAGGCGATGCTGTGCAATACGCGATCGATCGCGGCGCGGGTGCTCGGGCACGCCGCCTTGAGGGCGACGAAGCGCAGGCTTCAGCACCGCTGGCCGACGCTCGTGCCTGCTTCTTGGAGAGCGTAGGGGTCGCGCCGGGGTCTGCCGTCGAGCCGACCGCGCCGTCCGCGGAGACACGCAAATGGGAACGCTGTTGGAGAAGTTGGCCGGCCGGCAGGCAACGGTGGCGATCATCGGCGCAGGCCACGTGGGCCTGCCTCTGGCGGTGGCGTTCGCGCAGGAGGGCCTCCGCTGCATCGCCTTGGACAAGAGCCGACGCAAGGTGCAGGCCATCGCGGCAGGTCGCTCATACCTGGACGACGTGCCTTCGGACGAGCTGGGTCCTCTGGTGCGCGCCGGCCGGCTCCGCGCCTCGTCCGACGAGGGCGTTCTGGCCGAGGCCGATGCCGTAGTCGTCTGCGTTCCGACACCGCTTGACAAGACGAAGACGCCCGACCTGCAGTACGTGGTCGAGGCTGCGCAGACGATCGCGGCGCACCAGCATCCGGGCATGCTGGTCGTGCTCGAGTCGACGACCTACCCCGGCACCACGACCGAGGTGCTGGTGCCGCGGTTGACGCGCGGTAGCTACGAGCTGGGCGAGGACGTCTTCATCGCCTACAGCCCCGAGCGTGTCGATCCCGGCAACCGGCGCTGGCACACGCGCAACACGCCGAAGCTCATCGCGGGGGCCACGCCGCAGTGCCTCGAGCTGGCGACCGCCCTCTATGGCATGATCATCGAAACGCTCGTGCCCGTCTCGAGCCCCGACACCGCGGAACTGGCGAAGCTGCTCGAGAACACCTTCCGGCAGGTCAACATCGCGCTCGCCAACGAGCTCGCGCTCATGGCGCGACGGCTCGGCGTGGACATCTGGGAAGTGATCGACGCCGCCGCAACCAAGCCCTTCGGGTTCATGCCCTTCTACCCGGGGCCTGGTCTGGGCGGACGCTGCATCCCTTGCGCGCCGCTGTACCTGTCGTGGCGCATGCGCTCGCTCGAGGGTGAGGCGCGCCTGATCGACCTCGCGGACTTGGTCAATAGCGCCATGCCGCAGCACGTAGTCGGGCTGGTGCGGCACGCGCTGGACCGCGCTCGCCAATCGGTCAACGGCTCGCGTCTGCTCGTGGTCGGCGTTGCCTACAAGAAGGACGTGCCCGACTACCGCGGGTCGCCGGCCCAGGAGGTGATGGCGTCGCTGCGGGCCGTTGGCGCCCGCGTCGACTACCTCGATCCCCACGTGCCGGCCCTGGATGGGGCCGGCCTCGAGCGGCGCAGCGTGCCCCCGGACGTGTGCTTCGCCGACTACGACGCGATTGTGATCCTCACGGACCACTCGGACATCGACTACCAACGGCTACTGCGTGAGGCGAGGCTCGTCGTGGACACCCGCAACGCGCTCGGCACTGTGCCCGGTGACCGCCGCAAGATCGTGAAGCTGTAGTCTCGGCCGCGGCGCAAGGTGAGCGGCAACCGTTCACGCATTGTGAAACACCTCGTCGTGCACGCCCTCGCCGAGCGCCGCCAGGCTGCCGTAGATCTCGCGGAACGCGGCCACCATCTCGTCGAAGGGCAGATCGGCGTGGCTGCCGCGCTGGCGCACGTACTCCATGTACTGCCGGCCGTCCGGGGTGTGCTGCTGGAGCAGGGCGTCGGAGCGGCCGTCGAACTCGAGCGGTGGCACGCCGAAGCGCCGGCACAGCTCGGCGTTGAAGGCCGGGGCGGCCTTGAGCCAGCGGCCGCCGAGGTACAGCTCAGCGAAGCCGTGGAAGGCGAACACGTCGGTGCCCATGAGCCGGCGCAGCCTGGCGCCTTGGAGATGATTGCGCACGTCGGCGAAGCCGAGCCGCGCCGGGATGCCCAACGCCCGCGCCCCGGCGCAGAGCACGATGGCCTTGGGCACGCAGAACGTCGCCGCGCGGTGCACGATGACGCTGGCGCGGTAGTCCGCGGGATCGAGCGAGAACGTGTACGGGTCGTAGCGGAAGCCGTCCCGCACCGCGCGGAAGAGGCGGGCGGCCCGCTCGCGCTCGGTCGCTGCGTCGCCCGCCGCGGCGCGCGCGTAGGCAACCACGTCGGGATGGTCGCAGTCGACGAAGCGGCCGGGCGCGAGCAGACTGGCTGGCTCGGCCGCGGCGGCTGCGGGCGCACGGCGATCGGTCGACTTCATGGGGGCCGAGCATAGGGCGCGCCGGGACCGGAGAGAAGGGCCGGCGCTCGCCCCGCCAACTCGGCTCTGGCGCCCGGGCCCGCCGCGCACTATTTGAATCCGCCAAGCGACCGGGAGGAGCATATGGCGAGCAAGGGAACAATAGGGATCTTGACCGGCGGCGGTGACGTGCCGGGCCTCAACCCCGCGATCCGCGCGGTGACCGTGGGGGCGGTGCGCGAGGGCTACCGCGTGCTCGGCCTCAGGCGCGGGTGGGCCGGGCTGGTGGAGTTGGTGCCGGACAAGCACGCGCCCAACGAGGAGCACGTCATCGAGCTGAGCGAGGTGATGGTCAACCGCGCGGGGCGCACCGGCGGCACTTTTCTGCACACCTCGCGCACCCGGCCGAGCCACCTGCCTCTCGCAAGCGTGCCGGCCCACCTGCGCGACAAGTACACGCAGCCGATCAACGACGTGACGCCGCACGTGCTCAAGAACCTCGAGTTCCTGGGCATCGACTATCTCGTCCCGATCGGCGGCGACGACACCCTGAGCTACGCGGTGCAGCTCCAGCGCGAGGGCCTCAAGATCAACGCCATCCCCAAGACCATGGACAACGACGTGCCCGGCACGGACTACTGCATCGGCTTCAGCACGTGTGTCACCAGGGTCATCGAGCTGACGCACCGCCTGCGCACCTGCGCCGGCTCGCACGAGCGGTTCCTCGTGGTCGAGACCTTCGGCCGCTACGCCGGCTACACCGCGCTGTTGCCCACCATCGCCGGCGCCGCCGACCGCTGCGTGATTCCCGAGCACCCCTTCGACATCGAACGGCTCTGCGAGCTGCTGGTCGAAGATCGCAACAAGAACCCGAGCCGCTACGCGGTCGTGCTCGTCTCCGAGGGCGCCACGATCCCGGGAGGCGAGATGGCCTTCGAGGGCCAGGAGACCGACCAGTACGGCCACAAGAAGCTCGGCGGCATCGGCGACGTGATCTCCGCCCGCCTCAAGGACCTGTCGCGCAAGTACAACCGCGGCGCCACGGTCAACGCGATCAACCAGCGGCTGAGCTACCTCGTGCGCTGCGGCGAGCCCGACGCCCTGGACTCCATCGTGCCGATGGCATTCGGCACCATCGCCCTCGATCTCATCGGGCGCCGCATCTTCGGCCGGCTCGTGAACATCCGGCAAGGCGTCTACGGCGACGTGCCCCTGGACGTCGTCGTCGGCCGCAAGAAGGTCATCGATGTGGCGCGCTACTACGACACCGAGCGGCTGCGACCGCTGTACCGGAGCTTCTCCGGGCTGCCGGTGTTCATCATGACCGGCGAGACGTGATCGGGCGTCCGCGTCTACCCGCCCAGCCGCCGCCTCGCGATGCCGAGCACGAGTTGCTCGGCGAAGTCCACGGCGCGCACGAGCGCGGCGAAGTCGAGCCGGTCGGGCGTGTCGGAGGGCATGTGGTAGTGGCGCGGAGCGCCGAGCCCGGGCTCGACGCAGCCCAGGCAGACGCCGTCGTAGCCGCAGCGCCGGAAGACGTACACGTCCGTGAAGCCGACCGGGATGTGGTAGGGCCCGACGCCCGCGAAACGCGGATCGGAGCGGGCGGCATCGAGCAGCACCTCCCGCAGCCAGGCCGGCACGGGCGTGGGGGCGAGCTCGCCCTCCTCGAAGTAGCAGAGCTCGCCGCCGCACAGGCCGTCGAGCCCAACCACCACCGTGCTCTCGCAAGGCCACCGGCCCGCGCGCGCCAGGGCTTCGGCACCCGCGGCGCCGGCCTCCTCCGCGCCGGTGATGGCCAGGACGATCTCGACGCCATCCGGCCGGCTCGCGGCCAAGCGCCGGCCGAGCAGCACCGCGCCGGCCACTCCGCTGAGGTCATCGTTGGCGCCAGGGACGACCTCGTTGCGCACGGCTATTTCCAGCGTGGACAGGAACGCGGTCAGGCCCGGCAACGCGAGCGCGCCCTCGAGCAAGCGGCTCCGGACTCGCGACGCGCCGAGCGCACGCGCCAGCGCCAGCACGCCCAGGCCGAGCTCGGCGTAGGTGGCCAGGGCGAGCGGCCGCTCGACGAGCCGCCGCGGCCCGGGCCGGCGGGCGCGCCCGAGGCCGAGGACGGCGGCCAGCCGGAAAAACAGCCCCGTGAAGGCCGCATCGACGTGCGCGGGCACCACGATGCGCAGCCGCGGCTCGCCCCGCGCCGGCAGGACGGCGAGCAGGTTCTGCGAGCGCACTTGGGGTAGCAGCCGCCGCAGCAGGTACGCCCGCCGCGTGGAGTCCGCCCAGTAGGAACCGGCGGCGCTCAGGTGCAGCAGCGCGGCCAGGAGCGGCGCGCGCCGTCCCAGGAGCGATCCGACGGCTCCCAGGCCGAAGTGCAGCGCCAGCACCTCGTAGAGGCTGTCGTTGCACGCGAAGGGCACGAGCTCGGTGGCGAGCCCGAGCGGCTCCAGCTCCCGGCGCACCAGCTCCTGGGCGCGCTGCTCGTCGGCCGAGCCCGCCTGCCGCCGCGGGCAGTCCTCGGCAATGCGCTCGATGAGCGAACGCACGAACTCCTGTTCCTCCGGGATCTGCTCTTGCTGCCGGGACATGATGCGGCTCGTTCTGCAAGAACCGCCTACTACGACCGCGCGCGGTATACCATCCCCGCCGGACCCCAGGCTGGGGCCAGGCGCGACACTTCGATGGGTCGGAAGCAGGCAGAGCAGGCGCGCGCCGAGCGCCGTGGCGGCAGCGAGGATCTGGGCACGCAGCCCACGCTGCCCGCCGCCGCAGCACCTGCTGCGCTCGGGCCCGAGCGGATCTCGCAGCTCGTCACGCGCCCCGTCGATCCCCGCTGCCTCGCGGCCGCGGCGGCTGCGCCCGGGGCGGCGGAGGCCGCCCAGGAGGCGCTGACCCGCGAGCATCCCGGCCGTTACGAGATCGGGGGCGAGATCGGGGCCGGCGGCATCGGCAAGATCTACCTGGCCTTCGACCGGCATCTCGGGCGCCACGTCGCGCTGAAGGAGCTGTTGCCCGACCCGGCCTGGTCGTCGCGGCGCGCGGGCGCGCTCTTCACGGAGGGGCCCACGGTGGAGCGCACCCCGGCCGAGCTGCGCTTCGTCAACGAGGCGCGCATCACCGGCCAGCTCGAGCACCCGAGCATCGTCCCGGTCTACGAGCTCGGCCGGCGCGCGGGCGACGAGGCGGTCTACTACGCCATGCGCCTGGTGCGCGGGCGCACGCTGGCGCAGGCGCTGCGCGAGCGCGATCTGGCCGGCCGGCTGGAGCTGTTGCCGCACTTCGCCGACGTGTGCAACGCCGTGGCCTACGCCCACAGCCGCGGCGTCATCCACCGGGACCTCAAGCCCGACAACGTCATGCTGGGCGACTTCGGCGAGACCGTGCTGCTCGACTGGGGCCTGGCCAAAGTGCGGGGGCACGACGACGTGCAGAGCGCGGCGCTGGCCGACGTGATCGAACGGTTGAAGGACGCGGCGCCGGTCGACACTGTGGCGGGCGTGCCGCTCGGCACGCCCGCGTACATGCCGCCCGAGCAGGCCCTGGGCGAGGTGGCAGCCATCGACGAGCGCTCGGACGTCTACTCGCTCGGCGCCATTCTCTACGAGATCCTGACGGGACGCGAGCCCTTCAGCGGCGCCACCGCGGCGCAGGTCATCGGCCGGGTGCTCTCGGAGCCCCTCGTGGCGCCGGGCAAGATGGAGCCGGCCTGCCCGGCCGAGCTGGCGGACATCACCATGCGGGCCATGGCCAGGGACAGGCAGGCCCGCTACCGCGACGCTACGGAGCTGGCCGCCGACGTGCGGGCCTTCATGCGGGGCGGACTGGTGGGGGCGCACCGCTACGGCCTGGGCGCGCTCTTCGCCCGCTTCCTGCGACGCCACCGCGCCCCCCTGTGTGCCGCTCTGGCGGTGCTTGCCGTCGGCCTGGGCGCCTGGTGGTACCGCGGCCACCAGCTCGCCCACGCGCAGGCCCGGGCCGCACAGGGCCACCGGGAGGCGGTGCTCGGGCAGGTGGACGGCATGCTGGACGAGACGGCGCGGGGCGCCACCCAAGAGCGCTGGCTCGACGCCTTCACGTTCAAGCTCATCGTGCTGCGCGACCCCGTCACCGAGAACGCCCTGGTGGGCCGGCTCGTGGCCGCCCTGGCGCACGATTCGGCCGACGTGCGGCGCCTGGCGGCACGCACTCTGGGAGGCATGAACAGCCGCCAGGCGGTGCCGGCTCTGGGTGCGAGACTCGCCCCGGGGGTGGAGAGCTCGCCCGAGGTGCTGGTCGAGGTCATCGGCGCCCTCGGCGTGCTGGGGGATCCCCGGGCCGAGCGGCCCGTGCGCGAAGCGCGCCTGCGCCTCGGGCAGTCGAGCCCCCTGTGGGACCGCACGGAGCTCGCCTACCGCATGATCCCGCTGCCCGAGCTGGCGGGCGGCGGCGCCGGCCTGGACGCCGCCGCGTGGGTGGACCGGGGCGACGCCCTGGTGGACAAGGGCGCCGAGCAAGACGCCCTTGCGGCCTACGAGCGTGCGCTCTACGTCGATCCGCGCTCTGCCCGCGCCTACCACAGCCGCGCCGGCTTGCGCCGCTCGCGCGGCGACTGGACCGGGGCCCTGGACGACTACAACCAGGCCCTCGACATCGAGCCGGCCCGGCTCGAGACCCTGGAGGGGCGAGCCCTGCTGCGGGCAGAGATGGAGGACTACCGGGGAGCCCAGGACGACTACGGGCGCCTGGGCGCCGCGGCCGGGGAGCTGAGCGTGGCCCGCCGGCGCAACCTGGCCGGCGTGCACCGTCGCTTCGGCAACTTCGACGCGGCGATTGCCGAGCTCGATCAGGCCGTGGCGCTCGCGCCGAACGACGCGCGCTCCCACTCTGCCCTGGGCATCACCTGGGCCTGGATGCAGCAGTGGCTCCGCGCCCTGGGAGCCTTCGATCGCGCCGTGGCCCTGAGCGATGAGTACGAGTCGGCGCGCGTCTGGCGCGCCTACGTCCACCAGGTGCGGGGCAACGCGGAGGCCGCCCTGGCCGACCTCGATCGGATCTTGCAGGACGACCCGAGCAACGACACGGCGCGACGGCAGCGCGCCAGTTTGCGCCTTGTGGCGGGCGACCGCAAAGGCGCCCGGATGGATCTCGACCACTGCATCGTCAACCGCTGCGGCCAGGCCGGCGCGCGCGAGGCCGGGCGCTTCGCCCAGCGAGGCGTCGTCTACTTCGCGCGGGTGGGCGATTTCGATGCTGCCCTGCTGGATCTCGAGCGCGCCCTGCGCGCTACCCAGAGCGCGGAGGAACGCACCGAGATCGCGTTTCTGGGACTCGCGGTCGCGCTGCGCACCGGCCGGACGCAAGAGCGCGCGTCGTGGCTCGGCCGGCTCGTGTCGGGCAACGCCGAGAGCTGGCACGACCGGCGCGTTGCGGTCGTGCGCGCAGGCGAGCCGGCCTCGGCGCTTGCCACGCGGACGTTTGCCCCGGAGCGGCGCTGTCTCGTGGCGCTAGGCGCCGGCGTGCAGGCCGAGCTGGGCGCAGGGCCGGCGGCGGCCTTCGCGCACTACGAGTCCGCCCGCGCCATCCAGCGGCCGACCGATCTCGGTTGCGTGCTCGCTTCTGTGGCCGAGTTGGCGACGGCGCATGCGCCCGGCAAGTAGCCCAGTGCACGGGCGGTTGTGCCCCGAGCGCCTCTGGCCTATGACTTCTTGCGGCGCGGCAGGATGGAGGCGGCAATGATCGGGACGAAGCAGATGTGGCTGTGGCCCCTGGTGGCGGCCGGGGCAGTGTTGGCGGCTGGCCTGGGCGGCTGCGACGGCGACGACGGCAAGGACGGCGGCACCGCTGCCGCGGGTGGCACCGGCAGCAGCAGCAGCTCGGCGTCGTCGAGCACGAGCAGCAGCGCGAGCTCGGGCACGACGTCCAGCACGGGCACGGGCGGCGCCGGCGGCGGCGTCGATGCCAAGCTGTGCGAGGAGGCGCTGCAGAAGCTCGATGACTGCGACGTCGAGCCGGGCGGCGGCGGCGCCGGCGACGGCAACGTCTCCGGCGATCTTGTCGAGTGCGACAAGGCGGGCAAGTGCGTCGCCCAGTGCACGCTCGACGCCAACTGCACCGAGATCAAGTTGGGGGGCGACTACTTCGACTGCGTCTTCTGCTGCCACAATCCGCAGCTCTGCACCTGACGGATTTGCTGCAACGGGAAAACCCCGCCGAAATGAGGCGGCCGACATTCCCCTACACCGACCGGACGCCGCCAAACTCGTACGATCTCGCGGTGGTGCTGATGAGCGCCCGCTCGCACGCCATCCGCATCCTCTACCAGCACACGCAGTCGCGGTTGGTGCGGACGAGGCGCTAGCGCATCGGTGGTCAGCTTACTTCCTACGTAATTCCGCCAAGATAGACAAAGACAGAAGAGGCCTCCTGTGGTAGTTGGCCGTTGAAAGACGAGCACAACTGAAGGAGGCCTACCTTGGAAAGTACCACGAGCACGGGCTGCGAGACCAGAGCGCGGCAGCGTCGCCGGCCCCCTCGTCGCACGCGGGTGCGGCCGCGGAGCCGGACGGCAGGACGGCCACGGGGATCGCGCAGTCGGCCGGGGTGGCTGGCGCGCAGGCTCGACGAGCGGCGAAAGCGCAAGCGGGCGCGCCGAACGCGGCGCAGCTACGAGGCGCTGCGGCGCGAGACGCTGGGACTTGTCTCGAAGCGCGAGGTCGAGCAGCTCGCCTGGCAGTGCGGCTTCTACCGGCGCTCGCCGCGGGAGATCACCGCGTTCGACTTCGCGTTGTGCTGCGCGCTGGCGGCGATGGTCGAAGGCAAGAGGGCGTTCGCGTCGGTCTGGCGCCTGTTGGAGGCCGCGGCTGGCATCGAGGTAGCACGCAGCGCGGTCACCCAGCGCTTCGGCGAGGGCTCGGCGCGGCTGATGGAGGAGCTGTTCTGCCGTGCGACCGAACGGCTCAAGCTGGGGCCATGTCCCG
The DNA here is from genome assembly GCA_016209145.1 of Deltaproteobacteria bacterium. GTDB lineage: Bacteria > Myxococcota_A > Polyangia > Polyangiales > Polyangiaceae > JACQWT01. The sequence goes on along the minus strand of JACQWT010000550.1, from coordinate 1,507 downwards.
AGCTGCTTGACCGGCTGGAGGAGTTCCGCGCGGTGCTGGCCAACGACGGCAGCGTGGTCACGCTCTCGCCGCTGCTCAAGAAACTGTTCCCGGCCACCCGCACCAACAGCGTCGAGGCGGCCGCCAAGCTGCACGCCACCGCCGACCTGGTGCACCGGCGCATCGTGCGGGTGGTGCTCACGGGCGAGCGCGAAGGCGAGCTGGAGGTGGTCCGCTCCCAGCCCATCGAGGCGGACACGCTGTACATCAACGACCTGGGCTACACGAGCTACGACTACTTTGCCGAGGTCAAGGCGGCCGAGGCGCACCTGCTGATGCGCCTCAAGGACAACGCCAACCCGACGATCGTGGCGGTACGGCATGGTCTGCACGCTCCGGTCCGGGTGGTGCGCGAACGCATCGGGCTGCGGCAGTGCTCGTTCACCAAGAGACACGACAGCTTCGACGTTGACGCCGAGTTCAAGACATCGAGCGGCTCGGTCGTGCTGCGGGTGGTCGGCTGCTACAACCCCGAGACCGACAAGTACCACTGCTACGTCACCACGCTCGGCCCCGATGCCTTCTCGCCCGATGAGCTGGCGACCCTGTACAGCCTGCGCTGGGTCATCGAACTGCTCTTCAAACTGCTCAAGTCCAGCTGCCACCTCGACCACGTCGACACCAGCGACCCCGACGCGCTGCGCACGCACATCTACGCGAGCCTGCTCGCGGCCACGATCCTGACCACGATGTGCCACGCCGCTGCCCAGGTGCATCAGCTGCCCCTTTGCGCCATCAGTCCACTGGTCGCCGGCATTGCCGCTCCGCTGCTCGTTCTGCCGCTGCTGTTGCTGTGGTTTGATCGGCCGCTGACGCCCGAGGAGCTCGCCGACTGCATCCTGCGCGTGCTCGCCGTCGGCTGCCGCGACCAGAACCCCAGCCGAACGCGCGACAAGTGGGCGCCGCTCAGCACCGCTGCCCACACGTCGCAGTAGTAGCGCTTCACCCCTTCCTTGCCTCCCGACAACCAGCACGACTGCGCCGCCAAGTGCGGGGAGGGGGCGGTGTGTCGCGCCGACTGGGGCTAACCACTTGATATCCTTAGCTGATCACGAATGCCTGCGCGGAGGAGAACATGCTGATGCGATCCCACAAGCTCACGTAGATCGTGTAGATCGTGCCTGTCGCGCGGTTCACGGCCACCCCGTAGGCGTAGTCAGCCATCGGAATCTCGGTCACGTACCTGCCCGACGGATCGAACTTCTGGAAGCTGCTCGACGCTTCTGCAACGTACACATTGCCCGCGCGATCGATGCCGATGCCCGCCGGATACTCGAACTTGCCCGGGCCCGGGCCGTGCTCGCCGAACTTGAAGAGGAAGTGACCGGCTTCGTCGAACACCTGCACGCGCCAGTTCACCGTGTCCACCACCCAGATCCGACCCTGCGCGTCCACCGCCACGTCGCTGGGCTCGTAGAACTGGCCGTCGCCCCGCTCCAGCGGTCCCGCGCCGTCGGGGTCGACGCAG
>JACQWT010000549.1 GCA_016209145.1 Deltaproteobacteria bacterium | reverse complement strand
GTCGAGTACGCCGACACGGGGCAGAACGAAGACGATCTGGCGCAGAAGATCGACGAGCTTCTCGCCGCCGGCACCAAGCTGGTGTGGGTGGTGCGGCTCGCGGGTGCACGCCGGGTCGAGGTGCACCAGCAGGGCAATCCGATGCGCCGTGCGCTGCCGGGCGAAGAGCTGAGCGCTCCGGGCATCCTGCGCAATCCGGTGCGCGTGGAGGCGCTGTACGACAAGGAGGCGTCGTTCGAGGCCGCGTTGCGCAACCTGCTCCAGCAGCGGGGCTACGAGTGCCTCGATGAGGTGCGCGAGCAGGGGCGCGAGCAGGGGCGCGAGCAGGGTGAGCTTGTCCGTGCGCGCCTGTCGTTGCGCAAGGTGCTCGCGGCGCGCCGCTTCGACCCGTCGGCCGATCGCGATCAGCTCATCGATGCCTGCACCGATCTCGACCGGCTCGGCCGGTGGCTCGAAGCCGCGGTCATCGCTGGGAGCCTCGACGCGGTCTTCGGCCCTTGAGGTCCGTCAGCGCACTTGCAGCGCCACCAGCCAAGCTGGAAGCCAACCGATGCCATACCGAAAGTGCCACATCACGGGCCTGACCATTCTCTGGGCTGCGCTGCTCGCGGCCCCGGCCGCGCGCGCCCAGGGCGGCGCCGCGGCCGAGGTGCTGTTCGAGCAGGGCCGCCAGGCCATGGCGGCCGGGATCTTCGACACGGCGTGCGAGAAGTTCCGGGCGAGCGAGAAGCTCGATCCGGCTCCGGGCACCACGCTCAACTTGGCCGAGTGCGAGCTGCGGCGCGGCCGGCTGGCCACCGCCTGGGAGCTGTTCCGGGCCGTGTCGAGCAAGCTCCCGCCTGGCGATCCCCGCCGGCCGGTGGCCGAGCGGCGCTTGGCCGAGCTCGAGCCGCGGCTGCCGCGCGTGACGTTCCGCCTGCGGCCGGGCTCGCCGGCGGCCACCACGGTGCGCCTGGGCACGGCCGAGCTCGGCGCCGGCAGCCTCGGCGTGATGTTGCCGCTCGATCCCGGCGCGCACCGGGCGGTGGTGACGGCGCCAGGCCACGGGGCGCAGGCGTTCTCGCTGACGTTGGCGGAGGGCCAGAAGCTCGAGCTAGACGTGGCGCCCGGCCCGCCCGCGGGGTGCGCCCAGGACGACCTCGACGCGGTCGAGGGCCAGGCGGTGGCGACCAACGTGCTCTTCGGCGCGGCCGGCGTGGCGGCGGCTACGGCGCGAGCTTGAGCACGAAGATGTCATGGCCACCCGCGCTCACGAGCGGCCCGCCGCCGAAGTCAACGGTTCCCGAGAAGAGGCCCGCCACTAGCGCGTTGCCGTTGGCGTCGAGCGCGACGGCGCGGCCCTGGTCACCTCCCGAGCTGCCGAAGCCCTTGCTCCAGAGGTGCCCACCGGGCTCTCGGCAGCCGGCCATGATGCAGGTGAGGCCTGGCCCGCACGCGTTGCCGCAGCCGCCGCAGTTCTGCGGGTCGAGCTGCACGTCCACGCACTTGTCGCTGCACTTGCTTGTGCCGCCGGCGCACTCGATGGCGCACATACCCGTGGAGCAGACCTCGCCCGGTGCGCAGGCCGCGCCGCAGCCGCCGCAGTTGGCCGGATCGAGCTGCATGTCCACGCACTTGTCGCTGCACTCGGTCGTGCCCCCGGCGCACTCGAAGCTGCACTTGCCCGTCGAGCACACATCGTCCTTCGCGCAGGCCTTGCCGCAGGAGCCGCAGTTGGCCGGGTCGGTCTTGGTGTCCACGCACCCCTCGCCGCACTTGCTTGTGCCCCCTCCGCACTCGAGCTCGCAGCGGCCAGAGGCGCACTCCTCGCCCTCGGCACAGCGCACGCCGCAGGCTCCGCAGTTGTTGCGGTCGAGCGCGAGCTGCACGCACATCCCGCCGCAGTCCGTGAACGATGCCGGGCAGAGGGCCGGGGTCGGGCCGAGCACGTCGGTCTCCAGCATGCAGGCGCCTGCCACGAGCAGTGCTCCCAGCGCGGCGGACCTGCTTCTCATGGATCTACCTACCTCTCGTGAGCTTCGGGGCGCGGCCACTACTACCACTGCGACGCCGGCGACGCCACGCAAACTAGTCCCAAGACAAGCGAATGCCCATCACGCCAGACCCACCGGCGGCCCGCGGTGTGCTATGTTCCGATCGTGACTCGCCTCGGTGCCAAGCCCGCCTCCGGCCCGTTCCGCGCGGACCAGATCCGCTGCGGCGACCCCTATGAGCTGTCCGACGGCCACCCCATTCGGCTGTCCCCCACGGCGGGACGCGGCGCCGGCGCGGTGTCTCATGGCGCGACCGCGCTCGGCACGGATCCGGCCGCGACCGAGGCCGGCGTCGATGCCGGTTACTCGCCCGACCCCGGCACGCTGCGCGCTCCGGACGTCGCGGTCGGCAACGTGCCCGACGCGCCGGGCTGGATCCGGGGCGTGCCGGCGCTCGCGGTCGAGTACGCCGACACGGGGCAGAACGAAGACGATCTGGCGCAGAAGATCGACGAGCTTCTCGCCGCCGGCACCAAGCTGGTGTGGGTGGTGCGGCTCGCGGGTGCACGCCGGGTCGAGGTGCACCAGCAGGGCAATCCG
>JACQWT010000557.1 GCA_016209145.1 Deltaproteobacteria bacterium | reverse complement strand
GGCAAGGCCCAGCCGGGGCACACCGAGGGCGGCGGCGTCGGCGAGCACGGCGGCAGCACGGGCAAGGTCGAAGGCTCCGAGGTGCGCGCCCAGGCCGGCGCGCGCCCGGGCGCGGGCACGCCCATGCCGGGCGTGGTCATGGGCCGCACCACCGGCCGCACGGGCGAAACCGCCAACCGCACCGGCACGGGCCAGCTTGGCACCGTGGGCCCCGGCGAGGTCGGCGCGCTCGATCGGAGCGAGGTCCCGGAGGAGTACCGCGAGCAGGTGGGAAGGTACTTCCAGCCGAAGTAGGCGGCCGGGGAGATCGGCACCCTAACCCGGCGGAGCCGCAACCAAACGGAGAGCCGGCCTTTGCAGTTGACGCGCGGGCCCGAGAAGCGCATCATGTAGCCCATGGTGGGCAGTCTGGGAGCGAGGGAAGGCGCGGTTTCACGCGCGGCGCGGCGGGCCGGTCGGTGGGGCTGCTTGGCGGGGCTGGCGGTGTCGGCGTTCGCCACGTGCCGCACAGATGTACCCCCCCCCCCCTGAGCCTGGCGGCGAGAAGATCGGGACGGCAGCCGACAAGCTGACGAACGGCGGGATGGAGCGGCTGATCCCGCTCCGGTTCGTGCACGTTCTCAACAACTGCTCGCCGTTCTGCCAGCCCAACCTCGTTGCCTGGGAGAGGACGCTGCGCGACATCCAGCACGCCAACCAGGTCTTCAAGTCGATCGGCGTGCAGCTCTGGATCCGGGCGATCGACGGCTACGACATGCCGGACCTCGCCGACGTGGCGAGCCCGGGCGAGGTCTCGTGGGACCTGGTCAAGGACGAGCTCAAGCAGGTGTTCTCCAGCATGCCGCTCGACGCCTGGCCCGGCGCGTCCAAGACCCGCGAGGACTGGCTCAGGGCCTCGGCCGCGGTGTACGCGGCGGAGCACGAGATCCTGGTGTGGGTCCAGGCATCCAAGTCCACGAGCGTCGGCCAGTTCCCCGAGGGAGGCCGGAGCGTGCTCATGTACTCCGGCACGATGACCTCCGAGCCCTTCAAGCTTGCCCACGAGCTCGGCCACTTCCTCGGGCTGCGGCACACTTGGGAGGGCCCCGGGGGCGGCGACGACGGCGTGGATCCCCCGACGTTGCAGGCCCGCAAGCTCTCCGACCGCTGGGATCTGGTCTACACGCACGGTTCGAACCCGAGCTTCCCCAACATCTACTACGACAGCCGCGCCGAAGCGGCGGCGGACGAGAGCTCGATCGAGCTCATCCAGAAGCGGCCGTGCCCCTTGTCGTCCTGCGGCGCCGCAGATAGCTGCCTCAACACCAACCCCGCCGCGCCGGGCGAGCTCGTGTGCCACGTCGGCGACGACAACTACTACGAGACCCTGGTGACTGGCGCGGTAGGGCTCAAGGGCCTTGCCTTCGCGTTCGCGAGCGGGGCCGTGGGGCCGAACGTGATGACGTACCGCGGCGACTGGAACACTCATCCCTACGGCGTCAGCGACTCGCAGATCGAGCTCGTGCGCAAGTACCTGCGCTGGGACGTGCCGATTACGGCAGGCGGGATCCTGAACGACTTCAACCCCAACTACGCGTACACCTTGACGAGCCGCCGGCCCTCCCTCGGCAACTGGAACCTGCGCGCGCCCTCGAGCAAGCTCGACTTCGACGGCGATGGCAAGCGCGACATCGGGGTCTGGCTGCCGCCGACCTCGCTCGGGGGCACCGGCCGGTTCATCGTGCTCTTGAGCAGCCACTCCTTCAGCGAAGTGGGCGGTGAGTACCTCGACGTAGCCTTCGGCAGGAACGGCGATATCTCCGTCCCGGCCGACTACACGGGCGAGGGCCGCACCGACGTGGCCGTCTTCCAGCCAGGGGGCGGCGACCCGTACGGCAGCGATCCCTACAGCGTGGACGCGTACTGGCGCTGGTGCCCGACAGCAAGCCCCGCCGAGAGCACGACCTGTACGAGCCCGCAGCAGCGGCAGTACGGCAGGCGCGGCGACATCCCGCAGCCGGGCCTCGAGTTCGGCGGCGATGCGGGTGACGACTTCTCCGTGTACCGGCCGAGCGGCGGCACCTGGCACTTCCGCAGCAGCTCCGGATCGATCAACACCCAACGCAGCATCGGCACGGCCAACGCCGGAGTCGTACCCCTCGCCGGCCTCTACGACTGCGACTCGCTCGCCGACCTGGCCGTGTACGAGCCGCAGACGGCCAAGTTTCGCCTGCGCCGCTCCGAGCAGACCTGGAACACGCTGACTACGCGGGAGTTCGGCGCGGATTTCGTGCCGGCGCCAGATGCGGGCACGCCGGCCGAGGAGCGCTCGGGCGCGCTCCCGCTGGCGGACATCTACGCGCCCCGCTCGTGCTACGTCTACCCGTACTGGTTCACACGAGCGCGCCGCTCTGCCGCGCTGTTCGTGCCGAACAGCGACGGCAACTACGCCGCCACCTGGAACATCATGTGGACGCCGGTCGAGTCGGACGCCCGGCAGGACTGCCAGTACGGCAACGGCGCCATCGACCAGCCCATCACCAACATCGATCGCAACGCCGACAAGCGCACGGAGATGTCCGTGTTCCGCGCGCAGTCCTTCGACGACCCGGGCACGATCTACATCCGCAACTCGGTCCTCGGCGCCTGCAACGGCGAGAACCGAAACGTCTCCTGTTCCGACTGCCCGCGCATCCGGCGGCGCGTCTTCGGCGTGAGCGACATGACGGGCGACGGCAAGGCCGAGATCCTGATGGTGCAGCCGGACAGCATGACCATCTGCTGGTTCACGTCGGAAAGCGACTACGCGACGAAGCAGTGCCGTTTCGCCGGATCCCAGTGGCCAGCGGAGCTGGCGTGGGCGGTGGTGCTTTGAGGAGGAGGCTTGCCATGAACGCTACGGCTCGAAGAGAACGCGGACGGTGCGGTGGAGCCGCCGGAACCTACGGCCTCGCGGCCCTCTTGGCCTTGGCTGGCGCGCTGGCGTGCAGCCGGCAACAGGTGAGCATCGAGAAGGAGCCGGTGGACGCCGCCACGACCGGAGCGAGCGCCGTCGCCTGCCCCAAGGGCCTCGCCGGTCCGCCGCTCGTGCTCGTGCCGTCGCCGGGGAGCGGAAGCTTCTGCATGGACGCGCGCGAAACCACGCGCGGAGAGTACGATTCCTTCCTTGCGGCCAAGGGAAGCGACGGGGGCGGCCAGGCTCCGGAGTGCAGTTGGAACGACTCCTTCGTGCCGACGCTCTGGCCGCTCGACCCCGCGGACGACAACCCGCCGCTCTACTACTGCCCGCCCGAGCACTGGAACGGCATGCACGCAGACTGGGCCGTTGACTGCGTGGACTTCTGCGACGCGCTCGCGTACTGCGAGTGGGCGGGCAAGCGGCTGTGCGGCCGGGTGGGCGGGCCGGCCAAGTGGGGCCGCGTGTACATCGCCTACAAGACCAAGGACGAGTACGACGCGTTCGTGCCGGTCGCCAAGTCGGTCGAGAGCGAGTTCGTGAGCGCCTGCACGCAGGGCGGCGCGACCAAGTACCCGTACGGCGACCAGTACGAGCCGGCGCGCTGCATCGACAGCAAGTGGGTGGAGAAGTACGGGGCCGACTCCGTGGCCGTGGCCGATACGTCCTCGCGCGAGTGCCACGGGACCGAGCCGCCCTACGACGCGATCTACGATCTCAGCGGCAACGTCGGAGAGTGGCAGAACATGTGCTACTACTGGCCCAACGTGCCCGAGATCGGCGGCAGCTTGCTCGGCGGAAGCAGGGATCCTAGCGATGTCGGCCGGCAGGACTGCGTCGGCGACTACGGGAAGGCCAGCGCGCGAAGCGTTTTTGGCAACGTCGGCATCCGCTGCTGCGCCGACGCCGTGCCCGCGCCCGGGTCCTGAGGCTGGCGCGGAGCTGCGAGGGGCAGCCGCGGTGGCCGCTGCCGGCATGCGCCGCAGCGTCACTCCGAAGCGCTGCCCGCGCTGCCGTGAGCGTGTCGGTTTCGCGCTTGGGTTGTGTGCGCAGCTCGTGCTATGTTAGGCACATAGGTGTTCTACATACACAGCGACACGACGCATCATGCCCCAGCTCCATTTCTCCGTTGACGACAAGACCGCCGCCCGTCTGGCGCGCCGGGCTGCTGCCCGTGGGATGAGT
>JACQWT010000556.1 GCA_016209145.1 Deltaproteobacteria bacterium | reverse complement strand
GTGCACGCCCGGACCCCGCGAAGCCATGCTCGAACCGCTTTGCGGCCATGCGACGGGTAGGAGCAGCTTTGGCAGCAGCGCTCGCCGCAGCCTTGGGCTGCGGCTCGGCGGCGGAGGACACGGCGGCGGCAGCGGCGACGGGTGGCGCCGGCGCAGGGGGCGGCGCTGCCGGCGGCGCCTCGGGCGGAGGCGGCGCGCCGCAACTCATCGCCGAGATGAGCTTCTCTGCGCCGGAGCCGTGGGCGAAGCCCATCGAGGACTACCTTGAGGCGGGGGAGGATGCAGTCGGCGCCAGCGAGTTTCTGCGGGCGGTGCAGGATCTGGCGGTCTACCAGGACCGGCTCTACCTTGCCTATGGCGACGCGAACGAGGATCTCGGGGAGGTGGTTCCGATCGGTTTTCGCTACTTCGCGTCCGCCGAGGATCCGCAGACCGTCAACGAGCTCGACAGCGACGAGCAGCAGCTCGTGCGCTATCGCACCATCGATGGCCGGCTCTTCATGGCAGGCGTGGATCCGATCGAGGGCGGCTTCGTGGGAAACGTGTACTGGCGCGGGCCAGACTCGGGCTGGGTCAAGAAGCGCACGCTCGTGGAGGGCGTTCACGTGCACGACGTGGCCGGGTTCGAGGGCGCGCTGTGCGCCGTGGGCTCGGGAGCCTCGGCGGAGGAATGGAACAACGGCGACGTCTACGCTGAGCTCTGGCGCTCAACGGACGATGCCGAGTCGTTCCAGAACGTCGAGCGCCTGCACAACGGTGGCACGGGAGATGCGCGCTGGGTTCGCCTGCTGCCTCTGCCCGGCGCACTGTACCTGTTTGGCTACACCACAAATGCGAAGTTCGAGATCGACGGGCTCACCGGCGCCCGCTACGACGGCGCCACGCTCGATCTACTCCCGGATGACCACCCGCTCAGGTGGGTCTACGTGACGGAGACGGATCTTGTGGCCGGCTCGGGACCAGGCGAGCCCTTCGGCGTCGTGCGCGGCGTGAGGCTCGCCGAGGAGCCGCTGCGCAACCAGGTGTGGCGCGTCGAAGCCGACGGCACGGCAGCCTTGGTCGACGCTCTGGCCGGCCAGACGGTCGTGGATGTGTCGGTGCACGAGTCGACCGGCGAGATCCTGCTGCTGGCCTTCGAGGGCGACGACTACCTCGATGGCCTGCAGCTCTCGGAGTGGCACGTGCGCTTCCTCGTGACGGCCGACTTCGAGCAGTTCACGGAGCTCCTGAGCTTCTCCACGGACCTCGCTCCCTGGTCGCTGGCCTACTGGCAGGGCTACCTGTTCTACGGCACGGACGCGGGCCAGATCTGGCGGGCGGCAGCCAAAGGCGGGCAGAAGCCGTAGCGCCCTCGCGGCGCGAAGCTCCGGCGCGTCGCCAGGTACTCCATCGGCTTGTTCTTGGCGGTCAAAGTGCCTTCCGCGCTGAAGGCCGAGCTGGGCGGCTAGGAGGCTGGTGTCGAACGCCACTTCAGGGGCGGGCGGCTGGCCGCGCGGCCGCGATCGCCGCCAGCCCAGGCCGATTCCGCCGTCGCGACCGCCGCCGCCACCACCACCACCACGGCTGCCGCGCTGGTTGTCGGGCCCAGGTCCGCGTCCGCAGCTGCCTCCGCTACGCGATGGCGGCGCCCGTGACGCCCAGCTTCGCCAGCCGGTCGAGATTCACCGCCGTGGCCAGCAGCGCGAAGTCGTGCGCCACCCGCAGGCGCCCGCGCACCCGTACCCGCCGGCCGCCGTGCTTGCGCCGCATCAGGTGCGCAATCTTGCGCTCGACCTTCGGCCGCGTGGCTCGGTAGCGCGCCTTCCATCCCGGGGCGCGCTGCCGAGCGCGCGAGCGCCGCAGCGTCTCGTACTTCGGATGCACGTTCACGCTGCGGCCCGCTTTCGAGCTCGTGCACTTGTCGCGCAGCGCGCAGCCGGCGCACGCCGCGCCGAACTCGGCCAGACCGGAGCCGTCGCCGTGGCGCCGGATGGGCACGAGCACGCCGGCGGGGCAGCGCACCGTCTCGCCTTTCGTGTCGATGTCAAACGCATCCTGCGCGAGCATCCCCGCCTTGGGCGGCGACGGCGGCTGCACCTTCACGTTCGCCTCGGCGCCAGCCTCTTCGATGCGCTCGACCAGCTCGGCGGTCCCGTACGAGCTGTCGCCGTAGACTTCAGCGGGCTCGCCGTTCTCTCCCTTGCTCCCGAGCACATCCTGGACCAGCAGCGGCGCGGGCTGCGCGTCACCCACGTTGCCGGCGCTCACCTCGGTGGCGGTGATGATCTCCGAGTCGGGGTCGATGGCGATGTGCCCCTTGTAGCCGTCGAAGCCGCGCGACGCGGTCTTGTGCCCGTGGCGCGCCTCGGGGTCGACGGTCGAGATGAGGCGGTTTTCGGCCACACGCCGTGCGATGCGGAAACGACCGTCCCGGGTCGTCTCCAGGTCTTGCCCGAGCACGGTGGCGAGCAGTTCGGCCGCTTGCTTGCCCTCGGCGCCCAGCGGCCGGTCGTGCAGGCGGGCGAGCAGCGCGTGGCCATCGCACGCCAGCGCATCGACGAGCGCTTCGCGCGTCGCGGCGTCCTCCCAATCGCACTTCGGCTTGCCGCTCTGCCGATAGTCGTCCTCGCGCCGCAGCGCGGCGCGAAGCTCGGCCTCGAGCGGCTCGTCGGCGACGCGCAGCAGCCCCACGATGGCCGCACGGACCATCGTCACCGTGTCCTGTGTCGCCACCGCGTCGTAGAGCGCCGTCGAGTCCAGCACGCGCTTGCGGCCGACCAGCCCCGCCTGCTTGGCCACATCGAGCACGGCCTCGAAGATGCGATTGGGTCGTTCGGAGCCGCGCAACCGCTCCCGCATGTCGACCAGCACCGTGTGCACGAAACTCGGGTGGTCGAAGTCGAGCGCGCCAGCAGCGTACTTCCAGCGCAGGTCGAAAGCGAACGCGTCGACCGCCTCACGGTCGCTCAGGCCGTGAAGCCGCTGCAGCAGCATCACGACGGCAACGATGCGCGGCGGGACCGAGCGCCGGCCGATGTCGGTGAACAGGTCGGCGAACGCCTCGTCAGCAAACAGCCGGTGCGACTCGCGCGCCAGCAGCCGAAAGATGCACGTCTCCGGCAGGCGCGCCTCGCACGCAGCACGGCTCGAGCGGAACAGGTCTTCGTGGGTGGGGGTGCGGCCGAGGCTCATCGTCAGCTAGGACACTTGAGGCGCGCGAAATGTTTCCATCGGCGGAAGAAAAACGACACGTTTCTTCGTCCGTGGGCAGCTTCTCAGAAAGTGGTGGCGAAAGTCCCGGACGCGGGTCTGGTGGCCGGGGCGATGGTGTTCGACCGCGTGGGCGGCGAGGGGCCAGGGGCGAGCGGGAGCCGGTCGTGCGGTAGACGCCCGGCAACCGTTCACCCGTTGCTGGTCACGCTATCCCGGGCCGAGTTGCACGATCAGCGCAAGTCGAGAGGGGATAGACCCGCTATCCTGGTGCGAGTTTCCTCATTGGTGCAACGCAAAGGGGGATAGGTCCGGCGTTGCCGCGAGCGGCAGCCACGCGTCCGGCCGCACCCTCTCAGCGCGGGCTCGGACCGCAGCCCGGCGCCGAGCTTGGACGCGTCTGGGGCGGCAGGCACGCTTCGGGGATACCGTCGTCCCGCGCGACGCTTCCCGGACCTACTAGACCAGAACCGGACTCGTGGGCACAACATCCGGCTACGTCATTCCGCGGCCGGTCGGGCGACCAGTTCGTCGCGGCCAGCGGTCGGCGAGGGCTCGGCAGCGGACGCGGGCACGGGGGGCGGGGGCGGGGGCGCGGCGCAGGGGCCCTGCGCGTGTGCAGCGAAAAACACCAGCCACCTAGGACGTTTGATGCCGGGTTCTTGCGGCAGGGCCCGGTAGCCGGGCCCGCCGCCGCCCGGCCCGAGGGTGGCGCGCAGGCGCAAGCCGCTCTGGCCTGCCACCTGCTCGCCCGCTTCGGCCGGCGCAGTCAGGATCAGCGCGATGCCCGCCACGGCCACCGCAGCGCGCCTGGCAGGTCCAGCGCCCGGCCCCATCCGGATGCCTGGAATGCGAAAAACCTCGGGGTCCGGGGGCAGAGCCCCCGGCTCAACAACTCCACGCGCCGCGTGCCAGTTTGCACCCTCATGCCGCCACCTGATTTGCAGGGTCATGCAGCCAGAGGGGCGGGTCGAGTGACCGGGTTGGAGGATGCCTCGTATCGGCCGCGGCGTCGATCGGCTTTTTGGGGGCTCGCGAGGGCCTTGGGC
>JACQWT010000555.1 GCA_016209145.1 Deltaproteobacteria bacterium | reverse complement strand
TCGGCGCGCGCACCACCGTGTCGGCCACGGCCTTGCGCGCCATGTTGATGAGCGCCTGGGCCTGGTTCACGCCGGCCTGCGCCGCCTTGTGTCCCGTGGCCGCCTGATCGAGCTGGACCCCGGCCACGGCCTTGTCCTTGGCGAGGTTCTCCAGCCGCTGGTGCTCGCGCTCTGCGGCCTCGAGCTGCACCTTCGCCATCGCCAGCGCAGCCTCGGCTTGCTTGAGCTGAAGCGACGAGCCGGCCGAGTCGAGCCGGGCGATGACCTGGCCGGCCTTGACCACGTCGCCCTCGCGCACCAGGAGCTGCTTCAGCATCCCCATGCCGCTGACGGCCACGGCGCTCTGCCGGTGCGCGGCGGTGGTGCCGGTCAGGCGGAGCATCTGGGCTCCGTCCGCCGCCGCCGCACGCGCGGGCGCCCCATCGCGATGATCGTCGACCTGGAGGGAAACGACGCCCATGGCGTCGACGGAGCCGAACCGGCCAGCTTCGGCGCCGGCCACCTCGGCTACGGGCTGCTCTGGGACGTGGCGGGCGACGACACCTACCGCGCCGAAGCCAATAGCCTGGCGTCGTCCTGCCTCGGCGTGGGCATCCTCAACGACGAGGCAGGCGACGACCGCTACCAGTCGGTCTACCTTGCCCAGGCATCCGCCCAGCTCGGCCTCGCGCTGCTACGCGACGGCGCCGGCGCAGATCGCTACGAGACCTACCGCGAGAGCCAAGGCGCGGCCGGCTATCGCGGCGCGGCGCTGCTCCTCGATCTCGACGGAGACGACCGGTACGAGGCCAAGCGCTCGCCCGTCAAGTTCCCGGCGGCGCAGAACCCGAAATACAACTCGAGCATGTCCCAGGGGTGTGGTCGCGGCGTTCCCAACGGCGCCGTGCCGCTGCACGAGACCTACGCGGGGGGAGTCGGAATGCTGGCCGACCTCGGCGGCGCCGACGAGTATCAGGGAGGCGTGTTCGCCCAGGGCGTAGGCTACTGGTTTGGCGTCGGGATCTTCATCGAGGCCGAGGGCCAGGACCAGTACGACACCGTCTGGTACGGCCAGGGCGCAGCGGCCCACTTCGCTGCCGGCCTGTACCTGGACCGGGCCGGGAACGATAGCTACCACTGCCTGCAGGATCAGTGCGTGGGCAACGGCCGGGACTACTCGGTCGGCTTCCACATCGACGAGCTGGGCGACGACGTGCGCGTGGCCGGTGGCGGGCAGAGCATGGGTGTGGGCGCCAACGGCGGCAGCGGCTTCTGCTGGGACCAGGCGGGCGTCGACTCCTACCAGAGCGACTACTACGACGGCATCGGCCAAGCCTACGACGACACGGGCGCCAGCGCGGACGTCATGATCACGCTCGGCTTCTTCGCGGACCAGGGCGGACAGAAGGACATCTACGTCAATCCGCTGGGCGAGTCTGCGGACGACAGCCTGTGGGTGCAGGTCGGCCAGGACGATGACGGCGACGAGAAGCACGTCTTGGCGGTCGGATCAGATCTGTAGCCAGGTTTGGCCTGCGGTGGTGCTACGCTTGGCGCCGATGGGTGATCCGGCCCGTCCGCTGTTTTGGAGCATCCGTGACGCCTGGTTGTTCTACGCGCTGGCGGCCGTCGCCGTGGCCGCGCTCGCGGGCGGGCTGTGGCGGAACGTCGCTCGGTGGCGGCAAGGGACCGCGGGCGGCGGGCTGCACGAGTGGCGCCGCCGGCTGGCGCTCGTGGCGCTGGACGGCGTGCTCGGCCGGCGGATCTGGCGCGGCGAGCCGGCGGCCGGCGCGATGCACTTGCTCGTCTTCTGGGGCTTCGGCCTGCTCTTCGCCGGCACGGTGCTGAGCGTTCTCGACCACTACGTGGTCCCGTTCCTGCACGGCCGGATCTACCTCGTCTTCTCGGCTTGCCTGGAGGTGGCCGGCCTGATGCTGCTCGCGGGCCTGCTCTGGGCTCTCGGGCGCCGCTACGTGCAGCGCGCGGCGCGGCTGGAGCGTCGCGCCGCGGATCTGCTCGTGCCGCTGTGGCTGGGCGCGGTCGCTCTCTCGGGCTTCCTCGTCGAGGGGCTGCGGCTGGCCGTGCAGCGGCCGCCCGGGGCCGGCTGGTCCTTCGGCGGGCTGGCCCTCGGCGCGCTGTGGCCGGCCGGGCTCGACGCGGCCGCTGTGTACCCGGTACTGTGGTGGGCGCACGCGCTCCTGAGCCTCGGCCTGCTGGCTGCGTTGCCGCACACGAGGCTTCTGCACGTCGTGGCGGCGCCGGTCAGCATCTATCTCGGCCGCGATGGGACCCAAGCTGCTTCGGCCACGCCGGCGGGCGAGAGCGCGGGCCCGCGGCCGCGCTTCTGGCCGCGCGCGCGGGGGGCGGCCGACGGCTGCACGCGCTGCGGCCGCTGCGTTCAGGCATGTCCGGCAGCCGGCGCGGGCGAGGCATTGAGCCCGCGCGAGCTCGTGGCGAGCGTGCGGGAGCTCGCGCGGGGAGGGCCGGACGCGGCCTGGGATCCGGGGCATGCCTGGCACTGCACGAGCTGCGGGGCCTGTCTCGAGGTGTGCCCGATCTACGTTCCGACGCCGGAGGCGGTGCGCGAGATCCGCCGCGCCGCGGTCGAGGAAGGCACCCGCGTTCCCGCCTCGCTCGCCGAGGCGTTGGCGAAGCTGCGCAAGTATGCCAATCCCTGGGACGCGTCGAAGAAGACGCGCTCCTCCTGGAGCAAGGGGCTAGGCTTGCCGGATCTCAGCAAGGCCGCCGGCAGCGCCGCGCTCTGCTACTTCGTAGGCTGCACGACCGCGCCCGAGGCCCGGGCGCAGCAGGCGGCGCGCGCCCTGGTCGAGCTGCTGCGGCGGGCCGGGGTGAGCTTCGGCACACTGGGCGGCAAGGAGCCTTGCTGCGGCGACATCGCCCGCCGCGCCGGCGAGGACGGCCTGTTCGAGGAGCAGAGCGCGGGTCTCGTCGAGCTGCTGGGGCGGGCCGGCGTAGGCCGCATCGTCACGGCCTCGCCGCACTGCGCGCACCTACTGCGCAGTGAGTACCCGGCGCTCGGCCTGCCGGGCTTCGCGGCCTGCCACTATGTCGAGCTGCTGGACGAGCTCGTGGCCGGGGGTGCGCTGCCGCTCGGCGGGCGCGTGGCGGCGCGCGCCACGTACCACGATCCGTGCTACCTCGGCCGCTACGCGGGCGTCGTGGACGCTCCCCGCCGGCTCCTGCGCGCGGTCGCGGGCTTGGAGCTCGTGGAGATGGCGCACGCCGGAAGGCTCAGCCGCTGCTGTGGGGGCGGCGGCGGGCGGATGTGGCAACCAGAGCTCGCCGCCCGGGCGAAGATGTCCGAGATCCGGATCCATGAGGCCGCGGCCACGCGCGCAGAGTTGCTCGTCACCGCATGCCCGCTGTGCCTGGTCATGCTGGAGGACGCGCGCAAGACGACCCCGGAGGCCGAGTGCCTGCGGGTGCTCGATCTGGCCGAGCTGCTCGTCATGGCCTTGGGGCCGTCGACCGAGTCGTCGTGAGGCGATCGCGAGGAGAGCGTGAACACCATCGTCTGCGTGAAGCTGGTCCCGGAGGTCGCCGACGCCGAGCTCGTGCTGCTCGAGGACGGCTCGGACATCGAGCGCGAGGATCTCGTCCTGGACATCAACGAATGGGACAGCTTCGCCGTCGAAGAGGCGGTGCGCCTCAAGGAGGCGCACGGCGGCGAGGTGACGGCAGTCACTCTGGGAGACGATGATGCCGAGGACGTGCTGCGGCGCGCGCTGGCCATGGGCGCGGATCGCGCCGTGCGCATCGACGCCGCGGCTTTCGCCGGGACGGACGCCATGGGCATCGCGCGCGGCCTCGCCGCGGCAATCCGCGGGCGCCCCTTCGATCTGGTGCTGGCAGGAGCGCAGGCCGCGGACGACGGGTGGGCTGCGGTAGGCCCGATGCTGGCCCAGCTTCTCGCGCTGCCGTACGCCACCCTCGTCGTGGGGATCGAGGTCGCCGGCGGCAAGGTGCGCGTCGAGCGTGAGCTCGAGTCGAGCTGCCGCGAGAAGGTGGAGCTCGATCTGCCCGCGCTGCTGACCGTGCAGACGGGGATCAACCAGCCGCGCTACGTCTCGGTCATGGGGATCCGCAAAGCGCGCGCCATCGCCATCGAGCAGTCCGCTGCGGGCGCGCTTGGCCTTGGGGAGGGCGGGCCGCGGGCATCGTGCGTGGCCGGCCGGAGGCTCTTCCTGCCGGAGAAGGGGAAGGGCGCCCAGATGCTCTCCGGAAGCATGGAGGCCATCTGCGGGCGGGCGGCCGAGATCATCCGCGAGAGGGTAGGGGGGGTGAAATGAGCGAGATCCTCGTCCTGTGCGAGCACCGGCGCGGCGCGCTGCGCGAGGTGAGCTTCGAGCTGCTGGCCCTCGGGCGCCGGCTTGCCGGCGGCGAGCGGGCCGTCTGTGCCCTGCTCCTCGGCCACGGTGCGGCAGTCCTCGGCGAGAAGCTGTGTGCCGCCGCGGACCGCGTCCTTCTCGTCGAGGATGCCGGCCTCGATGCCTACGACGCCGAGCCGTATCTGGCGGCGCTGGAGGCGGTCATCCTTGCCCGCCGGCCGGCGCTCCTGCTGGTCGCCCACAGCGCCGTAGGCATGGACCTCGCGCCCGCGCTGGCGGCGCGGGCGGGTTTGCCGCTCGTCACCGACTGCCTCGACGTGCAACTTGCGCAAGGCGCGCTCGAGGTCGTCCGAAGGGAGCTTGCCGGCAAGGTGGGCGCGCGCCTGCGGCTCGCCGCGGCGGGCACCCACTTGGTGACGGTGCGGCCGGGCTGCTTCCCCGCCGCGCCGCAAGGGGGGAAGGCAGCGGCCGTCGAGCGATTGCCGGCGCCCGATCGGGGCAGCCGGCGGGGGCGTCGGCTGCTCGGCTACGCCGACCTGGCACTCGGCGACGTGGATATCAGCGCCGCGCCCGT
Source organism: Deltaproteobacteria bacterium (assembly GCA_016209145.1). Taxonomy (GTDB): domain Bacteria; phylum Myxococcota_A; class Polyangia; order Polyangiales; family Polyangiaceae; genus JACQWT01. The sequence goes on along the minus strand of JACQWT010000555.1, from coordinate 5,916 downwards.
GCTCGTGGCGGTGGGCCGGGGCGTCGGCAAGCCCGAGAACCTTGCGGCGGTCGAGTCGTTCGCGCGGGCCGTCGGCGCGACGTTGTGCTGCTCGCGCCCGGTGGCGGACAAGGGCTGGCTGCCCAAGAGCCGGCAGGTGGGGACCTCCGGCTCGGTGGTCAAGCCCAAGCTCTACCTTGCCTTCGGCATCAGCGGGGCCTACCAGCACGTGGCGGGAATGCGCCAGGCCGAGACGATCATCGCCGTGAACAAGGATCCGAGCGCGCCCATCTTCGAGGTGGCGCACTACGGCATCGCCGCCGACATGTTCGAGGTGCTGCCCGCGCTGCAAGCGCGCCTGACGCGCGCCAGTTGAGTGATGCGCGTCGTGATGGAAAGTCGGCCGGTCAGGGCGAGCGGGGTTGGGGCCCCGCTCGCGGGGTCTGGGGCGAAGCCCCAGCGTGGAATTCTCCCGCGGACGGCATCCCTGCGCGCACAGCGCGCAACGGCCGCGGGGCGCTGCTGGTCGCGTCGGTCCGCTCCGTTCGCGCGGGCCCGCGGCTTCGCGCTTGGGTTGCGGGCGAAGCCCGCGCTAGGAGCGTCACATGGACTTCTCGTTGACCAAGGAGCAGAGGGACATCAAGCGGGCGGCGCGCGAGTTCGCCCGGGGCGAGCTGACCAAGGAGCGCGCCTGGCAGTACGAGCGCGAGCACGCCTTCCCGCGCGAGCTGTACCGCAAGGCCGCGCAGTTGGGATTCATCGGCCTCGACTACCCGGCCGAGGTGGGCGGCGGCGGCCTGGGCGTGACCGAGAACGTGCTCGTCATCGAGGAGCTGTGCAAGGCCGACTCCGGGATCGGCCTCGCCATCCACCTCGCCTTCCTGCCGGCCAAGATCGTCAAGATCTTCGGTACGGAGGAGCAGCGCCAGCGCTACCTCGCGCCGCTCGTGCGGGGCGACTTCGTCTCCGCCATCTCGCTCACGGAGCCTGACCACGGCTGCGACTTGACGCGGATGAGCACCCGGATGGAGTACCGGGGCGATCGGGTGGTGCTCGACGGAACCAAGATCTTCACCACCAACGGCGCTTATGCCGATTTCTTCGTGGTGCTCTGTCAGGACGATCCCACGGCCGGGCCAGGCCAGGGCATGACCACCGTGCTGGTCGACCGCGATCCGCACCACCATCTCGGCGGCGAGCTGGAGACCGCGGAGATCGAGGGCAAGATGGGTCTGAAAATGACCTCGTCGAGCGAGGTGGTCTTCAAGAAGCTCGCGCTCCCGGCCGACCGCATCCTGGGCGAGCGCGGACGCGGCTTGCAGCAGGTGCTCGGCTTCCTCGACCAGAGCCGCATCGAGATCGCCGCCCAGTCGCTGGGCATCGCCGAGGGTGCGTTCGCGAGGGCCCTGGCCCACGCCAAGGGCCGCAAGCAGTTCGGTCAGCCCATCATCGACTTCCAGGCCGTGGGCCACATCCTGGCGCGGATGTTCAGCCGCATCCAGGCCGCCAAGTGGAGCACCTACTACGCGGCCTGGGCCTGCGACCACCGCGAGGCGGCGAAGCTCGCGAGCGCGGTGCCTCTGCTCACCTCGATGGTCAAGCACCACGTCCCGGAGACCGCGAAGGAGGTGCTCGACGACGCCATCACCGTCTTCGGCGGCTACGGCTACTTCCTGGAGCAGGATGTAGAGCGTCGCTACCGCGACAACCGCATCATCGAGATCTACGAGGGCACCGTGCAGATCCAGCTCAACAACATGGTCCGGGTGCTGAAGAAGCTCAACCCCGACTTCCTCGACGCGAGTCTGCTGTAGGCTTGGCGCCAGGAGGGTCCCTTGATTTCGGCTCCGCACACTTCGTCGCCGCTCGCTCTGTTCCTGCTCGCCCCGCTCGCCGCCTGCGGCGGCGAGGACGAGGTGCGCGATGAGCAGGCGCCCGCCACCACCACGGTGTTCGTCGACGCCCAGGCCCCGGCCGGCGGGGACGGCTCCTTCGCGCGGCCGCTGCGCACCGTGCGCGAGGCCCTCGAGGTCGGCCGCCCCATCGAGGTCGTGGCCATCGCCGGCGGGAGCTACGAGGTGCCGCCCACCTGGGACTTCCCCGCGGTCCTCGCCATCATGCCCTCGGGGGCCGAGTTGCCCACGCTCGTGGCCGAGGCCGGCGAGGCGCGGATCGACTGGGGCACGCAGGCGAAGCTCCTCGTGCGCGACATGGCCTTCGCCAGCCAGGTGCGCTTCGGCCGGGGCGAGATCGATCTGCGGCAGATCGCGCTGGGCGGCGTGATCGGGCCGGCCCTGGAGCTGGCGGACGTCACGGCGCTCCTGGTTGGAGTCGCCGTCTCCGGCGTGACGGAAACCGAGGGGCAGCCGGACACGGGTGACGGCGTCGTGGCCAGGGGCGGCTCGCTCCAGTGGCGCGGCGGCAGCGTCACCGGCATCGCGGATCGGGCGCTCGTGCTGGAGGGCAGCGCGGCCGAGATCGAGGGGCTGACGCTCTCCAGCGACCTGCGCGCGCCCCTGACGGTGAGCGCCAAGTCCACGGTCACGGCGCGCCAGCTCACGGTCGAGAAGGCGCAGATCGGCGTGTACGTCGATAGATCGAGCCTGCTCCTGGAGCGGTCCAAGGTCCGCAAGATCGACGGGTTCGGCCTGCTCATCGCGCCGGAGGCGAAGGCGGTGGTGAAGAACTCGACGTTCGAGGACTGCCGCATGGGGCACGTCGCCGCGCAGGGCGACGGCGCCGAGCTCGCGCTGGAAGGCAACTCCTTCGCGGACGCCTCGGACGGTGCCTGCATCTCGGCCGCGTTCTCGCTCGCGCCCTTCGTCATCCGCCACAACGAGCTGCGCACCTGCGCCGGCAACGGCGTCAGCCTCTACGGCGTGACCGACGCGGTGGTGGAGGACAACGAGGTGCACGACATCCTGCCCGACCCGATGTTTCCGGAGATCGCCGACGGCATCGGCCTGCTCGATGCCAAGGCGCATGTGGCGCACAACCGCGTCTACGACACCGACGGCATCGGCATCGCGCTGGTGCGTGCGGAGGGCGAGATCGTGGACAACGACGTGGGCCCGACCAAGGGCGCCGGGATCAGCTTGGTCACGGAGGAGCCGGGCGAGGCGCGCGTGAAGATCGCGGGCAACAGCGTCGCCAAGGCCACGGGGGTCGGCATCATCGTCATCGGGGTCGGGGCGCACGCCGATGTGAAGTTCAACCAGATCTCGGCGACGGCCTACAACCCGGAGGACAGCTTCGGCGACGCCGTCGGCTTCGGCATGGGCGCCGATCTGCAGGTGATCGCCAACACCTTGCAGGACAACGCGCACAGCGGCGTCATCTTCCTCGACGGCGCCAAGGGCGCGGTCAGCTCCAATCTCGCGACCGGCAACAAGCAGTACGGCGTGCTCGAGCTGTGCCAGGGCAAGCCGAACGAGGTCATCGTCGGCGAGAACGAGCTCGCGGGCAACGCTCTGGGGCCGCTCAAGCTCTGCGGGAAGTGAAGCGAGCCGAGGCGCCGGCCTTCACGCAACGATGGAGCTTCGCCCCGCGCTAGGGTACACCATGGAGCGTGGCCACCGGATCCCGCCCCGCCGCGCGCCGTCTCGGCCGGTGGGCTGCACTGGTCTACTACTCCCGAAAACCGTCGCGCCGCGCGACGGTTTTCGGCTGCGCGCAGCGCCCGCGACGGGCGTCGGGGCAGGGGCCCCGACGCCGAGGCAGCCGGCAGCGTGAAACTTCCGGTCGGCCGGCAACCGCAGCCCTGGCGCCTCCGCCCGGGGTTCGTGGGGGAACCCGAAGGCGTGAACGCCGGCGTTGGCGGCTTGGGCTGCGGGCAAAGCCCGCGCTGATCGGCGCGCTTGCCGTGCTGGCGCTGTGGCTGGCAGGCGAGGGGGGCTGCGACGCGGGCGCCGGCAACGGCCCGCCGCCGTCCGGACAGGCCGGTGCCGGCGGCTGCCCCACGGGCCCGCAGGCGCAGTTCGTCCTGCACGTGACGGCCGAGGACGGCCCCGTGCCGGCGGATACCAGCCTGCGCGTGAAGTGGAGCGTCGGCGAGGAGCCGGAGTTCTTGCTCTCCGACCCCACGACCTGGAAGACGTTGGAGGATGGCTCCAACCTCGTCTGCCAGGTCGACGCCGATGCCGGGTTGCCGCCGGGCGGGCTCGACGAACTGGTATGCGAGCTATGGACCAGCGGGGCAACCGAGGTTGAGGTCTCGGCCACCGGCTACGGCACCGACAAGCGGACGCTCATGCCGGAGCAGATCGAAGGGTGCGACGGCCCCATCCCGGCGGACGTGCCCATCGAGCTGGTGCGGGCCCTCGACGGCGGCGCGGGGGAGTGAAGGGCGGGCCCGAAGCCCGCCCCGGTAGCGCGGGCCACTCGGTCAGTAGTCGTGCGCGTGGCCGCCGGGCGCGTTCTTCTCCTCCTTGGGAAGCTCCGCGACCATGGCCTCGGTCGTGAGCATCAGCCCGGCCACGCTGGACGCGTTTTGCAGCGCGATCCGCACGACCTTGAGCGGATCGATGATGCCCATCTTCATCATGTCGCCGTACTCGCCGGTCAGGGCGTTGAAGCCGAAGCCGCCCTCCTTGTCCCGCACCCGCTGCACGACGATGGAGCCCTCCTCGCCGGAGTTCGCGGCGATCTGGCGCAACGGCTCCTCGAGCGCGCGGCGGATGATGTTCACGCCGATCTGCTGGCTCTCGGTGACCTTCACCTTGTCCAGGGCGCCCTGGGCCCGCAGATAGGGCACGCCGCCGCCGGCAAGGATGCCTTCCTCGACCGCGGCGCGAGTGGCGTTCAGGGCGTCCTCCACGCGCGCCTTCTTCTCCTTCATCTCCGTCTCGGTGGCCGCGCCCACTTTGATCACGGCCACGCCGCCGACCAGCTTGGCCAGCCGCTCTTGCAGCTTCTCGCGGTCGTACCGGCGCCGTCGATGATCGTCGTGTTGTCCTTGCTCACAACGACGCGGCGGGCGTGGCCGAGCTGCGAGAGCTGGGTGGTCTCGAGCTTGAGTCCCATCTCCTCGGAGATCACCTCGCCGCCCGTGAGCACGGCGACGTCCTTCAACATCTCCTTGCGCCGGTCGCCGAAGCCGGGCGCCTTGACCGCGGCGCAGTGCAGCGTGCCGCGCAGCTTGTTGACCACCAGGGTGGCCAGGGCCTCGCCCTCCACGTCCTCGGCCACGATGAGCAGCGGCTTCTGCTGCTTGGCGATGGCTTCGAGCACGGGGAGCAGATCCTTCATGTTTGCGATCTTCTTCTCGGAGATCAGGATGTAGGCGTCCTTGAGCTCGACCTTCATGTTCTCCGGATCGGTCACGAAGTACGGCGACAGGTAGCCGCGGTCGAACTGCATGCCTTCCACCACTTCGAGCGTGGTGTCCATGCTCTTGGCCTCCTCGACCGTGATGACGCCCTCGTTGCCGACCTTCTGCATGGCCTCGGCGATCATGTCGCCGATCGCCTTCTCGCCGTTGGCGGAGATGGTGCCGACCTGGGCGATCTCCTTGGCGTCCTTGGTGGCCTTGCTTTGCTTCTTCAGGTTCTCGACCACGGCCTCGACGGCCTTGTCGATGCCGCGCTTGATCTCCATGGGGTTGTGGCCGGCGGCCACGAGCTTGGCGCCCTCCCGGAAGATGGCCTGGGCGAGGACCGTGGCGGTGGTCGTGCCGTCGCCGGCGACGTCGCTCGTCTTGGACGCCACCTCGCGCAGCATCTGGGCGCCCATGTTCTCGAACTTGTTCTCCAGCTCGATCTCCTTGGCCACCGTCACGCCGTCCTTGGTGATGGTGGGCGAGCCGAAGCTCTTCTCGATCACGACGTTGCGGCCGCGCGGGCCCAGCGTCACGCCAACGGAGTTGGGCAGGACGTTCATGCCGTGCAACATCTGGGCACGGGCGTTTTCCTGGTACAGGGTTTCCTTCTCTGCCATGGG
>JACQWT010000042.1 GCA_016209145.1 Deltaproteobacteria bacterium | reverse complement strand
CGCGACTACCACGGCTTCCTGGGGCGCAGGCTCCGGCGCCTCGCGGCCTTCGTGCGCTCGCTCGCGCCGGGCGTGGCCGCCCGCGCCCTGTGCGACAGCTCACCCGTGCTCGAGCGCGCCTGGGCGGCCCGCGCCGGCCTGGGCTTCATCGGCAAGCACGGCCTGCTCGTCGTTCCCGGGCAAGGAAGCTACGTGCTGCTCGGCGAGGTCGTCACGACGCTCGCCCTGCCCGCCAACCGCCCCCTGCGCCGGCGCTGCGGCCGCTGTAGGTGCTGCCTCGATGCCTGCCCGACCGGCGCGCTGGTCGCGCCGTACGAGCTCGAGGCGTGCCGCTGTCTGGCGTACGCCACGATCGAAAGCCGCTCGCCGCCCCCGGCCGCGCTGTGGCCGGCCTGGGGCGAGCGCCTCTTCGGCTGCGACGCGTGCCAGGAGGCATGTCCCCTGAACGCCGTGGCTCCCCCCCCGGCGGAGCAGACCGAGCCTTTCCGGCCGCTGGCGCGCTGGGGCAAGCTCGATCTCGGCACGCTCGCCCTCGCCCGGGAGCCACACTGGCACAGCCTGACGCAGGCGAGCCCGCTGCGCCGGGCGACGCGGGCGGGGCTGGCGCGCTCCGCCCTCCTCGTCGCCGCCGGGCGCTGGCGACGCGGTGATGCCGGCGCCCGGACGGCGATCGAGGCCGCGCGCGAGCATGACGACGCCACCGTGCGCCGCCTGGCGGGGACGCTGCTCGGCGCCAGGGCCGGGCCCTGACGAACGAGGTCAGCCGAGCTGCACGTCGGCCCACAGCGCGCCGAGCTCGAGCTCGATCGCGTCGAACGGCTCGGCCCGGACGCGGTCGTCATCCGCGAAGGCACCGACGTTGAGCCAGTTGCCGCCGGCCAGGCGTAGCACCTCGAGGGTGCGCAGCACGGGGTCGACCAGCCACGCGTGGCGCACGCCCTCGCGGGCGTAGACGGGCAGCTTGCGCATGCGGTCGAGCTTGGCCGTCACGGGCGAGAGCACCTCGCAGACCCAGTCGGGTGCGAGCGAGAAGAAGGGCTCGTCCGTGGTCACCACGGGCAGCCGCTCGCGCCGCCAGCCGGCGAGATCCGGGACGAGGATGTCGCCGCCCAGGTGCAGCTCCGGCTCGTCCACGAAGATCCACCCGCCGGGCCCGCCTCGGCCGCGCCGGAAGGGAGGCCCGAGCTCCTCGCCGAGCACGGTGGCCGCAAGTGCGTGCGGCGTGGCGGGACGCGGGGAGAGCTGGAGCTCGCCGCCAATGACCTCCGCCACGAGGTGTGGCGGAGCGGCGATCAGGTCCTCGTACGTGGCCCGGCGCCTGGCAGGCTCACCCATACTCCGAGTCTACCACGGTTCCGCGCTCCGACCCGCTGCGGGTTCCGCTTGACAAGCGCCCCGGCTTCGTAGATTTTCCGCGGCGTAGCCATGGCGAAGAGCGACATCACGGGCAGGCGCAAGCTGCGGGGCAACCACGTCTCTCACTCCAACGTCAAGACCAAGCGCTGGCAGAACGTGAACGTGCAGCGGCGGCGGGTGTGGGTTCCCGAGCTGCGCCGCTTCGTCAGCCTCAACCTCACGACGCGCGACATCCGGACCATCGATCGCATCGGCCTGGCCGCCTTCGCCAAGAAGCACGGCTACGGGATCCCCGGCCTGTAGCCGTTCACGCATTCCAGGGCCGAGGACGTAAGTCCGTCCCTTCGGGACGGGGTTGGGGTCCCGACGCGCCCTTCGGGCGCGTCACCCCTGCCCCGCGATCGCGGCCGACTCGGCGAGCCGTCGTTGCTAGCGCCGCAATGCGTGAACGCATACCCCGGCCTGTAGCCGGCCGGACCTAGCACTGCTGCCCGGGCTTGGCGGCGCGCGAGGCGCGGAAACGGAGTTTCCGCTAGCGCTTCTGCTCGATCTCGGCCACGAGCTCCAGGTAGCGCTCGTAGGGCGTGGCGGGCCAGCTCTCGGCGCTCGCCGCTCCGCAGGCGCGCGAGATGAGCGAGACCTTGTAGGCCACGTCGTTGCTCGGCGCCTCGTAGATGTCCATGCAGTCGTAGGGACCGAGCAGCGCGTAGTGGGCAAGCCACTTGACCTCCGGGCAGGCCCGGTCCATGCGCCGCTGCCACTGCCTTCCCACGGCCTTGCGACCGCGCGGATCCTGCATCAGCTCGGGGCTGAGCCTGGTCATCAGCACGTACGTCGGCATGTCGGCACTCCTTGGCTTCGCCTCGGAGCATAACGGCGCTATGGTCCCGCCGCCACCGCCCTCTGGGGGCGGCCGGGGCCGGCCGAGCCGAGCCATGTTCTCGTACATCGACGACCGCATCCACGAGTTGCTCACCGAGAGCGGCAAGATCCGCTCCGTCGGGGGGCCCGGCGAGCGGAACCTGAGCCTGCTCGGCCCGGTTCCGCTCCCCGTGCGGGAGCCGGACGGCGGCGCGGGAGGGCGCACGCTGCGCTGGTATCCCTTCGTGCGCCGCACCGAGCTCCAGGCCGTGCGCCGCATCTCGCGCAAGCTCCAGCGGGGGGCCTCGCGCGATCTCGTGCCGCTCGTCAGCAGCTTCATGTGCGTGAGCTCACTCCTGCTCCACGGCGACTTCGAACAGCGCGACCGGCCGCTGATACGCCTGCACTCGTGCTGCATGACGGGCGACGTGTTTGGCTCGGCGCGCTGCGACTGCGGGCCGCAGCTTCGCGCGGCCTACGCGCGCATCTTCGCGGAAGGCGCCGGGGCCGTGGTGTACCTGGCGAGCCACGAGGGCCGCGGCATCGGCCTGTGGGCCAAGGCCGTCACCTACATCTTGCAGGACATGGGGCAGGACACCTACCAGGCCAACGAGTCGCTGGGACTGCCGCGCGACAGCCGCGACTTCACCGACGCGGCGCTCGTGCTCGGCGCCTTCCTGCGGCCCGGCACGGCGGTGCGCCTGCTCAGCAACAACCCCCTGAAGCAAGAGCACCTGGAGCGCGGCGGCGTGCAGGTCGCCGAGCGCCTGCCGCTCGTGGCCGGCGTGGGCGCGCACAACGCGCGCTACCTGCAGGCCAAGCGAGCTCACGGCCACGACTTCGGCGCGCACGGCGCGGCGCTGCTCGATGCCGCGGCAAGCCCGGGAGACGGGCGATGATCGAGCCGGACGAGATCCACCGCGTCACGAGCTTCGACGGGACGAGGATCGCCTGCCAGGTGTTCGGCCAGGGCAGCGCCATCGTCGTGGGCAACGGCATCGGCGTGGGCTACCGCGGCCTGGCCTTGCAGATTGCCCGGCTGCGACAGCGCTTCCGCGTGGTCTCGTGGGACCACCGCGGGATCTTCCGCTCCGCCGCGCCCGGCTCGGGCGGCACCGGCGTGCGGGCTCACGCCCGCGACTGCCTCGCGGTCATGGACGCGCTCGGCCTGGCGCAGGCCGGCTACCTCGGCTGGAGCATGGGCGTGCAGGTCGGCTTCGAGGTGGCGCGCTTGCAGCCGGGCCGGCTGAGCCGGCTGGCGGGCATCGGCGGAGTAGCGGGGGACACCTTCCGGGCCGCCCTGCCCCTGCCGGCGCTGCCGCGCCTCGTGCCGCGGGCGCTCGCCGCCGCGGTGCCCCTGGCGCGTCTGGCGCGGCCGCTGGTGCGCCGGATCATCGCCGCCGACGGGTTCTTCCGCGCGGCGTGCCTGTCCGGCTACGTCCGGCCGCACGCCGACCGCGAGGTGTTCATGACCATGGCCCGCGGCGTCGCCGAGCACGACCCCGCGCTGTACCTGACCACGCTGGCCGCCCTGGGCCGCCACGACGCCACCGCGGTCCTGCCCGATCTCGCCGTCCCGGTGCTGTTCCTGGCCGGGGCCGAGGACCACATGACGCCCCGCCGCGTGCTGGAGCGCCTTGCCCGCATGGCCCCCAAGGGCCGCGTCCACGTCGTGGCCGGCGCCTCCCACTTCGTGACGATCGAGGCGCCGGACGAGGTGGGCCGGGTGCTGGAGCAGTTCTTCTCGGAGCCAGAGGGGGCACGGAAGTAGATGACTGAGCCGGGGGACCTCATTCCGCCGAGCGAGCCGTCGGTCGAGTCGATCGAGGAGCTCGACCGCGACGAGCGCCGTTCCCAGCGCCGCGTCCTGCTGGTGCTCGCCGCCGTCGTACCGGTGCTGCTCCTCGGTGGTGGCTACGCCTGGTGGCGCTCCAGCCACCGGGCCGGCGCACACGCGGTGACAAAGGCGTGGAGCCTGGCCGCGGCGTGCCTCGCGGGGGCGCCGCTTCGGCCGGGCGAGCGACCGAGCCTGCGCGCGCGCGCCATCGAGCTCGGCGCCGCCACCCGGGAGCGCGACCACGAACCCGACATGCGCTGGCCGCACCGCTGCGCCGATCTCGTGGCATCGCTCGCCACGGCCTGGCGGCAGCACGGCCGGGACGAGGGCGGCGCCGATGGCCTCGGGCCGCGCGCCGAGCGCCTGGCGGTCGCCCTGGGCAAGGCCGAGTCGGTCGGGGATCTCGGCGCGGCGATCGACGACCTCTTCGACTCGGCCTCGCGCCTGCACCTCGTGGCCGAGCCCGTGGCGCTCTGGCTCGCCACGCCGGAGCCGGTGCACGCTCCGGGCATGGAGGCCCTGCCCGAGGGCGCGCTTCTGACGCCGCGGCCGTGCTCGCTGGAGCGCGCCTCCATACCTCCCCTGATGGGGCCGGAGCTGCACGTGCTGCTGGGCGAGCCGCGCCGCGATTGCGGAGCGCTCTTGTGCACGTTCACGGCGCGGGGCGACGATCGCTGCCGCGAGCTCGGCCCGGAGCCCGCGTCGAAGAGCCCACTGCGCCTTGCCGGCACGGCCGCGGCCGGGGCGACTCCGCTCCTCTTCGCCGGCCGCGACGGCGAGGACGGGATCTATCGCGCGGACTCCGGCGAGAAGGTGGCCGCCCTGCGGGCGCAGGCCGCGTACGTCTCGGCCGGCGGCTACGTGGCCATCGCCAGCGCCCCGCTCGCTCCGGACGGCCGCTTCGAGCTCGTCGAGCAGGCTGCGCCCGGAGCGCGGCCTGTCCGGGCGAGCATCGAGCCCCAGAGCTTCTCTCCCCGGGCCACGCGGATCCACCGCAAGCAGATCCTGTGGGACCTGCTCCTCGTGGACGTGCAAGACGAGCGCGACGAGCGCAGCCGGCCCCGCTTGCAGTTCCGGCGCCTACCGGCCGGGGGCAAGCCGGAAGGCTTCGCGCCCGTGGCCGAGCTCGACTGGGGCGGCGGCCCCGTGCTCGGCTGCCGCACCGAGCAGATGACGGTGGCCCGCGTGGGCGGCGGCGACGGGATGCTGCTGTTCCACTCCGGGCAGAGCTGGAGCGCGCCCCTGGCGTTCGGCGGCTTCCCGGCCGCCTTCGGTTGCGACAGCGGCGAGGCGGTGTTCACCGGGCCGCAGGGCGAGCAGCAGCGCTGTACGCGCGAGCGCTGCCAGGAGCGGCCGGGCGTCGCACCGTCGTTCGAGCCGCTGCGGCTGCGCGACTTGCAGCTCGCCGATCTGGGCGGCAAGATCCTCGCCGTGGCCCTGGGCGCGCGCCGCGGCGGGGTGCGCTACCGGCATGCCGAGGGCAAGGATCTGGCGCTGCCCGCGGCCGACCGCGTGCTCTTCGACGACCTCGTGCAGGACGGCGCCGTGCGCCAGCAGAGCGCCGTGCAGGGCGTGCTGCTCGCCGGCCGCGGTGGCTTCGCCGTGCTGCTCGTCGCGACGCCGGGCGGCGTCTACGCCCTGCGCTTCGACGCGGAGGGCAGGGCGGCGGCGGCCAAGATCGGACGGAAAGCGGAGTAATGTGCCGCGGAAGCGCCCACGAGACGGACTTGCCAGGGAGACACGCGATGACAGGTAACCACAATACGAGGCTGCGAGCGGTGCTCGCGCGCGCGACCGCGGTTGGCTGGCTGCTTGCCGCCGCCGCGATCGCGAGCGGCTGCCAGGGCTCACGAGACGGCGGGCAGGAGGCGCCGGCGGTCACGATCCGCGTCGAGGCCGTGCACCCGCTGCTCGCGCTGCCCGGACAGCCGCGGGTTTCGCTCGGCGAGGGACAAGGTCATGCCCAGGCGGGACCGTCGCCGTTGCGCTTCGAGAAGATGCCGCCGGGCGACTACGCCGTGCGCGTCGATGGGCCCTATCTGGTCGAGCCCGTGACCGTGCACGTGGATGCGCAGGGCCGGGGCGAGGCCACGGTCAAGGTGGTGCCCCTCGAAGTGACGCCGCCGGCGTCGCCCGCGCCGCCTGCCGACTCGCCCGCGCCGCCGAAGAAGGATCTCTTCGTCGATCTCAGCGCGCCGAGCAAGGCTCTCGTCTTCTGGCGCCAGGGAGCCACGATGATCGCCCGCGCCGAGGTCGGCGGCGCGGCGGGCGGGCTCGCCGAGGTCGTGGGGCGCGAGTGGCGCTTGCAGGAGGAGGGCGGCAACGTCGGACGCGCCGTGATCCTCGTGGACGACAAGGTGCCCGTGAAAGCCGTGGGGGATGCGGCCGACGCCGTGGCCCGCGCCCGGCGCGAGGGCGGCGCCGTGCCGCCCCTTGTCGTGAAGCGCAAGGCGGACGTCGAGATCCGCCCGCCCGAGCCGCACCCCTGGGAGAAGAGCCAGCGGCCCGAAGGCGCGAGCCAGGCCGCGGTGCGTTTCGGCGCCCTCACCGCGAACGGCCTGCTCAAGCCCGAACAGATCGACCAGGTGCTCAAGGCACAGCTTCCGAAGCTCGAGGCGTGCTACTGGGGTGGCCTCGCGGCGGATGCGAAGCTCACCGGCCGGGTGGCGGTACGCTTCGTCATAGGCCGCGACGGCAAGACCAGCAACGCCGGGACGAGCACGGATCTGTCGAACGACAACGTCGTCCAGTGCTTCGCCCGCGTCCTGCTCCGCGCCGAGTTCCCCGAGCCCGAGGACGGGATCGTCACGGTGTCGGCACCCTTCCTGCTCACGCCGGGCGGCTGAGGGCGACGAGGGCGGCGCAAGGGCGCAACGCCCCCTGGCCTCGCCCTCCGATCGGCGATAGGCTGCGCGCCGGCGATGAGATCGGCGCGGCGCACGCTGTTCGCGATGTCCTACACGCTGGCGATGAGCCGGCGGGCGCTGGTTGCGGCACGCCGCGAGAGGTCTGCCGAGGCTGTGCGTCGCACCGCCGTCGAGTGGGCGGACACGCTGTGCGAGCGCCTCGGCGTGCGCGTGCGGGCCGAAGGGATCGACGCCGTGGACTGGGATCGGCCTCTGGTGGTGATGTCCAACCACCAGAGCCTGATCGACGTGCCGGTGATCGTCTCGGGCCTGGGGCGGGCGTTCGGTTTCTTGGCGAAGAAGGAGCTGTTCCGTGTTCCCTTCTTCGGCCGGGCGATGACGGGGCTGGGCTGCGTGTGCATCGACCGCGGCGACGCCACGAGCGCCCATCGCTCCATCGCCGCGGCCGGCGCGCAGGTCCGGGCCGGCTCCTCGATCATCGTGTTTCCCGAGGGCACGCGCGGCCCGGGCGGCCGGCTCCTGCCGCTCAAGAAGGGCCCCTTCTACCTGGTGCAGGCCGCCAGCGTGCCCATCGTTCCGCTGGGGCTCTCGGGCACGGGCCGCGTGCTCAGCCGAAACGGCCTGCTCATCTACCCGGGCGAGGTCAGGCTGCGCGTAGGCGCGCCCCTGGCGTGCGCCGGCGACTCCGCCGAGGCGCGAGAGGAGCTGCGTGCGCGCACGCGCGAGGCCCTGCTCGCGCTTGCCGGGCTGGGCGAGGGCTGAGGAAGGGGGCTTGGCGCGAGCGCGCCGTCAGCGGCCGAAGGCGATGAGCGGAGGGTCGTAGCCCTCAGGCGGCTCGTAGCCCATCAGGCACAGAAGCGTCGCCGCGACGTTGGACAGGCCGGCGCCCTGGACATCGGACAACCGGTACTCGCCCGAGAGACCAGGATCGAAGATCAGAAACGGCACCGGGTTGAGCGTGTGCGCGGTCTTGGGCTTGGGCCGGCCTTGCGCGTCGAGCTCGAAGCCGCCGGTCTTCTTGTCGCGCTCGTACATCTCGTCGGCGTTGCCGTGGTCGGCGGTGACAATCAGGACGCCTTGCAGCTCGCGCGCGAGGGCGACGAGGCGCGCCACGCTCAGATCCACGGCCTCGACCGCCAGCACGGCCGCCCAGAGTACGCCCGTGTGTCCGACCATGTCGCCGTTGGGGTAGTTCAGGCGCAGGTGGCGGTACTTGCCGGAGCGGGCGGCGGCGACGAAGGCGTCGGTCACCTCGGCGGCCTTCATCCACGGCCGCTCGTCGAAGGGGAGCTGATCGCTCGGAATGCACACGTACGTCTCGCGGTCCTCGTCGAACTTCCCTCCGCGGTTGCCGTTCCAGAAATAAGTCACATGCCCGTACTTCTGGGTCTCGCTGATGGCCAGCTGCGGCACCTTCCCCCGCGCCAGCAGCTCGCCCAGGGTCCGGTCGATCGCCGGCGGCGAGACGAGGAAGCGCTTCGGCAGCAGGGTGTCGCCGTCGTACTGCATCATTCCGGCGAAGAGCACAGCGGGCCGCGGGCC
>JACQWT010000545.1 GCA_016209145.1 Deltaproteobacteria bacterium | reverse complement strand
GACCGGCGGTCGAAGGCCGACCGGCTGACGGCGTCCGCCCTGCGGGTGGTCAACTTCTGACAAGCAGACCCGGGCAACTTCTCGCGAGCGTCAAAGCACAGCGGCTCGCTGCTCGTCGGCGGCGCCTTCGCCCCGCCCCGCCTACCGCCCGATCGTCGCCGATCCCCCCTCCTCCGCCAGCCGCTTCTTCTCCTTGAGCTTGCACCAGGCCGGCGCATCGATGGCCGTGGCGTAGCGCCCGCGTGGCTCCTGCGGGCGCATGACCAGCACGCCGCCTTCCTGCGGCTCCTGGATGATGGCGCCGCGCGCCAGGGGCCGGCCCTCGGGAACCTTCTCGACGACGACGACCACGTTCGGCCCGGGCTCGTCCACGGCCTGGATCGACAGGCGCTGCTGGTCGGCCTCGGAGATCTCGGGCGGGCAGCTCTCGGGCTGCACGCGCAGGGCGATGACCAACTGCAAGGGGGCGACCTCGGGGATCTCGCCCGTCCACTTGAACCGCTCCGCCTCGGGCGTGCCCATGGCCACGTCGAGGCAGGCGCAGCGCACGTCGGGCGTGGCCTCCGGCCGCAGGGCGAGATCGTGGCGCACGCCGCGCAGGGTGTAGTGGCTGCTGGTGATCCGCTTCTGCTCGGGCGCAAACAGGACCTCGGCCGACCGCGCGCCCTGGCCCTGGCCCTCGCCCTGGGCCTTCTTGGCGGCAGTCCAGTCCGCGCTCTCCCAGAGCTCGGTGCGGCCGGCACAGCCAGCCGCGAGCACGGCGAGCAGGACGCCCGCGGCCGCGCCGAGGGGAGTGGCCTTGCCGAGGGGAGTGGCCTTGGTGTCTCGCATCTTGCTCCAGCTTGGCACCGGGAGGGCCAGGCGGACAAGTTTGACCGTGCTGCCCGGGCCGCGGCGGGACTATAGTCCCCTACCGTGAAGCGCAGAGAGCCAGCCGTCGCGGGCACGTTCTATCCGGGCAGCCCCGAGCGCTTGCGCGAGCAGGTGGAGGGCTTCCTCGCCGATGTGCCCGCCACGGGGCCGGCGCCCAAGGCCATCATCGGGCCGCACGCCGGCACGGTTTACTCCGGCCCCATCGCCGCCTCGGCCTACGGCCGGCTGCGCGAGGCGCGCGCGCGCATCGGCCGCGTCGTGCTGCTCGGGCCTTCGCACCGCGTGCCGCTGCGCGGCCTGGGCGTGTGCGGCGCCGAGCTGTACGCGACGCCGCTGGGCGACATCGCGCTCGACCGCGAGGGCACGGAAAAGCTCTTGGCGCTGCCCCAAGTGCGCCTCGCCGACCACGCTCACGCGCGCGAGCACAGCCTGGAGCTGCACCTGCCGTTCCTGCAGGTGGTGCTCCCGCGCTTCACGCTGCTGCCGCTCGTGGTCGGCGACGCCGCGCCGGCCGAGATCGCCGCGGCCCTGGCGCTCGTCTGGGGCGGGGCCGAGACGCTGGTCGTCGTCAGCACGGATCTGTGCCACTACCTGGACTACGAGACGGCCTGCCGGCTCGATCGCGAGACGGCGGGCTTCATCGAACAGCTTGAGTGGGAGCGAATCGAGGACCAGCGCGCCTGCGGTCACTTCCCCCTGTGCGGCCTGCTCGCGCACGCGCGCGCGCTCGGCCTGCGTGTCGAGACGGTGGACTTGCGCAACTCCGGCGACACCGCCGGCGACAAGGGACAGGTCGTGGGCTATGGAGCGTTCTTGCTCTCCTGACGGCCAGCCGGCAACGGCCGCGCAGCGCGGCGGCCGCTACTCCCCCGCCGAGCGCGTGGCGCTGCTCGCGCTGGCGCGCGAGTCGATCGCCCAGCACCTGCGCACGGGCAAGCCGCTCGCCGTGCGCCTGGACGATCATCCCGCGCCGCTGCGCGAGCCCCAGGCTTGCTTCGTGACGCTCTATGCGCACGGGAGCTTGCGCGGCTGCATCGGCTGCTTGCAGGCACGCCGTCCCCTGGTCGAGGAGGTGGCCCAGACCGCCTGTTCTGCGGCCTTCCAGGATCCGCGCTTTCCGCCGCTCATCGAGGCCGAGCTCGCCCAGGTCGAGATCAGCCTCTCGGTGCTCTCCGACACCGAGCCGCTGCGCTTCGGCTCGGAGCGCGATCTCGTGGCGCAGCTTCGCCCTCACGTCGACGGCCTGGTGCTGCGCGACGGCCTCTGCAGCGGCACCTTCCTGCCCATCGTCTGGGAGCGCTACCCCGAGCCCGCCGCGTTCCTGCGCCAGCTCCGCATGAAGGCCGGCCTGCCTGCGGACCACTGGTCCGACCGGCTCACGGTGGAGCGCTACACCACGGAGTCGTTCTCCGAGGCCGTCCCCTAGGGAGGAACCATGAGCCGCAAGCGCCGGGGCGCTGCACGGGACGAGTACGAGGAGAGGTACATGGCCGGGGGCAAGGCGCTGGCGCGATCGCGCATGCGCATGCCGGGCTGGTTTCACCTGCTCATGCTCGCCTCCGTGGCGATCGTGGCCGGGGCGGCCACCACGACCACCCTGGCCTCGGCCGCACAGGCGCCGGCGTTCCTGCTCGTGCCGCTCGTGGCGCTCATTTGGCTCGTGTTCTCGCACGTCCGGGTCACGGTGGGCGCCGAGCACGTGCACGTCCAGTTCGGCCTGTTCGGGCCGAAGGTCCCCATGCGCGACATCGTGTCGGCCGAAGTGGAGCGCTACGACTGGGTCAAGTACGGCGGCTGGGGGATCAAGCGCTCGCTCGCCGACGGCTCCTGGGCGTACAGCGTGCCGGGCGGCGACGGCAGCGGGCTGCGGCTGGTGTACCGCGACAGGCGGGGCAAGACGCGCCGTCTCTTCGTCTCGGCGGACAACGCCACGCAGCTCGTCGCGGCCATCGACCGCGCCCGGGCCGCAGCGAGCGGCGCGACGCAGGCGCGCATCGCGGACGACGACGAGGAAGCGCGCGAGCTGCGCGAGGCCGAGCAGGAGATCGAGGCCGAGCTCGAGGGCAAGGGGCGCGGCGGCAAGAGCTGAGGGCGGCACAAGGAGGTGAGGCCCATGTACGGCGGCGACGAGATCACCATCACCCCGGGGATGCAGCGCTACATCGATCGCAACAACCTCTACCTCGGCCGGCGCGACCGATACATCCGCGATGTCGTCAAGAAGTGGAAGTTCGACACCATCGCGGTGCACGGCCTGTACAGCGTCGAGGACGCGATCGAGGACTACCAGGGCGCGATCATCGAGCCCATCTTCATGTCAAGCTCGCAGGCATTTCGCGACTCGGACGAGATGGCCGCGGCCCTGGGCTATCTCATCCCGAGCTGGTGCTACTCGCGCATCGCCAACCCCTCGACGTACTACTACGAGTGGACCCTGGCGCTGCTCGAGGGCTACGGCTACGAGGGCGAGACGAGCGCCTGCTCGACTTCTTCGGGCATGGCCGCGATCATGACGGCCGTGCAGCCCTTCCTCGTGCACGTCGAGACGAGCGTGCACGAGCCGCGCAACTTCCTGGCCACGGCGCAGTGCTACGGCGGCACCTTCCAGCAGTTCAACGTGCGACTGCAGCAGGAGCGGGGCGTGGAGTGCCGCTGGATCGAGGATCCCACGAACCTCGACGAGTGGGCGGCGAAGATCGACCAGAACACGCGCTTCCTCTACGGCGAGCTGCCCAGCAACCCGGGGCTCGGGTTCTTCGACATCCGGAGGGTGGCCGAGCTGGCCCATGCCCACTCGCTGCCGCTGGTCTGCGACAGCACGGTGGCCACGCCCGCGCTGCTCCGGCCCATCTGCCACGGGGCGGACATCGTCGTGCAGTCGACCACCAAAAGTCTCACTTCGAGCGGCTTCGGGATCTGCGGCGCGATCATCGCCCGCAAGAACCTCGTGGCGAGCATCCCCAACGACGAGCTCAAGCGCGACTTCGCCCTGTACGTCAAGTACCTGCCCAACCGCGACTACGGCCCGAACCTGCACCCCATGCAGGCCATCGTCTCGCTCAACGACATGCGTACGCTGCGCTCCAAGATGGATCTCATGAGCCGCAGCACGATGAAGGTGGCCCGGTTCCTGGAGCAGCATCCGCAGGTCGAGCAGGTCGAGTACCTGGGCCTGCCGAGCCACCCCCGGCACGAGCTGGCGAGCAGGTACATGTGGCTCGTCGACGCGGAGCACGACGAGCAGTACGGCAAGCCCGTCAACCGCTACGGCCACCTCATGAGCTTCTGCGTCAGGGGCGGGCACGAGGCGGCGCGCAAGGCCTTCGATGGGCTCCAACGGATCTGGCGTGCCACCGATCTCGGGCGCATCAAGAGCGTGGCTACCATCCCGGCCATCTCCACGCACCAGCAGCAGGGCGAGGCGGGACGCAAGCTCGCCGGGATCCCGCCCAACCTCATCCGGCTGTGCGTGGGCGCCGAGCACCCGGACGACATCATCGCCGATCTCGACCAGGCGCTCGGGCGGGCGAGCAAGAAGTAGCGGCCGGCACGGAAGGAACCGTCCGGGACCTGCTTGCGGCTCGCGCGCCGGGCCGAGCGCGGGTAGACTCGATGCAGCTCCGATGTCACTAGGACCGGACCAGAGCCAGCCCGGGCCGGACGCGGCCCCGCTCGTCGGCCAGAGCGTGGGCAAGTACCGCATCACGCGCGTGGTCGGCCGCGGCGGCATGGGCACGGTCTACGAGGCCGTGAACACGGCGATCGGCAAGCGCGTGGCCATGAAGTTCATCGACGCCGCGCTGGCCGGAAGCGAGGAGGCCGTGGCGCGCTTCCAGCGCGAGGCCCTGGCCGCGAGTGCGGTCGAGAGCCCGCACATCGTGCAGATCTTCGACGCGGGAACGGGCGAGGACGGGGCGCCCTACCTCGTCATGGAGCTGCTGCGCGGCAGCGATCTCGGCGCCCACATCAGCCGGCTCGGCCGGCTCGATCTCGCTGAGACGCTGCCCATCACCGCGCAGATCCTGCGGGGGCTGCACCACGCCCACGCGGCCGGCATCGTCCACCGGGACCTCAAGCCCGACAACGTGTTCCTGGTCGAGCGCGAGGACGAGCCGCTCAGCGTGAAGCTCCTCGACTTCGGCGTCTCCAAGATCGCCTTCGGCCGCGACGTGCCGCTGCAAACGCTGACGCGGCAGGGCACCGTGGTGGGCACGCCCTACTACATGTCGCCCGAGCAGGCCCAGGCGTGCCCGGACGTGGACGGCCGCTCCGACGTGTACTCCGTCGGCGCCATCCTCTACGAGTGCTTGAGCGGCCGGCCGCCGCACATGGGCCGCTCCTACGAGCAGGTCATCGTCAACATCTGCACCAAGGACCCCGAGGACATTCGCCTCCACAACCCGGCGGTGCCGGAGCCGGTCGCGCGCGTGCTCGCCAAGGCGCTGGCGCGCGAGCGCGACGAGCGCTACGGCTCGGCGCGCG
>JACQWT010000544.1 GCA_016209145.1 Deltaproteobacteria bacterium | reverse complement strand
TTCCGGCCAAGAGCGCTTTTCCCCGACACACTCCTAGTAAGGCGCGCCACGCGAGGCTCCACCCGGGATCCGTTCGCAGGCGCGGAAGGGAAGACGCCGACGGTCTTAGGGTCGGATTGAGCGAGAATTGAGCGAGAGATGAAGATCAGGACGAGCGTGAAGTCCGGGGACGCCTGGAACTGGAGGAACGACGCGGGTCGGTTCGGCGGCGACCTCGAGGTCACGAAGTAGAGAGCCACGTGGTGGCCGACCTCGGTCGGCTGCCCGAAGGAGGAGCGACATGAAGGTGAAGACGTGTGTGAGTGCGGGCTACGTCTACGGAAAACCCAAGTTCGAAGATTTCACCATGCAGGTCGGCAGCTAGCCCGCGGAGCACGTGAGGGAGGTGGCACCATGAAGGTCAAGACCGACGTCAAGGCCGGATCGAGCTTCGAAACGGGCAAGAAGACGCTCACCATCGACGAGGACGGCTTCATCCAGGACCCCGCGATCTGGCATGGGTGATCGGAGCCCGGGTCGCGGGATCGCGGCGCCGGGATCGGCATCGCGGAAAGATGCTGGGCTTCACTGCCGGTGGGCCCCGCTGTCGGTTTGTCGGCGGGTGGGCCCGGTTTCGAGGCCGTGAAGGCCGGATGGCACCGGGGCGGTCGGGCTGTGCTACGGCTCCCGGCGGCGGTGGCCATGCCTCTCCCCCGTGCACCAGTCTTCGAGCTCCTTCCCTGGACCGCCCGCGAGCGAGCGGCCTTTGCCCGGCTGGGTCACCCCCACCGCATCCAGGACTTCCTCGACGCGGTGGCCTACAGCGCCGACCCCATCTACCGCTCTCCCCGCGCCGTGCTGCGCGACAAGAAGGCCCACTGCTACGACGGGGCGCTGTTCGCCGCCGCCGCCCTTTGGCGGCTGGGGCACCCGCCGCTGCTCGTGGATCTGCGGGCGGCGCGCGACGACGACCACGTGCTGGCCGTCTTCCGTCGCGGCCGGCTCTGGGGCGCGGTGGCCAAGAGCAACTTCGTCGGCTTGCGTTTTCGCGAGCCCATCCACCGCAGCCTGCGGGAGCTCGCCCTGTCCTACTTCGAGGACTACTACAACCTCGAGGGGATGAAGTCGCTGCGCTCCTACTCCCCTCCGCTCGATCTGCGGCGCATCGATCCGCACGGCTGGGCTACCGGCGACGGCGCCCTCGATGCCATCGCGGCGCGGCTCGATCGGCTGCGCCACCGCCGGCTGCTGTCCGCGGCAGCCGAAGCGGCGCTACGGCCGATCGATCCGCGCACCTACGAGGCCGGCATGCTCGGAGCGGTGCAGGAGGGGCTGTACCAACCGGGGGGCCACAAGGGCTAGCGTCCTCTACGGCTTGATGCAGACCCATCCCCCCGACTGGAACGGAGCCCCGCCGCACCAGCCCCAGGCGCCGACGTTGTTCGGGTCGTTGTAGCTCTGGCCGATGCTGTAGTTGAGCGGCGTGGGGGTGCCGCCGAAGGCGTAGCACCAAGCCTGCCGGCCGGTGCTCGGGCTCAGGCCGAAGTGCAGGGCCAGGTTGTAGTGGTTGGAGGCGGTGGTGGTGTTCCACGCCTGGTTCTTGGTGTGCCACCAGCAGTGGTGCCGGTCACTCGATGTCGTAGCGCTCGCCCAGCCGCTCGCCCACCGGCAGCGCGCGCGCCAGCCGGATGAACGTCCAGAGCGTGCCCGTGAGCTTGCGCAGCTTGGAGACGCCCACGCGCTCGTCGTAGCTGATGGGCATCTCGACCACGCGGTAGCCGCACTTGGCCGGCCAGAGCAGCGTGTCGATGGGCAGCGCGTCGCCCTCGCCGTCGAAGTCGAAGGCGCGGATGACCGCCGCGCGGTAGGCGCGCATGCCGCTGTGCACGTCGCAGGTGGGAATGCCGTGCAGAGCGTGGGCCATGGCCGCGAAGGTGCGGTTGGCGAGGTAGTTGGGCACGGGCATGGCCGCAGGCCGGCGCCGGGTGCGCGCGCAGTTGACCACGTCGGCGCCGCGCTCCTCGATGACGCGGCGCACGACCGGGATGTAGGAGGGCGGGTAGGTGAAGTCGCAGTCCAGGTAGATGAGCAGCTCGCTCTGCGCCGCGGCCGAGTACATGAGCAGCTCCATGGCGGGGCCGTGGCCCCGGGGGGGGAGCTGGCGCAGCACGCGGGCGCCGAGCTCTTGCGCGATGTCGGGCGTACGGTCGCGCGTCGAGCTGTCCACGCAGAGGATCTGCGCGTCGGGCGCCACGCGGCGGATCTCGGCGATCATGCGCGCCACGCTCTCTTCCTCGTCCATCGTCAGCATGCCTACCGTCAGGCTCAGCGGACCCTTGGCCACAGGACGGCGCGCCACCAGCACGTGCTGAAAGGCCAACAGCTCGGGCGCCCGGTTGGCGATGCGGTCCTCGACGGGGCGCACCACGGTCTGGTAGGCGCGGTAGGGCAGCGAGCGGCTCAGGCGCAGCGGATCGGCCGGCTCGCGCACGGGCTCGGGGTAGTAGGCGCGGGCGATGAGGTCGCGCGCGGCGCGCACGAGCATCGGGTTCTGCTCGATGCGCAGCAGCTCGAGGCCGGCGTCGCGCACGATCTGGGCGGCGGACTCGCGCGTGAAGAAGCGCAGGTGGCCGTCGTCGAGAATGCCGCTCGGCCGGTAGTCGAAGCGGCCGCCGAGCAGGCCCAGGCGCACCGTCCAGGCGGCCACGTTGGGCACCGACACGATGACGTGGCCGCCTTCGCCGAGGTAGCGCACGAAGCAGCGCAGCACGTCGCCGGGCTCGGCCAGGTGCTCGAGCACGTCTCCGAACAGCAGTAGATCGAACGAGCGGTCCCCCAGGGCTTGCTCCAGCGCGGCGGCGTCGGTGATGTCCAGCTCCAGCACCTCGTCCAGGCGCTCACGGGCCATGGCCGCGGCCGCAGGATCGAGCTCGATGCCCGTGACGTGCGCCCCGCGGCGCCGCGCGGCCGCGCCGTTCAGGCCCAGGCCGCAGCCCACGTCGAGCACGGTGCGTGGCCGGCCCAGGGCGGCCACGAGCGCGCGGTTCTCCTCGGCGACGAGGTACTTGGGCTGCCCCACCGGAGGGGCGGCGGCGCACGAAGGGCGGCTCACGAGCTGCTGTGTAGCCCAGCTTCGGGCCGAAGCCCACCGCGGCGCCGCTACTGCCGGCCGCCTCCGCGCCCGCGCCAGGCCGCACCGAACTCGGCAATGGCCTCGTCGCTCTTGGGGTGGCGGAGCATCTTGCGGAAGATGGCCGGGGGCACGGTCACGATGTGGGCGCCGGCGCCGAGCGCTTCGTTCACGTCCATCATGTGCCTGATCGAGCCGACGATGATCTTGGCCGCGAGCTCTTCCCGATCGATCTGCGCGCGAAGCTGGCGGATAGCCGGACGCACGTCGAAGCCGGTGTCGCGCACGCGTCCGCTGAAGATGGACGCGTACGTTGCGCCGCTCAGGGCCGCCAGGTAGCCCTGGTTGAAGCTCATCATGCAGGTCACGTTGGTCGCGATCCCGCGCTCGCGCAGAAGGTGCGTCACCCGCAGGCCCGGCTCGCCGATGGGCACCTTGATGCAGATCCGATCGGGCGCCCAACCATGGTAGCGCTCGGCCTCCTCGATCATGGCGGGCTCGCTCTCGGCAAGCAACTCGACCGAGACGTGCCCCCGGGAGACCGCCAGCACCTCGCGGATGCGCTGCTCCAGATCGGCGCCGCCCGCTTCGCGGGCGAAGATGAGCGGGTTGGTGGTGACGCCGCAGGCCACTCCCCACGAGAAGATCTGCTGGATCTCGGCCGGATCGGTGCTGTCTACGAAGAGCATAGGCGATGGCCCGCCTCCTTAGCACGAGCTGGCCCGCTCCGTCAGCAGGGGGCGGGCGGTTCCGCCAGTAGGACGCCCGCCAGCTCGTCGAGCCGGGAGGCCACGAGATCGGGGGCGCCGGCGCCGGGCGGCCGGTTGGCCAGCGGGCAGATGTCGCAGCGGCGCACGGGCACCACGAGAGCGCAGCGCAGGCCGGCCGCCCGGGCGGCGCCGAGATCGTTCTCGGTGTCGCCCACCAGCCAGCTCGCGGCCGGATCCAGGCCGAGCCGCGCGACGAGTCGCAGCAGCATGCCCGGCCCGGGCTTGCGGCCGTCGCAGGTGCGGACCAGGGCCGGGTCGCCCCCGGGGCCGCCCTCGGGGTGGTGCAGGCAGCACTCGATCCCGGCGATGGCAATGCCGTGGCGGCCGAGCAGCGCGACGAGCGCCTGGTTGGTGCGCGCGATGGCCCGGACCGGGATGCGGCCCTTGGCGGCGTCGGGCTGGTTCGTGGCGATGGCGAGCAGGTACCCGGCCGCCGCAAAGGCGCGCAAGCCGTCCACCACGCCGGGCAGGAGGCGGAGGTGGTCGGGGTGAAAAGCGGGCGAAACCGAGCCCAGCTCGGGGTCGCGCACGAAGTCAACAAGCGTGCCGTCGCGGTCGAGAATGAGGCCGCGGGCCATGGATGCCTAGCGCGGGCTTCGCCCGCAACCCAAGGGTGGAACGGATGCGCCCGCGGGAACCGAGCGGGCCGACGCAACCAGCAACGCCCCGCGGCCGTTGCCCGCCCGCTCAGCGGCGCGAGAGACGCGAGAGCATGCACATGGCTCGGCCGAGCAGCTCACGGACCTCGGCTGCCTGCGCCGCGCTCACGCGGCGCTCCAGCCCGAGCACGAGCGCGGCCGTGGCCGACTCGCCGCACGAGGCGCGCGCGCTCGACCAGAGCGATGCCTGGTTGCCACCCTGCGCGTAGTAGCCCTCCGCGTAGCGGCACAGCGCGCTGCCGAGCGCGCGCTTGAGCTGGTCGCCGGCCGTGCCCCGAGAGATGGCCACGCCGGGCCAGCGCATGACGGCCTCGTAGGCGGCCAGGAGCACGCGGTGCGTGTCGAGTCGCTCGTGGGGGAAGCTCACTCCGTAGGCCGCGCTCGGCGCACGGAT
>JACQWT010000542.1 GCA_016209145.1 Deltaproteobacteria bacterium | reverse complement strand
GACGAACCCCATCCGGATCTCGTAGGCCTTGTCGCCCACGATCATGGAATCGCCGAGCAGCTCGCCGCCGAGCTCGCTGAGGTACGCCCGGCTCTTGACCATGCCGCACAGCCCGTGCGGATCCTGGCCGTCGGTCACCTCGCGCAAGATGCGCACGGCCTCCACGATCTTGTAGCGGCGACCCGTCCCGCGCAGCGCGAGCTCGGCGCCGCGCAGCTCGATGCGCTCGGCGTCGACCAGCATGTCCAGGGCACCCTGGGGGAAGAACACGCGGTTCCTCATGGCGATGCCGGGCCGCCCGGAGGCGGGGTCGAGTCGCGCCCGAGGCCGCGCGCCCGCAGTCGCTTCGAGAACCCCCAGATCCCCTCGCAGATGCCCACCAGGATGTACGCCCCGATGAGCCACACCAGGACGAAGGCGGGCCGCAGCTTGCTGGAGATGACCGCGCTGGAGCCGACCACGAAGGCCACGAGCAGCAAGGTGCGCAGGTCGAGCTTGAGATCCTTGAAGGTCCGGAAGGGAACCGTCGAGACCATCAGCACGGCCAGGGTCAGGGTGACACCCAGCATCAGCTCGGCGTAGCGCCCGCCGCCCAGGGCACCCTGCACGGCGTGGTTGGCGACCACGATGGAGACGAGCAGGCCGGCCGCGCCCGGGATGGGCAGTCCGACCATGTGTTTGCTCGGCTTGGTGGGGGCTCCCTGGGCGTTCATCGACAGCACGTTGAAGCGCGCGAGGCGAATGGCCCCGCAGGCCGTGAAGGCGAAGGCACCGCCCAGACCGAGCAGCCCGAGCCGCGCCAGCGTCCACTCATAGACCAGCAGCGCGGGAGCGGCGCCGAAGGAGACGACGTCGGCGAGCGAGTCGAGCTGCAACCCGAAGGCGCTCTGGGTCTTGGTCATCCTGGCGAGGCGGCCGTCGAGCGTGTCGAAGAACATCGCGAAGATGATGAGCAGCGCCGCCCGATAGTAGTCATCCTCGCTCGTGGCGCGGGCCGAAACCAGCATCGAGTAGAAGCCGCAGAAGATGCTGGAAAGCGTGACGAGATTCGGCACGAGGAACAGGCTGCGCTTCAAGTCGAAGCGTCGCCCGAGACCGCGGCGCCATCGTCTGGCCATGGAGGGGAGGCTAGCCGCGGGCCGGCCCCGGGGCAAAGGGTTGTTGGCCGAAGACCCCGGAGACGACCCGCTCGATCCCCGCGTAGTCGCGCGCGGTGTCGATCTCGCCGAAGCCGGCCCCTACGAGCAAGGCCCGGACCTCGGCCGCCCGGCCCGCGGCCACCTCCAGCGCGAGCACCCCGCCCGGAGCGAGCAGCGCCGGCGCGCCCGCCACGATCTGGCGCGTGGGGCCGAGCCCGTCGGGGCCGGCCGACAATGCAAGGTGCGGCTCGAAGTCGCGCACGTCGGCCGGCAGAGCGGCCATCTCGTCGTCGCTGAGGTAGGGCGGATTGGCGGTGATGAGATCGAAGAAGCCGCGATAGTCGCCCATGGCCCGATAGAAGTCCGAGCAGACCAGGCCGAGCGCGGGCACGGCACCGAGCCGGACGGCGTTGTGTCCGGCCACCTCGAGGGCGCCCGCAGAGACGTCGGAGGCGAGCACGCGCAGCGTCGGGCGCTCCTTGGCTAGCGTGATGGCCACGCAGCCCGAGCCGGTGCACAGGTCGAGCACGCGCGCCGACAGGCGGCGCTGCCGGGAGCGCGCCAGGGCCACCTCCACGAGGATTTCGGTTTCCGGCCGCGGGCCGAGCACGCGCGCGTCTACCGCGAAGGGGCGGCCGTAGAACTCGCGCTCACCGCGCAAGTAGGCCACGGGCTCGCCGGCGCGCCGGCGCCGGTGCAGCTCGCGATACGCGGCGAGCTCGGCCGGCCCCAGCGGCCGCGCCCCCTCCACGATGAGCCGGATGCGGTCGCAGCCCAGGGCGTGCGCCAAGAGCAGCTCGGCATCAAGACGCGCCGTGGCGCTACCGCGCTGGCGCAGGTCGCGCGCGGCCCAGACGAGCACGCGCGCGATGGTCCAGCTCTCGGGCTCGCTGCCGTCCACCGCTCAGTTCCCACTCGTCGCGCGGCCCGACGTGCGCTGCCAGCATCCGGGATAGTAGACGAGCACCCCATCTGCCCGGCGCACGGTCGTCGCCGGAGCGTAGTGCCAGCCGCGTCGGCCCGGCTCCCAGCGCCCCGGCTGCCAGCGCCAGCTTCCGCCGTCGTAGACGAAGTGGCCGTCTACCCACACCTGGCCTTGCCCTGGCTGCGAACCGACCAGCTCGACCTGCGCCGCCGGCGGCGGGTACGGCACCGGCGCCGGCGTGTCGCTGACGTGCGGTCCGGTGGGGGGCACGGCGAGCCTGGGGCGGCACCCGAGCGGGCCCGCGGCACAGAGCGCGGCGAGCAGCCCGACGGCGCGAGCGGCAACGTGGCTCATCCGAAGCCCGCCGTGAGCAGCCAGTGAATGATGCGGCCCGGGCCGAGGAGCAGGCACTCCAGGGTCGCGAGGATGATGAACGGCCCGAAGGCGATGCGCGCCTTGGCCCAGCCCCGGGCCGGTGGCAGGGCCAGCGGGTCCCGAAGCAGCTCGCGCTCGGCCTCCGGCCGCTCGGCCGCCGGGAGCGACTCGATCTGTGCCCAGGCCCGCTCCCGCTCTCGACGCACGGAGTCAGGCTCGTCGATCCGGCCGCGTGCCAGCAGCAGCAGCGCGGCGGCAACGCTGCCCTGGATCGCGCCCAGGGCAAGCACGAGCACCGCCCCGGACCAGCCGAGCCAGGCGCCCGCGAGCATCAGCAGCTTGGCGTCGCCCAGGCCCATCCCCGCCTGGCCGCGCAGCAGGGGGTAGATCGCGCAGAAGGGCAGCCACACCGCCACGTAGCCGAGGGCGGCGCCGAGCAGCGCATCGCCGAGCGGCACGCCGCGGACGCTGAAGGTCAGCAGGCCCAGCGCCGTGCCGCCGAGCGTGATGCTGTCGGGCAGGACCATGTGCTCCAGATCGATGAACGCGGCCGCGACGAGGCCGAGCGCGAGCGCGAGGTTGGCCAGGTAGACGGCCATCGCTTCGAGCGCCGGCGTGGCGGGGCCAAGCGGCAGCACCAGCGCTTCCAGCACGGCGAGCGAGAGCACCCCGCCCAACGCCTCGATCAGGGGATAGCGCGCCGAGATCGCCGCGCCGCAGCAGCGGGCGCGCCCCCGAAGCAGCAGGAAGCTCAACAGGGGGATGTTGTCCCGTGCGCCGATCGGCTCGCCGCAAGCCGGGCAGTGCGAAGCCGGCCGCACGATGCTCATGCCCCGGGGCAGCCGGCAGACGACCACGTTGAGGAAGCTGCCCCAGACGAGCCCGAGGAGCACCGCGCCCAGGCGCAACCAGTTGGGGGGCAGCTCGGCGAGGATCACGGCTCTTGGCGGCTACTTGCCCGGCGCAGGAGAGGCGGCGGCGAGCCGCAGCATCATCGTGAGCGCGAGCTCCAGCTCCTGCTCGGTGGGCTGGGCCGAGGCCTGGGCGAGGGCCTGCTTGAGCTCGAGAAGCTGGGTGCCCAGCGCCTCATACTGCTGGCGCAGCGGGCCCGTGGGCGCCTCGGCGAGCCAGCGCTCGATCGCCTCGCCCAGCTCGGCAGCGTCGCCGCGGCAGAGAAGCCGGGCCATCGCCGTAGCCATGGGATCGGGAGGGCTCGTGGGGACCACGGCGGCAAGCCTAGCACTACTGCCGGGAACTTCGTTCCCGCGCTTCGCGCTCGCCGCTGCGCGGCGGGCAGTAGTGCTAGTTTCGTCCCCAGGGGGCGCCGCGCGCCCCCTCTCGGCTCGCTGCGCGAGCCGATTCACCCCCGCGGGCGTCCGCTTCGCGGCCGCCCTAGCACTACCGCCGTCGAAGACTCCGGCAGTAGTGCTAGATCAGCGCGCACGAAGCGCGTACGCGACTCGTGGAGGCAGGGGGTCGTTGCCGCCGCAGCCCGCGCCGTGCAACCCTATCGTCATGGTGGGCGCAGGCCATGCCGCTTTGCTCGTGCTGCTCGCCGGCCTCCTCCTGCTCCTGGACGGCTGCAAGCGCGGCTCCACGGCACAGAGAAGCGGCCCGCCGGGCCCCGTCGGCTCGACCGGGCCGCTG
>JACQWT010000041.1 GCA_016209145.1 Deltaproteobacteria bacterium | reverse complement strand
CGGGGCACGGGTGACGCGCGCGCAGCGCGTGTCGGGACCCGAACCCCGTCCCGCAGGGACGGACAGCGTGAAGCTTTTGGTCGGCCGGCAACCGCAGCCCTGGCGCCTCCGCCCGGGGTTCGTGGGGGAACGCGAAGGCGTGAACGCTGGCGTTCGCGGCCTGGGTTGCGGGCGAAGCCCGCGCTATGGGGCGCGGCAGCAGCGGAAACCAATCTCGTAGAAGCGGAACTCTGGGGCGTGCCTCTCGTTGGTGCCCCGACAGGCGCCCCAGGGTTTGGACCAGTAGCCGCCCTTTAGCGCCGAGCGGTGCGGCCACTCGGGCCGGGACGTCTGTACCCACTCCTCGACATTGCCCACCAGATCCACGACGCCGAAGGGGCTGACGCACTCTGGAAAGCTGCCCGAGGGCGCGCCCTGCCAGAGCCGGCGCACCTCCCGCTCGCGCAGCCCCTCGTCGCTCGCGTTGAGCTTGTCCGGATCGTAAGGCCGGTAGGGACGCTCGGCATTGCAGGCCCCGGGCCGGGCGGCGAAGCCGTAGGGCCAGGGCCAGGCGCGCGGCCCTTCGCACCCGAGCTCCCACTCGAGCTCGGTGCACAGGCGCTTGCCTGCCCCCGCGCAGGCTTGCTCCGCCTCGGTGAAGCGCACCATGACCACGGGCGTGGCGCCGGCCCGGTTCGGCCACTCGTAGACGTCCATGCAAGTCTCGACGGCGCTGGCGCGCGGCTCGCGCAGCACGAGCCCGGGCAGGAAGGCGAAGCAGTGCCCGCTGCGGTAGTCGGTGCACAGCCGTTGGATCTGCTCGTGGTGCACTCCCCTGACCAGGCGCATGTCCTCGGGGCAGGCTGCGGCGCCGGCCGGGGGCGGCGGAGAAGCGGCCGGGAGCGCGCCGCCGGGCGGCGCCGGGGGCGGGGCGCCCGCGGCGGCCAGCCAAGTTGCGAGCAAGGCTTCGAGCAGCATCGCCGGGGGCCTTGGCGCCGCGCCCTAGCCCGGCGGCGGCTCGGCCGGCGCCGGGATGGGGCGGCGGCGCTCGTAGCCGGCGCACTCGACGGTGTCGCGGATGGTGGTCACCGCCTTGCGCGTGGCCCACTCGAGCTCTGGAGCCACGAGCGACGCGGGCAGGGGGATCTTGAGCTCGATGAACTGCTCGAAGTTGACGAGCGTGCGGTTCTTGCCGCACTCGAGCAGCCGCCACCGGCCCCACCATGCGTCGAGGTTGCCCTTGAGCAGCCGTCCGGTGATGACGTAGCTTCGTCCCACTTTCTCCGGGGCGGAGAAGCGCACCAGCCCCCAGATGTGGGCCACGCCGCGCAGAATCGGCGCGCGCAGGTACACCTCGGCCTCGTCGCCGCGGCGGGCGACCACGCGGCTCTGGCTGAGCCGCGGCAGGATCTCCTTGTACCGGCCGTAGTCGAGCAGCGCCTGGCGCACCGTCGCGAGCGGCGCGCGCACGGCGATGGTGGCTCCCCCTGTCTCGAGGTCGCTGCCGGGAGTGGGCCTGCGGTAGGAATACGCCTTGCCGGGCGCGTCCGGCTTCGCCCCCAGCGCCGGGTCGGCGCCGAGCACGCACAGCATGCCGGCGCCCAGGACGAAGCAGCGGCGCGGAAAAGCCCGAAGAGGCATGGGTCACTCGTCTGCTTCCGGCCCGGGGGGATGGCTCGCGGCATCGCCGAGCGGCGCCATGGTGCAGCTTCCCTCGAACCGGACGCCGCGATCGATGAAGATTGCCGGCGAGTGCAGCGATCCCTTCACTACCGCCGGAACGTGCAACTCGATGGCGTCGCGGGCGCGGATGTTGGCCTCGACCTGCCCCCCCGTCACGATGCACACGGCCACGTCGATCTCGCCCTTGACCTCGGCGCCCTCGCCGATCACGAGCACGTCGTCACCGCGGATCTGGCCCTCGAACCGGCCCTCGATGCGTACGCGGCCCTCGAAGTCGAGCTTGCCGCAGTAGCGTGTGCCGCGCCCGAGCAAGGCGTGCAGCTCCAACAGGGGGCCGATCTGGGCCGGCACGGGCACGGCCGCGCCGTTGGGTGAGTCGTCGTCGGGCATGGCAGTGTTCGCGGTTACACGGCGCAGAGTAGTACACTGGGCCGCGGGTTGACCATGGGGTAGGGGGGCATGGCCGCTGGCAGCTCCATCGGTCCGAGGTCCTTGCCGTCGAGGCACCGGCCGAGAAACGCCGGCAGGCGTAGGCGGGGCGCGGCGCCCGCCGCGGCGAATGTGGAATGTGGAATGACAGCGATCGGCAAGGGCAAGCGGCGGGCCGCAGGGGTGATCACCTCGCCGAGCGCTTGGCAGAGGTTCGCCGTCGCGGTGCTCCGGAGCCTGCCTGCCCACGGCACGATCATTTCCGGGCCTCCGGAGATGACATTGCACGTTCCCTGTTCTCTGTTCCATATTCCACGTTTCCGTAGCCCGCGTCCTCCCGCATCTCGGGCCGGCGAGCTGCTGGCGGCGATGGGGGTAGGGGGTGGAGCCGGCTTCCTGCGCCCGAGTTGGCGATCCGGCCCCACCCGTGGTCTAATCCGCTCGTGCAGCTCGGATCTGGCGTCCTGCGAGCTTCTCTCATGGCACTTGCGGCTCCGCTGCTCCTTGCCGCGAGCGCGCGCTGCGGCTCGACCTCGACCGAGGCGCAGATCGAGAGCGCCGTCGACGTCGAGGTAGGGTCGGCGGGCCGGGAGCGCGGCGTGGGCCAACACGATGGCGGAGCCGAGGAGCCCGCGCCGGGTGCTGCCGCGGCTCCGTTTGGCGTGGCCACGCCCGCCGACGAGCCCGTGTCGGGCGAGCCGGTGCCGGGCCCAGTGGAGTCGGGGCCGAGCGCCGAGGAGGCGGCCGCAGACGGGGGGGCGGACGCGGCGGCCGGTGGCGGGCCACCGGCCCTGGCCGTGCGCGATATCGTTGCGGAGACGCCGGCGCCCGAGGCTGCGGGTGGCGCGCCGGACGCCGGGGCGCCGGTCGTGGCCACCCTGCCGGGATTTCGGATGCTGCGTAGCGGGCGCTCGCGCGTGTTCGTCGAGCTGAGCGCTCCGGCGACCGTGCGCGAGTCGATTGCGGCCGGAAGGCTTACTTACCGGCTTGCCGCGGTGCGCGTACCGGCGCGCGTCAACCAGCTCGCGCTTCCTACGGACTACTTCTCGACGCCCGTCGCGCGCGTGAGACTGCTGCAGGTGGCCGAGGACGCCGAGCTCGTCATCGAGCTGCGGGCTTCCACCCGCCGCGAGGTGCACTTGCGGCCGGCGGCGCGGGGCGTCGTGCTGACCGTGGACTTCCCGAAGCACGAGGGGCTTGCGCCGGCCGTGATCGCGCCGCAGCAGGCTGCCGCGGTGGCCCCGGCCGACCAGGGCCGGTGACGCCCGGCGCGAGGCGGTCCATGTTGGAGCGCGACGAGCCGCGAGCGACTGTCCTGGTCGTGGAGCCGGACACGGCCCAGCGCCGCAGCCTGGCGCGCACGCTTCTGAGCGGCGGCTTCGAGGTGCTGACTGCTCCCGACCTGGATCACGCCGGATCGCTGCTGCGCTCCGGGCGTGTCGAGGCGTCGCTGTGCTCGTTTGCGACGCTGCACCAGGGCCGGGGCGGCGCCGCCCTGAGCGCGATCGATCCGCTGCACCAGGTCGTGATCGCCGCGCCGCTCGGGCAGGCCGGTCCCGCGTCGGCGCTGGCGGTCGAGCAGGACGGGGAGGTCGTTCTGCTCCCGGCCGCGCCTCCTGAGCTGGTCTGCCAGGCGGTAGGCCGTGCCGTGCGCCACCGCCGGGCGGTGGAGAAGTTGCGGCGCGGTGATGATTCCGGCGCCCGAGCGGGCGACCACGAGCTGGTCGGGCAGTCGGACGCCATGGCCCGGCTTCGCCGCCTCGCTCTGGCCGTCGCCGATCTCGACGTTCCGCTCCTGTTGAGCGGCGAGCCGGGTACGGGGAAGAAGCTGCTCGGCCGCTGGATCCACGCGCACGGGCGCCGGCGCGATTCTCCGCTCGGCTGGTTCGACTGCGAGCTCGTGGCCCCCGAGCGGCAGGAGCGAGAGCTGCGGGGCGACCCCGAGACGGACGAGGGGCCGGCAACGCCCGGGCTGCTGCGGCGCCTCGCCGGCGGTACCCTGGTGCTCGGGCAGATTGGCAGCGCCAATGCGGCCGTGCAGCGGCGGCTTCTCGGGCTGCTTGAGCCCGGGCCGTCCGTGCCGCCTGCGGCGCACCTGCCGCCGCCACGGCTCGTCGCCTTGGCGCGCGAGCCCGGGCCGGAGCTGGTCGCCCGGGGCAAGCTTCTGCCCGAGCTCTGGCTGCACCTGGCGGGCGGCCACGTGCGCCTCCCGCCGCTGCGCCAGCGGCGCGACGACATCCCCCTCTTGGCCGGTCACTTCGTCCGGCGCCACGCCGAGCGCCTCGGCCGGCCGAGCGTGCGCCTGAGCATGCATGCGCTGCGCGTCCTGCGCGCGCGCGACTGGCCGGGCAACGTGCGCGAGCTGGAGCAGGTTGTCGCGGCGGCCGTGGTCGTCTCGGGCGGCACGGTGATCTACCCGCGCGACCTGGCGGGCGTGGCGGGCCTTGATGAACCGGGCGTCCTTGGCGACGCCGCGCCGGGCGGCGCGCGTCTCGCGGAGCTACCCTATCGGCGGGCCAGGGCGGAGCTGATCGCGGACTTCGAGGCCGGCTACGTGAGGGCGCTGCTCGACGCGTGCGGCGGCAACCGCTCCGAGGCCGCGCGGCGCGCCGGGCTCGATCGGTCGAACTTCCGCCGCCTGTGCCGCAAGGTGGCGGCCGGGTCGGGCACGTACTAGCGTGCGCACCCATGCTTCGGATCGCTCGCCGGCGCGTGCCTGGCGCGGTAGCCGTTCACGGTATTTCCGTGCTGGCAACGATGGCTCGCCGAGTCGGCCGCGATCGCGGCTTTCGTCCTCGGCCCGGCTCCTCACGCACAGGAGTACGCTCCGGGCCGGGCCTGTGGAGCGCTGCTCCGCTTGCCAGTCCCTCGCGCTCGCGGCCGCCTGACGAGCCGACTGGGAGGTGGCGTGAACGCTTACCTGGCGCGTTGCTCGTGGCCGCCGCGCTTGCCAGCGCGCCCGCGCCGCTGCGTGGCCAGGACGCGCCGCCGGCCGCGCCGCCGGCCGCCCGGCGCTTCGACCTTGCCGCCTGCCTGCGCCTTGCCGACCAGAACCACCCCAACCTGCTGGCCGCGCGGGCGAGGGTAGGTCAGGTTCGCGCTCAGTTGCTGGAGGCGCGCTTCGCACCCTTCATGGGGTTCGCCGCGAACGGCGGGATGACCCTGGCGCCCACGGTGCGCGGCGACAGCGTCTTCAGTCCGAACACGGACGTTTCGCTCACCTCCAGCCTGGGCGTGGCCTGGCGCGCCAGCGTCTGGGGCGTGGTGCCCCTGTGGACCTTCGGCAAGATCACCAACCTGTGGGACGCGGCCGAGGCCAACGTCAAGGTCAAGCAGGCGGAGCTCGCGGTCGAGCGCGACACCGTTCGCCTGGACGTGCGCAAGGCGTACTACGGCCTGCTGCTCGCCCGCGAGGGCCTGGCGCTCTTGGACGACGCCGACCAGGAGATCGCAGAGCAAGTCAAGAAGCTCGAGCCGCAGGTGGAGCAGGACGAGGCCGACCCCGTGGATCTGCTCAAGCTGCAGACCTTCACCGCGGAGCTGGAGGTGCGCCGGGCCGAGGGGCAGCGCTTCGCGCGCGTGGCCGTGGCCGGGCTGCGCTTCTACACCGGCGTGTCCGATCTCGACATCGTCGGCGACGCCCTGCGACCGAGCAGTCATCGGCTCGGCCATCTCTCTCGCTACCTCGCTGCGGCGCGCCTCAACCGGCCGGAGGTGCAGATGGCTCGGGCCGGCATCGCGGCGCGCGAGGCCCAGCTCCGCCTGGGCCGCGCGCAGCTCTTCCCCGACCTGGGCGTGCTGCTGCAAGCCGGCATCAGCGCCGCGCCGGAGGTGGCCGACCAGATCAACCCGTTCGTCTCCGACGGCGGCAACTACTTCCACTACGGGCTGGCGTTGGTCTTCCAGTGGAAGCTCGACTTCGTTCCGCAGCTCGCGCGCATCCGGTTCGCCGAGGCCCAACTCGACGAGGTGATGGCCCTGGACCGCAAGGCGCTGGGCGGCGTGGCCGTCGAGGTGGAGCAAGCCTACGCCGAGGCCATCGACTGGCAGCAGCGCCGCGCGGCCTACGAGAAGGCCGTCAAGTACGCCAAGCGCTGGCTGGCCACCGTCCAGCAGGCCATCGACGTCGGCACGATGGAAGAGAAGGAGATCGTCGAGCCCTCCAAGAGCTACGCCCTGAATCGCTTCAACGCCCTGAACGCCACGATGGAGCACAACCTGGCGCTGGCCCGGCTTGCCAAGGCGACGGGGTGGGACGCGGTTGCGGCCGAAGCGAGGTAGGCACTAGGCTCGCTCGCCCCATGGCGGCCCCGTCCTCAGCCCCACGCCGCTCGCGCCGAGCCGACCTCGTCCTGTACGCCCTCGTCCTACTCGCCGCCCTGAGCTGCCTCGCCGAGCTCCAGCTCATCTTCGCCGTGGCACCGGTCGAGGCGACGATGGGCGTAGTGCAGAAGATCTTCTACTTCCACGTACCCGCGGCGTACGGCATGTACTGCGGCGCGGCGGTCTGCCTCGTCGGCTCGGCGCTGTACCTGGGCCGTGGTACGCCTGTCTGGGACGCGCTCGCCCGCGCCGGGGCCGAGGTGGCCGTGGCCATGGGCCTGATGGTCATGATCTCCGGTCCGCTGTGGGCGGCCAAGGCCTGGGGCCGCTACTGGGTGTGGGAGCCGCGGCTCACGACGGCGCTGCTCGGCCTGCTCATCTACGTGGCGTACGTGCTGCTCCGCCAGTTCGCCGGCGGAGGCGAGGCCGAGCGACGTTTTGGCGCGGCCCTGGGCGTGCTCGGCGCCGCCAACCTGCCTATCGTCCATCTTGCGGTGCGCAAGTGGGGCGGGCAGCATCCGGCGGTGATCGCGGGCGGCGGTGGCGGGCTGCAGCACTGGGGCATGAAGCTCGCCCTGGCGGGCGGCCTGGTCACCTTCACGCTCCTATGCGCCGTGCTCATCTGGCACCGGGCGCGCATCCATCTCACCGAGTTGCGGCTCGCCGCCCTGGAGCAAGAGCGGCTCGCCCTCGCAGAGGGGGAGGATTGACCCCGTGAGAGCCGGGCCGCTCGTTGTTGCTTGCGCCGGGCAGGATGCCGGCGACGCGTTCCGGGCCGTGGATGGCGCTCGGGCGGCACACAGCGGCGAGCTGCTGCTCGTCGAGGCGTACGCGGCGATCTGGCTCGTCGCCTTTGTCCTGCTCTTGCTGTCGCTGCGCCGGCAGCGCCGCATGGAGGCGCGCATCGCGCGGCTGGAGGCCGATCTCGCCCGCGCTCGAGGCGAAAGCGAGGAGCGAGGGTAGGGGGCGGACCATGTCGACGGCGCACGCCATCTACATCCCGGCCGTCGCCCTGCTCGCCCTGCTCGCCGGCTATCTGCTCGGCCTGCGCGCCGCGCGCAGGGAGCTGGAACGGCGCAGGGAGCGGCTCAAGGAGTAAGAGGCTCGATGCGGCGCCGCTCCCGCCGCGCCGCGCCGCCTGGCAGATCTCGACGCTGAGCGGCGCTGGGGCCAGCGGCTGCGGATCCTCGCCTTGCGCCCGCTTGTCGCCTTGCTCCAGGGGCGTGTGGAAGTTGCCGGTGTTGCGGTTGTCGTGGTGGAAGCTCTCCCACTCTATCAAAGCCGTGTCCGGCGCCTCCGTGTGCCAGGCGTAGAGCCAGCCGGCGCGCGTGCCCGCCACGACCTCGAGCTTGTGGTCGCCGTCCAGATCCCCCAGCGCCGGCGTGGCGATGATCCACTGGCCGGTGAACTTGGGCCAGCCCTTGGGCTCGCGGCCGCAGGCGTCGAAGGCGTGCAGGAGGTAGCCGGCGGTGCCGGTGATGATCTCGGGGTAGTTGTCTCCGTTGAGATCGGCAATGGCCTGGCTGTTGAAGAACGTGTAGTCCTCGACGATGTAGGGAGAGCCGGGCAGCATCTCGCCCGTGCGCCCGCTCCAGGCGGCGAGCAGGTGCTCGGCTCCTTCCATCTTGCCCGAGCCGCTCTGCACCATGGACAGGGCGACGTTGAGCGAGGCGCCCGAGGAGATGACGTCGAGCGTGCCGTCCTGGTCGACGTCTCCGAGCGCCGGCTGGGCGAACAGGGGGAACATGGTGTTGGGCTGGAATGCCTTGGAGAGCGCGCCGTAGCGGCTCGTGGGCGCGAGCCCGATGCGCGTGCGGGTCGGGTCGTCCGGATCCGGGATCTGGGGAAGAGCGCCGGGCGGCGTCTCGTTCATGTCCGTCTGCTCGCCCGGATCGGCCGGCAGGATGAGCGGCGCGTTGGCGTTGCCGTGGAACACCGTCGCGAGTGTGCCGTCCATCTTGCCGATGACGCCGGAGCTCGTCACCCCCTCGGCCACGAGCGGGAAGAGGTTGAGGCTCACGGTCGTCACCGGCCAGCTCTTGAGCCACGGCTGCGGTCCGGCCTTCTTGCCGCGGCCGTCGACCAGGTAGACGGCGCCGCTGTTGCCGCCCGTGCCCAGCCGCTCGTTGGAGCCGACGAGCAGATCCGGATAGCCGTCGCCGTTGAAGTCGGCCACGGCCGGAGTCGTGAGGATGCGATTTCTCGCCGGCTCGTCGGTCCACTTGCCGGTGTAGTGCAGCTCGACCGGCCAGCCCTCGACGGGCTTGCCGTCGGCGCTCCAGACGTAGATGTATCCGTCGAAGGCCGCCTGGATGACGTCGAGCTTGCCGTCCCCGTCCATGTCCTCCAGCACCGGCGAGGCGAAGGCGCCGCGCGCGAGGTACGACGCGGTGCTCATGCACGGCCCCGTGGGCTCGCTCTCGTCGAGCGGGCACGAAGGGACCTCGGGCAGCCGGATCGGCCAACCCGGAAGCAGCTTACCCTCATTGTCGATCACGTACACCGTCCCGTCCCAGGTGCCGAAGGCGATTTCCGGCGCTCCGTCGCCGTCCAGGTCGGCGATGGCCGGCGCGCCCGAGATCGAGTCGCGACCCAGATCCGGATCGACGCCGCCGCTCGCGCCTTTCGCGTAGGCGGGCGCCGCGAGGTAGCTCGGCTTGCCCGGCACCGGCGGCTCGGCGAGCAGGCCGTCGATGCGGCTCGCGCGGAACGGGAAGCCCGGCAGCTCGACCGGGCCCTGGGCCGTCACATCGAAAGCGTGTAGGTCCCCGCCGCTCGTCGGGTAGACGAGCTCGCGCACCCCGTCGCCGTCGAGATCGGCCAGCTTGGCGCTTCCCTCGCCGCTGTCGCCCACCCAGACGGGGAAGCCCTTCACGAGCGTGGGGTCGGCGTGCACGTAGTAGTTGCGTCGCATCTCCCCGGGCACATCGCCGATCTTGCCGCCGTAGTGCGCCACGGCGCGCACGCGCACGGTGATGGTGTGCTCGTTCTCGCCGTGGGGGCTGTCGACATCGGGCTCGTGGGTCGTGTCGATGGTGCGCACGTCGAGCTCGCCCAGGGGAGTCTCGCCGCCGCTGTCGATGTTGGGCGGGATGTTCTTCTCGCTGGCGATCTCCTGGAAGGCGTTGTCGAGGGGCTGGACCCCCGGCGCCCACTCGACGAGGTAGTCGTAGCTGCCGGCGCGGGGCGCGCGCACGCGGCCCATGATCGGCACCGGGCCCGAGACCTGATCGCGATAGAGCACCTCGAACCAGCGCGGCCGTACCATGTCGACCTCGGGCGGGATCTTCCCGGCGACGACCCACTCGGCCGCGCTGTTGGCATTGACCCTACCGTAGCCGAAGCGCTGGTCGAAGCCGGGCTGCGACCAGTAGTAGTTCGACTCCTCCAGGCGCGACTCGGGCACGTCGATGTCGTCGGCCGTCATGAACCAGAGTTGCGCCGCCTCGAAGGCGCTCAGGGGCGGGCTCAGGCCGCGGCCCAGCGCCACCGAGAAGAGCAGGCCGGTCATGCCGGAGAGCTGGCCCACGGACTCGCTGGAGCAGGCCGTGCCCGAGGCCGAGAGCAGGTTCTGGCCGCCGTAGTTGGTGCAGGTGTTGAAGGCGAGGTACGTCTCGACGTTCGTGGCGCGGCCCGAGGGCGCGTAGGTGATGGCGTGCACCGGCACGGTGTGGTTCGAGGTCGCGGGCACGTTGTGGTGGCGCGCGTTTTCGTCGGCCATGCTCGCCACCACCACCACGCGGTGCTCGAAGGCGTAGTCGAGCGCCTTCTGGGCGAAGCGGTTCATGTTGATCGTGCCCAGGGCGCACTGCACGACGCGCAGGTCGTTGTCGGCGGCGTAGATCACCGCCTCGGCAAAGGCGTTGACGTCGGCGATGAAGCTGTCGCCCACCCGCAGCGGCAGGAAGCGGCACTTGGGACAGCCGCCGATGCCCCCGGCGGCGTTGTTGCCGGTGGCGACCGAATCGCGCGCCTCGCCCGTGCCGTGCCCGTAGCGCGTGTCGTCGTACGGGTCGTTGTCGTCCTTCATGAAGTCCCAGCCCGAGATGTCGTCGACGTAGCCGTTCTTGTCGTCGTCGATGCCGTCGGAGAAGTTGAGGATGATATCGCCCGCGTCGAGCACGCCGTTGCGGTTCATGTCGCCCAGGGGATGGCCCTCGCTCGCCGGCGGCTGCAACCCGGGCGTCTCGGCGTAGTCGGATGCCGTGAGGATGCCGTCGCCGTTGCAGTCGAAGCCGGCAAGGTCGCCCTCTCCGCCGCAGGCGCTGGCGTCGGCCCGCAGGGGCCGGTGCTGCGCGAGCTCGCCCCGGTTCAGGAACGCCCGCTCGATGAGATCGTACTCGTGCCACTTGATGCCCGAGTCCGTGACGCCGATGCGCACCTCGTCCTCGCCCTGCGAGAAGCGCCAGGCCATGTCGATCGACATGCCCGAGGCGGTCTCCTCCGGCCTGAGCTTGTGATCCCCCTTCTGCTTGGGAACGAAGCAGTAGTAGTTCCACTGGCCGTCGTTGTCGTTCTCCACGGAGTAGCCGTAGTCGGGATCGTTCGGCCAGTTCTCCGGCTTGGCCAGATCCTCGCACGTGGCGTCCTCGGGCGGCGGCCACTTGCCGAGCGAGTCGGTGGCGAACAGCAACG
Organism: Deltaproteobacteria bacterium; assembly: GCA_016209145.1. Lineage (GTDB taxonomy): Bacteria > Myxococcota_A > Polyangia > Polyangiales > Polyangiaceae > JACQWT01. Next base: position 6,717 of record JACQWT010000041.1, on the reverse strand, counting down.
TGGCGAGCACGACGAGGGCGAGCTGGCCTCGCCGCCAGGATGCGTGAACAAGCAGGCGTTTCGGTTTCATCGAGCAACCATCCTACCATTGCGGCTGGCCCGAGGGGGGCGGTTGGTTGGCACACGCCACCGGCCGGCTACGCCAGCGCCAGCAGGCGCAGCCCCTCGGACCGGGCCGCCTGGGCGAGCCTCCGGTCGGTGGAGCCGAACGAAACCGCGAGCTGCGCGGCTTGCGCGACCCTCAGCGCGGGTAGCTTCTCAAAGAGTGGTGGCGCTCGGCGGTGGGGATCTGCTTCACTGTCGGTGGTCCCCGGTGACGGTTCGCTGGTGACCGTCGCCAGTGAGCGGTGACTGTGCTCGGCGGGGTGTCGGTGGGCCCCGGCATGGCAAGGGCCTGTCGGCGGTCCCGGCTGTCGGTGGTCCCGGCCGGCCGCGGCTTGAGCGTCACCGGCGTGCGCAGGGCGGGCCACGGGGCGCGCTGCGGGCACCTGGGCGTGCTGCTCGCGCAGCCGAGCGTGGTAGCGGTTGGCGGCGGGGCCGGGGTCGCGCGATACAGGCGGCGCGATGAAGCACAGCAAGGCCGCTCGCCGGCGCTGCACCGAGTGCCGGCACTGGTTCCATCCTGCCGCCAGCGCGCAGGCCACGCAGCTGGTCTGCGGCCCCGACTGCCGGCGCAAGCGCGACCTCGCGCTGGCGCGCAGGCGGCGCGCCAGGGATCTGGACCGCTACCGCGAGAACGAGCAGGACCGGCAGCACAAGTGCCGGGAAGCCCGCAGACGGAGGGCAGGGATCCCGCCGCCGCCGGTCCGGCTCGGTCGCGAGGGCGCGGAGGTGGCGGACGGTCACGCGCCAGCCTCTGGCGCCAACCAGGCGCAATTACAGGAGAAGGTGCTGCAGAGCTGGGACAAGGTCGCGGCGCGGTCACGCGACAGCCTAATTCTCTAACCACGCGAATCTCAGGAGGAATACCGGTCGAAGTTGGGACACTCGGTCACGAGCCACCTCGCGTGGCGCTCGGCTTGGTGCTCCTGATGGGCTCGCGCGACGCCGGCCACGAGCCGGCCGCACGAGGCCCCGATGACGACCCACTTCCAGAGCACCGACCTGTACGGCGAGCTGCCGGCCCCCGGCTACTACCCTGGCACCATCAGCAGCGCCCGGTGGCGCAACAGCGAGAGCGGCCACCGGATGCTGCAGCTGCTCTACGCCATGCGCACGGTGACGCCGGCCTACGGCTGCGTGGCCGAGTACTTCGTGCTCGAAGCTGCCACCGAGCGCGGTGCGGCCATGGCCCGCCGCCGGCTCGCCGAGGTCTACCGCGCCTGCGGCCTGGACCCGCAGCCAGGCGACAGCATCAGCCCGACCCAACTGGTCGGCAGCCGGCTGCTGCTGCGCCTCGAGCACGACGAGTACCGCGGCCAGCCGCGGCTGCGCGTGGTCGGCCACCGCCGGCCAGAGCCCGAGCCAGAGCTCGAGCCAGAGCGCAACGTCGAAGGCTGAGCCCGAGACAGGCCCATGTCCCTGCCGACCGACCCAGCGGGCGCGCTGCCCTGCGCCACCGACACCGCCGCTGCCGAGCAGATCGCCGGACAAGTGCGCTTCGTGCCCCTGTGGCGGCTGCGCACGCGCTACCGGCGGCTGCGGCCGGGCGTTGCCCGTGCCGGCGCCGAGCCCGGGCCTGAGCCACCGCTGCTGGTGGCAGCCCGCGAGGACGGCGACTACGAGGTGCTGGACGGCTTCAAGCGGCTCGGCCGCTGGCGCGAGCGCGGCCACCTGCTCGGGCCCGTGCTGCTGGCGCCGCCGGGCCCGAGCGCGGAGCACAAGCGCCGGCTGCTGCTGGCCGGCGCGCCGCCACGCACCACCACCGCGCTGGACGAGGCGCGGGTGGTCTGCTCGGACATGAACGTGCGCGTTGCTCTTGGCGGTCGCGACGGCGCCTGGCGCTTCCAGGTCTCGGCGCGCATCGAGAGGTGGATCGAGTCCACACCATGGCTCTCCGACGGGGGAACCCGTCTCGTGCGCCTGAGCGGCCCCCGGCAGGCCGAGATGGTCATGCCTGTCCTGGCAGGTGCCGTGCGCGCCGCGGACGACGGCGCCTCGGACGTCGTGCCGTGTTGCGTTGACTGGCGCGGCCAGGCGCCGACGGCCGAGACCCTCCTTTCGGGGGTGCTGGAGGTGCTCCTGCCGGCCCCCGGTGCTCGGCGGGCGTTCCTGGACGCGGCGGCGCGCGCGCTGGCCGTGCGGCCCAACGTGCTCGTGGTCGATGCCCTCGACAGCCCGGTCGCCGACACGTCCGCTCTCGTCGCCGGTCTCTGCGAGGTCGGCGCCTCGGCGCGCAAGCTGGATCCGCATGCAGTGCTGACCGCAATGGTGCTCTCGAGCGGCTCACCGAGCTGCGCCGGGGACCTCGCGCTCGACATCGGCCGTCCCGTCGAATCCGCTCTCGAGCCCCACGCCGGCTCCGAAGCGGCTCGCTGGGCCGGGTATGTGCATCATCGTCTTGCCTGGGAGGCCGCCGGAAACGTGGACCGAGCTCTGGCCTGGGACGCGGAGCTCTCGAGCCGAGGCCTTCGCCTGGCTGGCGAAAGTGCGCTCGAGGACGCGCTGGACGCGCTGTCGATGGTGGAGTGGCAGAAGTATGGGGTGGCTCGGGACGAGCTGCGCGCATTCGTCAAGTTCGCCGGTCATGAGGACGCCGGCGTGGCCGGCCGTGGCGGGCTCGAGGAGCGGCGGCTGGTGTGGCGGCCGATGGCCGTTGCCCGCGTCGTGCCCTGGGCAGCCAGAGCCATGCTCGCGGAGGAGCAGACGCCGGCCCGCCGTGCTCAGCTGCGCGCCTGTCTCGTGTGCGCGCCGCTGCGCCGGGATTTGCTGGCGCGCTGCCTGGATCTCGAGGCGCTGGTGCGCGCGAGACATGCGCGCTACGTCGGCGAGCCGCCCGACGCTGCCAAGGAGAGCTTCGAGGCGTTCCGGCGCAGGGACGCCGACTCCGACGCCCGCTACTACCCGCCACGTACTCTTGCAGCCCCGGATGGCCCCTGGGCGTTCGCCGAGCTCGGCAGCTTCCACAGCGCAGGCTGCGCCCGCAACCCAACTCCGAAACGAACAGGTCACGAGGCCGGCGCCTGGCACGCCGCGTGCGCGCCCGGGCTCGACGGGGCGGCCCAGGGCACGCGGCGCGCCAGGAACGAGACCCGCAGAGCCGTTGCCGCCCGCCAGAGCGCGGGACCGCCTGGCGCGGCGCTCGCGGGCGAGCCGCGCAGCGATCGAGCTCGCGTTGCGAGCGCCGTGCCAGGCGTGCGCGGGCAGGTCAGGTGGTCTGCAATCCGCGCGCCCCGCGACGATTTCCGGGAGTAGTAGAATAGCGCCCTGCCCATGGGCACCAGTCGAGCCGCCACGCTCCACAGGCTCCGGCGCCTGCGCAACTACCTCGCCCATGGCCACCGCACCGTGGGCAGCGTGGCCGAGGCCACGCGCGAGAGCCTGACCGGCATCGACGGGGTGGGCGCCGGTCGCGTGGCGAAGATCGTCCTTGCCCTGCAGCAGTTCGCCGACGCGACGGCCCAGCTCGGCACCGCCCGCAGCCTTGACGAGATCTGGCGCCGGGCGACCGCCCCGCTCAAGGGCCACCAGCCGGCCGTGGTCGCGCGCCTGTACGGGATCGCGGGCGGGGAGCCGGCCACGCAGGCCGCGCTCGCCGAACAGCTCGGCCTGAGCCAGCCCGCGGTCAGCCACGCGCTCCAGAAGGCCAAGGAGCTCATCGATGTGCGCGCCTTCGACGAGATCCTCGACGCCATCGAGGCCGTGCTCGAGGTGCTCGGCGGCGTGGCCCACCAGGACGAGATCGCGGCCGAGATCGGGCGGCAGTGGCCGGCGAGCGACGCCCTGAGCGTGCCGCGGCTCGTGCGGCTGCTCGTGGATCTGAACGCGAAGCGGCTCGGGATGGTGGACGAGCCGGAGGCGGGCGCCCTGGTCACGCACAGCGCCGCCATCGGCGGCTCGAGGGGCCTGTCCGCGTTCGTCGTGGCAGCGCGCCAGATCGCCGGCCAGTTCCCGGTGAGCCCCGAGGCCGCGCGCCGATCGCTCCGGGCCGTGCTGCCCGAGTACCCGCTCGACCACCTCTCGCTGGCCACGCGCCTGCTCGGGGATCTCGAGCTGACCGACGCAGGGGAGCTGTTCGAGCGCCCGATCTATCCGCCGGAGGCCATCCGCCACGTCATCCACCGCGAGCGGCTGCCCATGAGCCTCGATCGGCTGCGCCTGGTCGTCGAGCGCACCTTCGGCGGCCACGCCGTCTGGCCCGACGACCAGACCATCGCCACGGCCCTCGCCGCCATCGAGGACTGCCGCGTCGAGGGCGACATGGTGCTGCCCGCGGCGGGCCGATCCGTGGTGCCGCCCCGCCGGGAGAGCGATCCGGTGCCGGCCGAGCTGCGCGTGGCCGCGCGGTCGCCCGAGGAGGCGGCCGTGGATCTGCTGCGCGGGGCAGCCTCCCGCGGCGACGGCTTCCGGCTGGTGGTGAGCCCGGCGGACCATGCCCCCGAGATCGGCCGGAGCCTGGCGCGGGCCATCGGCCCGGACGTGCGCTTCCTGAGCTTCGAGAGCGAGCTCTTGGCTCGGATGGACGCCTCCTTCGAGTCGTTCGTGCGCGCCGAGCGGTTCAAGGCGTAGCGCGGCAAGCTCACGCGCGAGGCCGAGGCCGCGCTCGCCGACATCGTCGCCCGCGAGGGCAGGAGCGGCAGCGCGGTCGTGCTCGGCGACACGGCCATGCTCGCCGTGTGCGACGCCCTGCACCTCGTGCGCACGCTCTGCGACGAGACGAGCGCCGGCGGCCGGGGCTTCTGGATCCTGGTCGTGCCCGGGGTCGTCTACCGGAAGCAGCCGCTGTTCCTCGAGCGGGCGCCGATCTTCCACCCGGAGACGACGCTGCCCATCGGCCCGGCCCTGTGCCGGGCGTACGACGGCCGAGCGGAGGGAGTATGATTCGCGCGATGTCGCGTGGCGGGCGAGTCTCTGGCTAGAAGAGGTCTGCCCTCTGCGCCCACGCGATGTACTCCGCTCCGGTGCACGGGAAGCGGGCACCGCCCATGCGAAGCTCGTCCACGAGCCGTGCGGCCTCGTCGGCTCCGAGCCGCTCGTCCGCCACCGCCTGGGCCACCAGCGCCAACGTGCGCCGAACCCGAACGCCGCGGGGGCGGGCGACGTTGACGGCCGTCTGGTCGTCGAGGACGACGACTGCGCCGTGCGCCTCGGCCCACGCGAGCGAGGAGCACTCGCCGATGTCCCTTGGGCCGGCACCGAGCAGGCGCACGTACTGCGCGAACAGGCGCAGCTCGTCCAACCCGTCCACGGCAACCTGCTCGAGCCAGGCAGCGGCACGAACATCCGCGAGCCGCGGGTGCTCCGCCACTCCGACTTCCAGCTCATGCGGCACCGCGAGTGCCACGACCGGCCGATGGCCGCGCAGCAGGCCTCGCAGCGCATCGAGCCTCCCGGCGCGCGCGAAGCCGCACAGGCAGGATGCGTCCAGAATCGCGGCGTTCTCCCCGCCCCCTCCTGCTTGCCCGTCCGTGCTCATCGACCGGCCTACGACGGGTCCAGATCCCCGATCAGATCTTCGAGCGGGACCTCGTGTTGCTCCGGCAGGGCGGAGTCCTCGACGGCGCCCCGGAGCATCTCCAGGGCGCGCTGCCGTCCGAGCAGCTGGCGTCGATAGCCGCTCGCGACCGCCGCCATGAAGCCGGGAGGCACTGCCGGAGCTGCCGGAACGTCGTGGATCTGCAGCTTGCGCTCGAGGAAGTCGAGCCCGCTCGGCGGCGCTGCAGCGAGCCGTGCTCGCTCGTCCTTGGTGACGAGCTCTAGATTCGCCAGCTGGCTGCACAGCGCGCTCCAGCTCACTGCGTGCTCGGCTGCGACGTGGATAGCGGCGTTGCGTGGGTCCGTTGCTCCGTCCAGCTCGCGCCACCTCGCACCGACGCCGGCGCGCGGCAGAAGGAAGTGAATGGCGAACGCACTTATCAGGCGCTCGCGCTCGTCCTTGCCGCCGGTGATCCACTCCGTGGAGTACTCATCCTGCAGCATGTGGTGGCCGAGCTCGTGGGCAAGCGTGAAGCGCCTCTTGCCCGACGGGTCGCGACCCTGCACGAGCGCGACGCCACCACCGCCAGCCAGCGAGAGATAGGACCCCTCGACGTTGCTCTCCACGTCGAGAACGAAGGCGTACAGCCCCAGCTCCTCGACGCGGCGCACCAAGTCCAGCAGCGGCTCGGCCGGGCTCCCGAGCAGGTCGCGAGCCAGCCTCGCCGCCTGCTCCGCACCCTCGACGGAATCGACCGTAGGCCCGAGGCCCTCGTGGTTGGTGGGGCGAAGCAGGCCCATCTCCCGGAGCTGCTCGACGTCGGCGGCGAGCAGCTCCAGGACCACATCGGCGTGCTTCTCCACCCCTTCGCGCGCGTTGCGCCGGCTGATGACCGTACGGCTGGGCGACATGAGAAACCACTGGATGGGGCGCGCGAGCGCATCGGCGATCCTCGCGAGCTCGAGCGAGTTGACCTGCCGGTCACCCTTCTCGATCTTGGTCACGGCCGTACGGTCCACACCAACCTTGGACGCGAGATCACCTTGGGTGAAGCCGGCCGAGCTGCGAGCAGCCGCGATGCGGCCTGCCAACTCTCCCCAGGAGCGGATCATGATGTGCAATACTAGGAGTGTGTCGGAGAA
>JACQWT010000541.1 GCA_016209145.1 Deltaproteobacteria bacterium | reverse complement strand
GGGAATGCGCCCTGCGCCGCAAAGCGGAAGATGACCGGCGGAACACCGGGCTGGGCGCCAGGCCCTGGCTGGCCCGGCCCCATGCCCGGACCGGCGGGGCCATAGCCTGGCGGCGTCGGTCCCATTCCGGGGCCGGCGGGGCCATAGCCCGGCGTCGTGGGTCCCATGCCCGGGACGGGCGAGGGGGCCATGCCCGCCGCCATGATCGTCGCCTGGCAGACGCCGGGCTGGTAGTCCGTGGCGGTGATCTGGAACAGGTAGGTACCGGGATCGAGTTGGTGGGACAGGAACCGGCCGTCCGGCCCCGTGGCCACGGGCGGCTCCGGCCGCCCCTGGACGGTCACAAGGGCGCCGGCGACGGGCGCGAGCGTGCCCCTCTCCTGGACCAGGCCGCGCACGAAGTACTGCGGGGGCGGAGGCGGCGGCGCGATGGGGGGCGGCGGGGCGGCCTTCTCCTGCACGACGGTCTTCTTCTGCACCGTGTCGAAGGCGTAGCCCAAGCCGAAGTACAGCGTCCACGGCGCCTGCGGCGCGACCTCCTCGATGAAGGTCGAGGTGGCCGACAGCCCGATGTCGAAGCCCAGGTGCGCGCTCAGGCCGCGGAAGGCTCCGTCCAGGGGATTGGTGCGCGCGCCGATCGAGATCCGCGACGGCATGGCGGCGTAGCCCGGTGCGCCCGAGTTGGGATCGTTCAGGTTCTTCAAGGCGAGGCAAGCATCGCTGAAGGAGATCGTCTTGGTGTGGCACTCGTAGTTCTGGCGGTTGATGGGCACTTCGAGGGTGTACTCGACGTAGGGCTGTACCCAGCGGTAGGGCACATCCACGCCGAAGCGGGTCTCGAAGAAGTCCACGCGGTTGATGCCGAGGCCGAAGCGCTCGATGCGGCTGACCGGGATGCGGCCGAGCGCCTTCACGTCCTTGTCCGCGGAGCGATCGGCGCGCGTTGCCTCCACGTCCTCGACCAGGTTGCCCGAGTTGTCGAGCTTGTAGCCGACGTTCAAGTGGACGCGCACGGGCACGCCTTTGCCGTGCGGCTTGCGGAAGTCGAGCGAGGTCAGCGCCAGGAACTCGGCGCTCGTCCCCGCGCCGGAGATCCCCACGTCTCCGGCGCCGTTCATGAGCAGCATGCGCAACTCGCCCCCGAAGGTCAGTACGTCGGCGATGCGCATCGGCGTGAAGCCCTTGACGCCGAACGTCGTGTCGCCCAGGACTTGCAGCAGCTTCGGGCTGCCCCGGTCATTGGCGTTGGCGAAGGTCCGGATGGCGGCGTAGCCCTCGATGAAGCTGAAGGGCGTGGCGCTCAGGGCAAACAGGGCGCCGACGTGGCTGGCGTCGTCCTCCTTCAGAGGGGCCGTGGCCGTGACGCGCTGGCAGGGCGTGGAGCCGTTGCACAGGAAGCCGCTGGTTGAGAACCAGTCCATCAGGAAGCCCACGCGGAACGTCGCGGGTGCGCCCGAGCCCGCGTACGAGGTGCGCAGCAGACCCGTGCTGCCGAGCAAGCCAATCTGCTCGGCCAGCGCGAGCAGCCGATCCTCGTCGTCGGCCTCGTCTTTGCTCGCCGCGGGCTCCGGCGCCTCGAGGCCCAGATCCGCCCCGAAGCTCACGGACGGGCCGCCCGGACCCGCACCGGGTCCCGCGCCAAAGCTCGCGGGCGGCGGCTCGGCGCCTGGCGGTGCGCCTGGTTGGGCGGGCGCCCCCGGGTAGGCGCCTGGTTGGGCGGGCGCCCCCGGGTAGGCGCCCGGCTGGGCGGGCGCTCCCGGGTATGCGCCGGGCTGGTACGCGCCGGGCGCGCCCGGTGCGGCCGGGGCGGCATCCCACGGGGTGGTGGGCGGCGGCTGCGCCTCGATCGAGCGCGGCAGCGCCAAAACGGCGGAAAACGCGAGAAGCGGCAGCGCAGTGCGCGCCGCGCAAGCGATGGCGGTAGGTGGCAGCGTGGGCATGGGCTCTCCGTTCACGCCTCGTGGCTTGCGTCGTTGTAGCATCGTCCTGCCGAAACCTAACAGGTTTTTTCGCGCGCCAGGCTATCGTATGGGGCTGGATGCCGCGGACCCCTCCTGGCGGTCCTGGCGCGCGACGGGCGTAGCCATGGAAGGCACGGCGCAAGCAAAGCAGAGCAGCAGGCCCGAGACCCTGATCGATGTGCGCGATCTGCGCAAGACCTTCAAGGTTGGCCATCTTCGCCGTCGGGAGGTCGAGGCGGTCAAGGGCGTGAGCTTCGCGGTGCGCCGTGGCGAGATGGTCGGCTTCCTGGGGCCGAACGGCTCCGGCAAGACGACCACGATCAAGATGTTGACCGGCCTCATCACCCCTACGGGCGGAGAGCACGCCGCGCGAGTTCGTGGAGCTGTGCGGGCAGCTCTCCGGCATGCGGCGCGCGGCGGCGCGGCGGCGCACGGAGGAGGTCCTGGATCGGACGGGGGTGCTGTACGCCGCCGACCGCCAGGTCGGGCGCCTTTCCAAGGGCATGCTCCAGCGCGCCGCGCTGGCGGCGGCGATGGTCGCCAGTCCCGAGATGCTGATCCTCGACGAGCCCATGAGCGGCCTCGATCCGGTAGGGCGCAAGGAGGTGCGCGACATCCTGCTCGCCGAGCGCGACGGCGGCCGCACCATCTTCTTCGCCACGCATATCCTGCCCGACGTCGAAGCGATGTGCGACAACGTGATCATCCTGCGCGCGGGCCGGGTGGTGGTCTCGGGGGCGCTGCGGCAGGTGCTGCGCGGCGAGGTCGTGCGCACCGACGTGACCGTGGCCGGGGCCTCGTCCGCCCTGGTCGGCGAGCTGCGCGAGGGTGGGCTCGTCGTGCACGAGCGGCCCGACGTCGTGGTCGTCGAGGTCACGGGCGAGCAAGCCTGCGGGGAGTTGCTCGGCAGGCTGCTCGCGGCCGGGGCCAAGGTGATCGAGCTTTCGCCGCGACGCGAGACGCTGGAGGATCTGTTCATGCGGCAGGCGCTGTGAAGGTCAGCTCTTGACGGCGCTCCGCGGGATCACCAGGGTCCGGCCCCGGAGGGCTCATGAGCTGGCCCGAGAAGACCGTACCGACCATCGACGGCAGCCAGAAGCGCACACTTGGCAACGGCGTGTTTCGCCTCTGCGATGGCTGCGCCCAGACGCTGACCGCCGACGAGATCGTCCGCAACTTCGAGGTGTGCCCGCGCTGCGGGCATCACCACAGGCTCGGCGTGGCGCGCTGGCGCGAGCTGGTGCTCGACGATGGGAAGCTCGAACCGTGGGACGCCGGGCTCGGGCCCACCGATCCGCTCGGGTTCAGCGACGGCCGCAGCTACGCCGACCGGCTCGCCCAGACGCAGCAGAAGGCGTGTGCCATCGAGGCGGTCGAGATCGGACGCGCGCGCTTGGCCGGCCGCCCCATCGGCTTCGGCTGCTTCGATTTCGCGTTCATGGGCGGCAGCATGGGATCGGTGGTCGGCGAGAAGGTCACACGCCTTTTCGAGCGCGCGCTCGGTGCGCGGTTGCCGGTCGTGCTCCTGCACGCCTCGGGCGGGGCGCGCATGCAGGAAGGTATTTTCTCGCTCATGCAGATGGCCAAGGCGGTCGCCGCCCGGGAGCGGCTGCGGGAGGGGGGCCTGGCCTACATCTCGTGCCTGCTCCACCCGACCACCGGCGGGGTCGCCGCCAGCTTCGCCTTCCTCGGCGACGTCCACCTCGCCGAGCCGGGCGCGCTCATCGGTTTTGCCGGGCCCCGGGTGATCGAGAACACCATCCGGCAGAAGCTACCCGACGGCTTCCAGCGCGCCGAGTTCCTGCTCGAGCACGGGATGGTCGATCTCGTCTGCCCGCGCTCGCAGATGAAGGCCACCATCGCGCGCCTGCTCGGGCACCTGAGCGCCCCTCGCCCGCCCCCGGCCGCCGGGGCGGGCGAGCCGTGAGCGCGGCCGAGCTGCGGGGGCCGCTCGCGCGGCTTCTCGCGCGCGCGCCGCAGGGAGCGGCGCTGGGGCTCGATCGCACGCGCCGGGCGCTGGCACGGATGGGGGATCCACAGCGGGATCTGGCCGTCGTCCACGTCGGCGGCACCAACGGCAAGGGCAGCGCCTGCGCCATGCTGGAGGCCATCGCCCGCGTCGCTGGCCTGCGCACGGGCCTGTATACCTCGCCGCACCTGTGCCGGTTCGCCGAGCGCATCCGCATCGACGGCAGCCCCATTGCCGACGAGCCCTTTGCCCGCGCCTTGAGCGCGGCGCTGGCGCAGGCCGATCTCACCTTCTTCGAGACGCTGACGGTGGCGGGCCTGGTGGCGATGCGCGAGGCCGAGGTCGATCTCGCCATCGTCGAGGTGGGGCTCGGCGGCCGGCTCGACGCCACGAACGTCATCGAGCGGCCGGCCGCGGCCGCCATCACCAGCATCGGCCTGGATCACACCGCCCTGCTCGGCGCCGATCTGGCGAGCATCGCGCGCGAGAAGGCGGCCATCGCCAAGCCCGCGGTGCCGCTCGTACTGGGGCCTCTAGCTCCGGAGCCGGCCGCGGAGGTCGAGCTCGTGGCTGCGGCGCGCGGCGCGGCGCCGATCTGGCGCGTCCGGCCCGGGGCGGCTGCGGCCGAGACGACCGAAGCGGCTGCGGCGCAGAGCGTGCACGTCGCCGCGGCGGAGGGCGGGCGCGTGCGCATCAGCGGTCCGGGGGGCCGCGCGCTCGTCGTCCGGCCGGGCCTGGAGGGGCCGCACCAGGCGGGCAACGCCGCCGTGGCCGCCGCGCTCGGCTGGCTGCTGGGCGAGCGCTGGCCGGCGCTGCCCGGCACCGTGGCGGCCGGCCTGGAGGCCGTGCGCTGGCCGGGACGGCTCGAGCGGATCCCCCTGGGCGCGGCGCACGTGCTGCTCGACTGCGCGCACAATCCGCAGGCGGCTCAGGCGCTGCGGCACGCGCTGGAGGGCCAGCTTGCGCCGGCCCGCACGGCGCTCATCTTCGGCGCCCTGAGTGACAAGGCATGGGCAGAGGTGCTGGGCGAGCTCGCCCCGTTGGCCGAGACTCGCTACTACGTGGAGCCGCTCGGCGCCCTCGCCCGGGCCGGTCGTTCGTGTGTGCCGCCGCGCGCGTTGCAGGAGCGCTGGCCGGGCTACGCCCTGGGCGATGTCGGGCGCACGTTGGCGCAGGCCGGGGCGCAGGCCAGGGCCGGCGACACCATTCTCGTCACGGGCTCGATCTTTCTCGTCGGTGCTGTGCGCGCGGCCCTGCTCGGGCTAGAACGGGACGAAGCGATTCCGCTTTGAGCTTCCGACCCCGCTGATCCTCGCCATGGTTTCCAAAGCGCGTTCTCGGCTCCCCGTCCCGGCCCGTCCCGGCCCGCGCCGCCGCCCGGCCACCCGCCCCCGGGAGGGCGCCCCCGCCGAGCGTTGCCTCTTCGGTACCGACGGCGTGCGCGGCGTCGTGGGCGAGGCGCCCATCACGCCCGAGTTCGCCTTGCGTCTCGGCCGCGCCATCGCCTTCGTGGCCCAGCGCCGCCGCAGCCGGCAGGTGCGGGTCGTCATCGGCAAGGACACGCGTCTTTCGGGCTATCTGCTGGAGACGGCCATGGCCTCGGGGATCTGCGCGATGGGCGGCCGGGTCATGCTCTGCGGCCCCATTCCGACCCCGGGCGTGGCCCAGCTCACGGTGAGCATGCGGGCCGATGCCGGCGTGGTGATCAGCGCCAGCCACAACCCCTTCCACGACAACGGCATCAAGATCTTCGGGGCTGACGGCTTCAAGCTCGACGACGCCATCGAGCTGGAGATCGAGGAGCTGCTTCGGGGCACGGTCCTCGACGAGCGCCGCATCACGGGCGCGGCCATCGGCAGCGCCGTGCGCGTGGACGACGCTCAGGGGCGCTACGTCGTCTTCTGCAAGAACACCTTTCCCCAGCAGCTCACGCTCGACGGCATCCGCATCGCGGTCGACGCGGCCCACGGCGCCGCCTACCGCGTGGCGCCGGCCGTGTTCGAGGAGCTGGGCGCCCGGGTGCACGCCCTCGGCGTCAAGCCCAACGGCTTGAACATCAACCGCGGCTGCGGCGCGCTGCACCCCGGGCACGTGGCCGGCGAGGTGCTCGCGCGCCGGGCTCACCTCGGCATCGCCCTGGACGGAGATGCCGACCGCGTCATCGTGGTGGACGAGCGCGGTCAGATCGTGGACGGCGACCGCATCATGGCGCTGTGCGCGCTGCGCATGCTCGCGGCGGGCAAACTCGTCAAGCGGACGCTGGTGACGACGGTGATGAGCAACCTCGGCCTCGAGCGCGCCCTCGGTGCCGCGGGCGGCCGGCTGCTGCGCACGCCGGTCGGCGATCGCTACGTGGTCGAGGCCATGCGGCGCGGCGGCTACCGCTTCGGCGGCGAGCAGAGCGGCCACCTCATCTTCCTCGATCATGCCACCACCGGTGACGGCATCGTTGCCGCCTTGCGGCTGCTGGCCATCATGGTCGAGGAGGAGCGGCCGCTTTCGGAGCTGGCCGCCGCGGTGATGGAGCCCGTGCCGCAAGTGCTGGAGGGCGAGACCTTCGCGCGGCGTCTGCCGCTCGAACAGATGCGGCGCACCGAGCGGCAGACGGCGCAGATCCGGCGCCGGCTCGGCCAAGGCGGCCGCGTGCTGGTGCGCTGGAGCGGCACGGAGCCCAAGCTGCGGGTGATGGTCGAGGGCGAGGATCCCGCGGCCATCCGCGAGTACGCCGCGGCCATCATCGAGGCGGCGCGGCGCGATCTGGCGGAGCAGAAGAAGCAGGAGGCCGGCCCATGAAGGCACTAGTCAAGGCCAAGCGCGAGCCGGGGATCTGGATGCAGGAGGTGCCCGAGCCCGAGATCGGGCCCAACGACCTGCTCATCCGCGTGCGCAGGACGGCCATCTGCGGCACCGACATTCATATCTACAACTGGGACGCGTGGTCGCAGCGCACCATCCCGGTGCCCATGGCCGTCGGCCACGAGTTCGTGGGCGAGGTTGCCGCCCTGGGCAGCGCCGTCCAGGGCTTCGCGGTGGGCGACCGGGTCTCGGGCGAAGGGCACGTGACGTGCGGCCACTGCCGCAACTGCCGCGCCGGCCGACGGCACCTGTGCCGCAACACCGTGGGTGTGGGCGTCAACCGGCCGGGCTGCTTCGCCGAGCTCCTCAGCCTGCCCGCCTTCAACGCTTTCCGGGTGCCCGAGGAGATCCCCGACGATGTCGCCGCCATCTTCGACCCGTACGGCAACGCCGTGCACACGGCCCTGTCGTTCGATCTCGTGGGTGAGTACGTGCTTGTCACCGGCGCGGGGCCCATCGGCTGCATGGCCGCGGCCATCTGCCGGCACGTGGGCGCGCGCCACGTGGTCGTGACGGATCTGAACCCCTACCGGCTGGAGCTGGCGCGCGCCCTCGGGGCCACGCGCGCGGTCGACATCAGCCGCGGCGCGCTGCGCGACGTGATGGAGGAGCTGCGCATGACCGAGGGCTTCGACGTCGGGCTCGAAATGTCGGGCAGCTCGGCAGCGCTGCGGGACATGCTCGAGGTGATGAACAACGGCGGCAGGATTGGCCTCTTGGGCATCCCGCCCGCCGACACGCGCATCAACTGGGACCACGTGATCTTCAAGGGTCTCGTCATCAAGGGCGTCTACGGCCGCGAGATGTTCGAGACCTGGTACAAGATGAGCTCCATGCTGCAGAGCGGCCTCGACATTGCGCCCATCATCACGCACCACTTCGACGTGGATGATTTCCAGCAGGGCTTCGAGGCCATGCGCTCGGGCCAGTCGGGCAAGGTGGTGCTGCGGTGGCGGTGAGTCAGGGTGTACCCGTTCACGGCATTTGCACGCCGGCAACGACGGCTCGCCGAGGCGGCCGCGATCGCGGCTTACGTCCGCGGGCCGGCTCCTCGCGTACAGGAGTACGCTCCGGGCCGGC
>JACQWT010000540.1 GCA_016209145.1 Deltaproteobacteria bacterium | reverse complement strand
TTGCTCTGGCAGCGCTCGGTGCCGGGCCGGCGCTCGGCGAGGCGGCCCTGGGCCTGCCGCGGGCCGCCGCCTGGGCGACGGGCAGCCTGCCCGTCGTGCTGCGCGCCGGCCGGCTCGTCGCGCGCGGCGTGCTCTCGGGCAGCAATCCCACACTGCTCGTGGCCTCGTGGGCCGCGGCGCTGGTGCTCATCGTCATGGGGCTCGCCCTGGCGCGGCTCTGGTCTCAACCAACAGGAGAGGTGGCATGAAGGGCTCTAGTCGCAAGGTGCTCTGGGGGATCCTGGCTTCTTTGGGCGTGCTCGGGCTCGGCCTGGGCGCCAGCGTGGCCTTCGCCGAGGTGAAGCGGGAAGGCGACTGGCCCAAGCAGGAGGAGCTGGTCACGCTGTCCGTGGACGGGCAGCCGCGCGCCGCGGCCATCCGGCAGCTCGCCGCGAAGGCCGGCTGGAACGTGGTGGTCGAGCTGCCCGACGGCGGCTCCGTGGATCTCGACGTGCGCGATCAGGACGCGGCCAAGGTCCTGGAGCTGCTGCTCGCGGACGGGCGCTACGTCGCCCGGCGCTCCGGATCGCTCGTGGGCATCGCGCCGGAGCGCGACGCCGCGGCGGCGGCGCCGGCCGCAGCGCCGGCGGCGCCGAGCGCTGCCGGGCCGGCGGCGGGCGCCCCGCCCCCGCCCGAGGACGAGCCGGAGCCGGCCGAGCGCGGCGAGGATCGCATGGTGACGGGCGGCAGCACGCGGATCGAGCGCGGCGAGGTCGTGCACGACGTCGTGGTGATGGGCGGATCGGCCGAGATCCTGGGCCGGGTCACGGGCGACGTGGCGGTGATGGGCGGCGGGGCGAAGATCCGCGACGGGGCGCGCGTGCGCGGCGATGTGTCGGTGCTGGGCGGCGAGCTCACGATCGAGGACGGCGCCAGCGTGCGCGGTGACGTCTCCGTGCTGGGCGGCGAGCTGCACCGGGGCAAGAAGGCGCACGTCGGGGGCGACGTCACGGACCAGGGCGGACGGTTGCGGTTCGGCTCGGGCGCACAGGGCGAGGAGGAAGGACTCACTTTGGCGAGCCTGGCGCACGACGCCGGCGGGGCGATGACGCGCATGGCGCTCCTGTTCGTGTTCGGAGCCGTGCTCTTCGGGTTGGCTACGCGGCGCATGGAGCTACTGCAGACCGCGGCCGCCGCCCGGCCGATGCGCGCCTTTGCCTGGGGCGTGCTCGGCGCGCTGGTCGCGGCCGTGGTGCTCGTTGCCCTGTGCGTTACGATCATCGGCATTCCGCTGGCGTTCGTGGCCGCGCTCGTGGGCGCTTTCGCCGCCTACGCCGGGATGTGCGGCGTCCTGGCCGCGCTGGGAGCGGCCCTGGTGCGGCACAAGAGCACCAACCCCTACGTGCACCTGGGCGTGGGCTGCGTCCTGTACCTGCTCCTTAGCGCGATCCCGTGGGTGGGCGGCCTGATCACGGCCGTGCTCGTGCTCGTCGGGATCGGCGCGGTCGTGGCCACGCGCGGCGCCGGCCTGCTGCCCGAGCGCAAGGGCCAGCCCAGCGCGGGCGGCGGCCCGTACCGGACCGCGGCGGCGGTGTAGGCGGCACGGCGAGTGCCGCGCGTGCTCGCACAACAGGTACTTCCAGTACTTGAGGCGCGAGGCCGGATCCGGCTCGGTTCGACCGGACGTGACAGCGAGCACGCCGCCGTGGCATGATTTCCCGGCCGTGGCAGCCGAAGACGACGTTGAGCTCGTGCGCTTGCGCGGCGTCGCGCGCGCCGGGGCGGCCGGCGATGACGCGCTCGTGAGCCTGGTCGAGTTGACCGCGGGTGACGAGGCCCCGACCAAAGTGTCCGTGCGCCGGCCCATCCTGCTGGAGATCGACCGCGACCGGACGCTGCGGATCGACACGGGTGATCCGGCGCTCGAGCTCGGACCGAGGGCGACGCTCCGAGGCCGCTGGAACGAGCTCGCAGGCGCGCCGCTAGCGCGCGCTTGCCCCCACCTCGATCTGTCGCCGCAACTGCACGTGCGCCTCGCGGGCACGGTGGTCGTGCCGGGCGACCCCGTCGTCGTGCTGGGGCGCGCCAGCGAGTGGCGCGCGCGACGGCGGCACGACGGCGTACCGCGCCGCGCCACCGCAGGAGATCGCGGCGCTCCGTGCGCTCGTCATCGGTGTGGGAGCCGGCGGCGACGACTTCGTCGACGCGCTCCTCGCCAAGCGGCGAGAAGAAGCGGCGAAGCGGGCGTGCCCGCCCCCGCACCCCGCGCCAGTGCGGCAGGCACTGTTCGACCACGGCCACTGGATCATGGCGGTAGTCGGTCTGGCGCCGATCGCACTCTGGGGCGTCGCCCGGAGCGAAGCGTGGACCGTCGCTCTGCTGAGCTGGACGGCGCTCTGGCTCGGAGCCGCGTTCGTACGCCGCCACCTGATGCGTTGGCGGTGTGAGTTCCACAAGGGCCTGCCGGCGGTCGAGTCCCATGCCTGCCAGGTTGAGCGGGAGCGGGACTGGCGAGCACGGCGGAGCGTCGCCGCGAGCCGCGATCGGGCCGGCTCGTGGCGCCGAAGAGACGTGCGCGGCGGGGTGTTGACGGGCGAAAGGCGGCTTGTTTTGCTTACGCGCCGAGCGCCGTTTCGGTTGGCCGGGTCTGGTTGCTGTCGTGGAGCGGCTCGCACACCTGCCCGCGACGCCGCAGCATCTTGGTTGACTGCGGAGCCGTGGCTGCGCAAGCTGGTTTGCCATGGGGCAGGCCGATTCGCGTCATGTTCACTGGGAAACCCGGCTGGGGGAGTGGGCGTCGTCTCACCGCCGCACGCGGAACGAACCTGGCGTCAGTGAGACGATCGAGAAGTTCTTCGAGCGGGCGTTCGTCCACGCACGGCATCCCGAGTGCTCGTGGTTCGGGGTACACACGCAGGCCGCAAGCCTCGTGGTCGGCGGCATCTACTTGGCCGCGGTCAACCTCGGTAAGCGCGATTTCGGCGCGTGGCTTCTCGTTGATCGGCAGGCCCCCAAGCTGGACCACGTCGAGTACAGGGTCGTGAAGGCCAGCCGCAGGTTCGACGCCACGCTTCGTTGGGCACACGCGGAGGATCTCGACCAGGTCGGCCTCCTTGTCGAATCGGAAGGCACGTGGCGCTCGTACGAGGCTGCGACTGCCAGGATCATGGTCTGTCCGGTCGCGGGGGGTCGCGACGCTGTTCAAGTCCGTCGCGGCAAGGCCCGGCTCGTGGAGATCGCGGACGCCTGGCAGCTCGCCGGGTCGAGATCTTTCCCGGATGAGCTGGAGCATCCGGAAGCCGTCCGCACCGAGGGTGCGAGAACCACGGTCAGCGTGGACCGCTACGAACGGGACCGGCGACTGCGCAAGGCGTGCATACGGCACCACGGTGCGCGCTGTGGCGTGTGCGGGCTCGTGCTCGCTGACCGATACGGGCCGCTGGCGGCGGGGATCATCCAGGTTCACCACCTGCTTCCGCTGTCGGAGGCCGGCGCTCCGCGGCAGGTCGACCCGGCGAACGACCTCCTGCCCGTTTGCCCGAACTGCCACACCGTCATTCACTCGCACCAGCCGGCCTACACGGTCAAGGAGGTGAGGCAGATGATCCTGGAGCGCGCAACCGACAGGTAGCCGTCACCGGCGGTGGCCTTGACCAGCACCTGGAAGCCGAAGCTCCGCGCGAGAGCACAGACGAAACACAAAAATAGCCGGCCAATTCCTGTCGGTCGCCCTGCGCTTCGGCGCCGGTCAGCCGTCGAGGGTTTTGCGGGGCCAGCGTACGTGGAGACGAACAACACGGTGTCGAGGTGGAGCGCGAGGTGCTCAGCGCCCTGGTGAGCGGGCTCGCGCTCGAGCATGTGGCCGCAGCAGCTCGGAGCTCGGCGGGGGGCGATGCGGCCGGCGGGTCGACCTCGTTGCGCCTCGGTTTGACGCGCTTCCGCCCATCGAGCGGCATCGTCGGATCCAGCCTTGCCGCACCAGAGCGCTGGCCGGCAGCCACCGTCTCGATCCGCGCGGTCTCGTCCGTGAGCACGAGCGGCAAGAGAGCTGCGACATTGCTCTGCTGCCTGGCGGCGAGCACAAGCGGCTCGCAGAGCCGTAGCGGCGATGCGGCCAAGCCTGAGATGCGCGACGGCTTGCTACCCCACGATCCGCCCCTGCGCCAACCACCGTGCGAATTCCAGCGCCGGCAGCACTTGAATCGGGCCGTCGCGCAGCACCTCGTGGCCGAGGTAGACGCCGAAGCACGACCGCAGGTGGTCCAGACGCTCCAGCTCGGCGAGCGAGCGCCCGTACTCGCGCCGCCAGCGCCGCGCGGCCTTGACCTCGATGCCGACCGCGCGGTCCCCGCGCGACCACACGAAATCGATCTCGGATCCGCTCGGGGTGCGCCAGTACGTTAGCTCCCCGCCACACCGGGCGTACGCGAGGTGCGCGCGCAGCTCGTGCAGCACCCACGTCTCGAGCAGCGGCCCCCGCTCCGCGTCGGCCGGCCTCTCGTGCAGCCGGCCCGCGAGCGCCCGCGCCACGCCGCAGTCGAAGAGGTAGAACTTGCGGTGCTGCACCTCCTTGACCTTGGCGCGCGGGCGGTATGCGGGCAGCCAAGCACCGAGCAGGGTGTCGACGAGCACCTCGAAGTAGCCCTGCACCGTGGGCCGGGCCACCGCCGCATCGCGGGCGATTCCCGCCAGGTTGACCACCTGCCCGTTCGCCACCGCCACCACGTCTAGGAAGCGCACGAAGGAGCTCAGGTTGCGCACGACCGCCTCCTGTTTGATCTCCTCGCGGACGTAGTTCGCCTTGTATGCATCGAGGATGTCGACACGCTCCTGGGCCGACGCAGCCGTGCACACGGCGGGAAGGGCGCCGAAGGTGAGCAGATCCTCGACCTCGCGCTCGAAGCCCATCTCGCCCGCGGTCAGTGGCAGCATCCAGCGGTTGACCGCGCGGCCCGCGAGCAGGTTGACCTCGGCGCGCTTGAGCTTGCGGGCGCTCGATCCGGTGAGGGCGAACCGGTACTCGTCCGCGTGAGCGAACAGCAGCGAGTGCACGGCGTCGAGAAGCTCGGGGAGCTTCTGGATCTCGTCCACCACCACCCAGCTCCCAGGCGGCAGGGCCTCCACGCGCATCCGGAATGCTTCGGGGCGGCGCGACAGCTCCAGCACGAGGCGCAGATCGAGCAGGTCGAACCACGCCGCCCCCGGCACGCCGTGGTGCAGCCAGGTCGTCTTCCCCGTCCCCCGCGGGCCGAAAAGGAAGAACGTCCGCTGCGGCAGCGTCAGAGCACGTGGATACATCGTCATCATTTTTACCGTCAATTTGATGCCGAGGCAAGCAGGCGCGACGGGCACGGGTGCGGGCAGCCGGCGGCGGCGGACGGCCGGCGCGTTCATGTTGCGCCGCGGTGGGCTATGCTCCTGTGGACATGGCCCCCCCCAACCGCGCGAACCGCAGCGACAAATACGCGGGGCTGGCGCTGGCCATGCTCTGGCGCGTACTTTTGCGGAGGCACGAGCTCCGGGCCCCGGGGCCCGGGATCGCCTGCTCCGTTCGCTGCCCTGGAAGGAGGACGCCATGTCGGATCGAACTGGCCGACGCGCTGGACGGCAGGATACTCCCGTGTTCGGCGCGCGACTTGTTCCGGGAGCGGCCGAGGCGGCGGCCAGGGCGCGCTGGCTCGTCGCGGTGGCGGCGGTCCTGTGGCTCACGGCCTGCTCGGCCGCCAGCGGCGGCTCGTCATCGGCCAGCTCCGGCTCGAGCAGCAGCGGGCAGGCCGGCGGTGGCGCGGCCTCCTCCTCGAGCTCTGGCTCGACCGGCACCGGCGGCGACATCGGCCTGGGCGGCAACATCGGCACGGGCGGAAGCTGCCAGTACACGTGCAGCGGCAACCTGAAGGACGTGATTGGCTGCAGCGGACAGGTGGTCCAGAGCTGCTCGGGCGAGCAGGCTTGCCTCAACGGCCAGTGCACGAACGACCCTTGCGGCGCGGCCGAAGCCGCGAAGAGCTCGTACGGCTGCGACTACTGGGCCGCCAAGCCCGATCTGATCGGCGCCATCCTCGGCGCCTGCTTCACGGCCATCGTGGCCAACACCTGGTCGGTGCCGGTGCACATAGAGGTGGGCTATGGCGGCCAGCCGTTTGGCGACAAAGGCTTCATCCGCATCCCCAAGGGGCAGGGCCAATCGCTCAGCTACGAGCCCTACGATCCGGTGGTGGGCCTGCCGGTGGGCGAGGTGGCCATGCTCTTTCTCGCCCATACCATCGGACCGATGCCGAAGTGCCCGGCCCCGCCGGCGCTCAACGCCGAGTCAGGGATCTTCGGAACCGGCCGCGGAAAGGCCTTCCACATCACCACCGATCGGCCGGTGGTCGCCTACCAGATCATCCCCTACGGCGGAGGGTCGGCCGCGGCCACCTCGGCCACGCTGCTCCTACCCACGAGCGCCTGGGACACCAACTACGTCGCCGTCAATGCCTACCAGAAGAGCCAGATCGTTCAGCCCGGCCAGCCCTCGCTGGGCATCCTCGCGGGCAGCGACGGCACCGAGGTGAAGTTCCTGCCGAAGGTGCAGGTCATCGGGGGTCCCGGCGTGCCGGGCTCGCCGGCCAACCAAGCGGTGACCTACCAGCTTGGCGCGGGCGAGTACGTGCAGATCAGCCAGGACCTCGAGCTGACCGGCAGCCCTATCCTGTCCAACCAGCCGGTCGGCCTCTGGGGCGGGGCGAGTTGCCTGAACGTGCCGGTCAATGTCGCCGCCTGCGACGGCTCGCACCAGCAGATCCCGCCAGTCAAGGCGCTTGGCAGCGAGTACGTCGGGGTGCGCTACCGCAACCGCAAGGCGGCCCAGCAGGAGGAGGCGCCCCCCTGGCGCCTGGTGGGCGCGGTCAAGGACACGCTTCTCACCTGGCAGCCGGGGCCGCCGCCCGGCGCGCCCGAGACGCTGCAACTCGGCCAGGTCGCCGAGATGAGTGCGCCGGGCCCCTTCGTGGTGCGCAGCCAGGACGCCGATCACCCCTTCTACCTGGCCGCCTACATGACCGGCGGCTCGCAGTTCGGCGGCGAGGGCGATCCCGAGTGGGTCAACGTGGTGCCCACGGGCGAGTACCTTGACCACTACGTGTTCTTCACCGACCCGACGTACTCGGAGACGAACCTGGTGCTCGTGCGCCGCCCCTCCAAGATCGACGGGAGCTTCGCCGATGTCTCCCTCGCCTGTGCCGGGGTGATTGCCGGCTGGCAGGCGATCGGGGACTTCGAGCTCGCGCGGGTCGATCTGGTCACGGGCGACTTCCAGAACGTGGGCGGCTGCTCGAACGGCCGGCAGGAGATGAGCTCCGCTCTCCCCTTTGGCGTCACGGTGTGGGGTTGGGGCGGCTACTCGAAGCTGTTCACCCAGTACGTCTCGTACGCGTACCCGGCCGGCGCGAGCGTGCAGCCGATCAACGAAGTGGTGGTGCCGCCCGTGCCGAAGTGAATTAGCATCCGGGAGCCATGGATACCGCCGAGATCGTCAAGCTGTGCCAGCGCCACACCATCTTCTCGTGGTCCGCCCAGAGCAAGGTCGCGCCCGTGGTCGTCGATCGCGCCAGTGGGATCTACTTCTGGGATCCGAGCGGCAAGCGGTACATCGACTTCAACTCGCAGCTCATGTGCGTGAACATCGGCCACAATCATCCGAAGGTGGTCGAGGCGATCAAGAAGCAGGCCGACCGGCTGCTCTTCGTCTACCCGGGCTTCGCCACGGAGCCGCGCGCGCGGCTGGGCAAGCTGCTAAGTGAGATCGTGCCGGGCGACATCAACAAGTTCTTCTTCACGAACGGCGGGGCGGAGGCCAACGAGGCGGCGATCAAGGTCGCCCGCCTGTACACCGGCCGGCACAAGATCTTGAGCCGCTACCGCTCCTACCACGGCGCCACGCACGGGGCGATGCAGGCCACCGGAGACCCGCGCCGCTGGCCCACCGAGCCGGGCGCGAGCGGCTTTGTCAAGGTCATGGACCCCGTGCCGTACCGCTTCCGCTTCGGCGAGAGCGAAGAGGAGCAGACGCGCCGCAACCTCGAGTACCTCGCCGAGGTCATCGACTACGAGGGGCCGCAGAGCATCGCCGCCATGTTCATCGAAACGGTGACGGGCACGAACGGCATCCTGCCGCCGCCCCAGGGCTACCTTGCCGGCCTGCGCGAGCTCCTGGACCGGCACGGCATCCTGCTCGTCTGCGACGAGGTCATGGCCGGCTTCGGCCGCACCGGCAAGATGTTCGCCTTCGAGCACTACGGCGTCCAGCCCGATCTCGTGACCATGGCCAAGGGCTTGACCTCGTCGGCGCTGCCCCTGGGCGCCCTCGGCATGCGCGACCGCATCGCCGCGCACTTCGACAACAACGTCTTCTGGACCGGGCTGACCTACAGCAGCCACCCCATGGGCCTGGCCGCGGCGCTGGCCGCGGTGCGCGTGCTCATCGACGAGGGCCTGGTCGAGAACGCGGCGCGCATGCAGAACGTGATGCTGGAGCACATGGCGGCGTTGAAGAAGAAGCACCCGAGCGTCCGGGCCTACCGCGCCATCGGCCTGTTCGGCGGCATCGAGCTGCAGAAGAACTCCCGCGGCGAGCCGCTGTCGGCCTACAACACGACCCACGAGGCCGTGACCGGGCTCGGCAAGGCGCTGCTCGACCGGGGGCTCTACACCATGACGCACTGGCACATGGTGTTCTGCAACCCGCCCTTGTGCATCACCGCGGAGCAGTTGGGCGAAGCATTCGCCATCTTCGACGAGGCCCTGGCCGTCACGGACGCCGTTTTCGAGGGCTGAGGCCGATCAGAACGCCAAGCTCGAGCGCGTCCACACGATCGAGCCGCCGGCCGCGGGGTCTCCGAACTTCGTGTAGTCCTCCCCGAGCTGCACCAGGGCGCCGGCCGCGAGCTCGAAGCCCGAGCCGAAGTTGTACGAGAGCTGCGGGTAGAGCACCGCCGAGAAGCCCTCGGCCGAGAAAGGCGGGTAGTGCTTGCCGAGCCGCCTGCCGGCCGCCTCGTCCCAGAAGGTCTCGTCGTAGCCGTTCAGATCCAGGATGGTGAACAGGCGCGCAAGCAAGCGCGTCTCCAAGAAGCGCAAGTCCACGCCGAGCACGAGATAGTCTCCCAGGCGCGGCCGCAGGATCTCGCGGGCGCACTTGGTGCCGTCCCCCTTGAGGGCGCAGGAAACGGTCTTCGCCCCCTCGGACACACCTCCCTGACGCACCGCCCAGCCCTCGGTGATGAAGTCACCCGCGCCGTACTCGTCCACCAGGCCGTGGACCCACTGCACGTTCGCGTACACGTGCGCGCCGAAGCTGTAGTCGAGGCCCACGGTCCATTTCGCAAAGGGAGTGCTCTCGACCACGACCGGCTCGGGGCCGCCGGGCCGGCCGTCGCCGTCGTAGTCGTACACGTCCTTCGGCACCTTCTTCAGCGGGAGCTTGAGCTCGTCGTTGGCGATCTTCATGGTGGCACGCTCCGGCACGATGAGCGCGGCCTCGAGCTGGTAGCCGACGGCATTGAAGGCGTCCAAAAGCTCCTTCAGCAGGCCGATCTCGCCGGCCATGTTGAAGCCGTACACGTGCATGCGCGGGTAGTGCAGCGTGACCTCGGTCTGTAGCAGCCCCTTGGTGCAGCGGGCAGGGTCGCCGGGATCGCACACCGGCACGGCGCTCTGCCGCGTGTAGTTGGCCTTGGGCTGCGGGAAGTCGGTGCGGCCGTTGTAGTAGGTGAGCGCCACGTCCTGGTCGGCGAGCGCGCCGCCGATGCGATAGGCAAACTGCATGTTCTCGAAGCTCGTCTCCGGCAGCTCCGGCACGGCCTGCGTGACCACGGTGGGATACCCCATGAGCTGTTCGGCCGCGGCCTGCTCGGCGTGGATGCGCCAGCGCAGCGAGTCCGAGGTCATAGGCAGCCGGTCCACGGCCGCCGCGCCCAGCCGCGCCGAGCGCGGCAAGAGGGCCGGCTTGAAGATGGGAACGAGCACGCCGGTGAGCGACCAGTCGTCGTCGAGCCAATAGTCGAGCCTGGCCATGACGTTGCCGAGCTGATCGCCGAACTGGAGCGGATCCTCGAGGTCGTCGGCGTTCAGGTTGTTGGTGGGGTTGAACTGGTCGGCGACGCCCCACATCACGAGCTGCTGGCCGACGCGCAGATCGAGGCCGCCAGTGAAGACATCCTTGACCTGCAAGTACAGAGAGTGCACGTCGAGCCGGTACGGATCGACCTGTTCGCGCCGCGAGAGATCGCTCAGCCCCCCGAGCGGGTGCGAGTAGCCCAGGAGCACGAGGTCGGCGTCGGCCACCGCGGCGAAGCGGCCGATCGCGGCGTCGAGCTTCAGCCCGAGCTTGTTCTCGTTGCGCTCGACGCCGGCCGGGAGCTCGATCCGGTCGTAGTAGTCGCCGATGCTCTTCTCCTCGACCCGGACGCGGCTGTCGGCCTGAATCCGGCCACCCACCGAGATCTGCGGCTCCTCCGCCAGAGCGGGGGGAGCGCCGAGGCCGCACGCTGCCAGCGCGCCAAGCGCTGCACCAGAGGGGATCGTCCAACGACGCATGCCCCTTCCTACCACGCGCCGCCCGGCGCCGGGCAAGCCAGCGCTGGCTAGAGTCAGGGGTGGCGGCGCTCAGTGCTGCAGGGAGCGCTTGGAGAACGTGCCCTCCGGGATGGCCACGTTGATCTCGTGCTTGGTCAGCCGCAGCTCGGACCAGTGCCCGCCCTTGCTATGGTCCGTCATCTTCATCGACTTGGCCGTGCAGAAACCCTGCTCGCAGAAGTACCCGGCGCGCTCCTCCGTCTTGATGTGCGCTCCGCTGCCGCCGTAGTAGCGGAGCACCGTGGGCACGGAACGCTGCTTCTCGATCGCGATCTGCATCTTCGGGTAGGGAGCCTCGGCCGACTTCGGCGCAAGCTCCAGCGTGACCGCGGCGCCATCGTCGGAGACGAGCTTCGCGGTGTAGAAGTTCGCGTAGCGCCGGTGGGCGATATCGACCTGGCTGAAGGCGGTCCCGAGGAACCCCTGCTCGGAAAAATGGCTGGCGATGCGGCGGATCTTCCGGAACGCCGGCAGGTAGATGTACATCTGCGTCTCGGAAAGCTGCAGCACCTTGGTCCCGCGCACGTCGGCGGGCGCTTGCAGCTCGGTCACCTGCTTGTCGCCCTCGAGCCAGCTCTCGACCTTGAACGTGCTCTGGGGCCGGCCGGGCTCCTGGTTGACGATGTCGTACTGGACGTGCAGGGTCTTGTAGCGATTGATGGCGTCGTCCATCTTCTGAAGCACGGCATCGGGGCTCTCTGCCCGCGCGGGCGAGAGCGCGGCCAGCCCGGCCAGCCAGAAGGACGCAAGCGGCAGGATGCAACACACTAGCCTTCTCGTCATCGGGAACCTCGACCGGGCGGCGCCGCGCGCACGCGCCGCGGATCTCGGACGTACATACCACCTGCACCATTCAATTCAATGGCGCAGCACTGGTATGACGCTCGCTCAAAGCGACGAACTTGTCGCTTTGCCGCACCATTGACTGGTGCTCGCCAAAAACGACGGCCCGGTCGCTTTTGCTGTGCTACAGCCCCAGCCAGGACGCGGGATCGATCGGCGTGGCCCCCTGGCGCAGCTCGAAGTAGAGCACCGCCGGGCGCGCGCCGCGGCGCTTGACCCAGCCCAGGCGCGAGCGCTCCTGCACCGCGTCGCCGACCTTGACCTCGATCTCCTGCAGCTCGGCGTAGACGCTGAAGTACCCCTCGCCGTGGTCGATCACCACGGTCTCGTCGCCGTCGCCGTGCACGTCGGCGAAGGCGACCCGGCCGGGGGCCACGCTGCGCACCGCGGCATCGCGGCTCGATCGCAACTCGAGACCGGGACCGCCGGCTCCCAAGCGGTCCACCGCCGTGACCTCCGCCCGGCCCGCCAAGGGGAAGGAGAGCCGGCCGCGCAGCTCCTCGAAGCGGGCCGCGGGCGAGTCGACCGGGCCGGTGTCGGCGCCGTAGATGGCCACCGGCGCGAAGCCGGGGGGCTGGGAGGAGCCGAAGGCCCGCTCGAAGGCCGCCCGCCGCTCGTCGGCCTCGCGCATCGCCTCGCGCGCGCGCTCGATCGCCTCCCGGTGCGCGGCGAGCGGGGCCCGCTCGGCGCGCAGCGCGCCCAGGCGGCGGCCGATCTCGGCCGAGCGGGCCTCGATCACGCTGCGGGCCGCCAGATCGCGTCCCAGCGAGGTGCGCAGCCGGGCCACCCGCGCGGCGTGGTCCACCAGGGCATCGAAGCCCCCGCCCACCGGCAGCAGGCCGGCCCGCACCAGCCGGTAGTAGGCGCGGCCCCGCGCCAGCATGCGCTGCGAGACGAGCTTGAGCTCGGGCCCGACGGCGTCGAGCTCGGCCAAGAGGTCCCGTTCCTCGGCGTCGAGCCGGCGCAGCAGACGGTCGAACTCCTCCGGGCTGCGCGCCGCGGGTGCGGGCGCGCTCTCCGGCGGCGGGGATGCGCGGCGGCCGAGGCTGGAGCCGGGCACGTAGGCCCCGGCCGTGCCGGCCACGAGCGCGGCCATGAGCAGCGGCAGCGCTGGCCTCGTCCGGCTCGTCGTCGGCACCGCGCCCCTCCTACAGCTCGGCCGATCGCCGCAAGCTGAGCCAGGCCGTGGTGGCGCCGAGCAGCGCCCCGAGCAGCACCATTGCCGCCATCAGGGAGACGGGCAAGAAGGCGGGCGTGAGCCCGAGCAGGCCGGCGAGTTGCTGGTCGAACCTACCGCGCACGATGAGGTAGAGCGCCCCGAGCAGCACGATGGCCAGCGCCGCGCCGCTCGCGCCTTGTGCCGCGCCCTCGACGATGAACGGCCGGCTGACGAAGCTCTTGGTCGCGCCGACCAGGCGCAGCACCTCCACCTCGAGCCGGCGCCGCTCGAGCAGCAGGCGCATGGTGGAAGCCACGACGCTCACGACCGCCCCGAGCACGACCATGGCAAGACAGAGACTGGCGAGTACTCCGCCGTGGAGCAGCGAGGAGAGCCGCTCCGTCCAGCGCTGGTAGGTGTCCACCGCCTCGACCGTGGGCAGCGCCCCGAGCTTCAGCGCTATCATGCCGAGCTTGGTGTCGTCGACCTCGGCGGCGAAGCGCAGCTCGACGCTGGCGGGAAATGCCTCCGCCGGAAGAGCCGCGAGCGCCGGATCGGCACCCTTCAACACCTCGCGACGGGCCTCCTCCTGCGAGACGTAGCGTGCCCCCTCCACGCCGGCCGTCGCCTGCAGCGCCTTGATCAGCTCCTCGACGTCCTGGCTGGACGCGTCGTCGTGCAGGTACACCGTGGCGCGGCCGGCGCGGGACCAGCGGTCGCGCAGGGCGGCCAGGTTCGTCACCACGAGCAGCGCCGAGGCGAGGCAGACGAAGGCCACCGCCAGGGAGAAGACGGAAAGGAGCTGCGGGCGCCAGGCGCTCCGGCCGGCGCGCCAGATCTTCAGCCACCGGTGCGTGCCTCCTAGCTCTCCTGCCAGCATTTGCCGACTCCTCTGACCTCAGACGGCCACGCGCAGGCCCCGCACGCCGCTGTCTCCCTCTTGCCAATCGGTGCCGCTCAGGCCGTGGGTCGCATCAATGGCCTTGCCCTCATCGAGCACCACGACGCGCCGCGGGCGAACGTCGAGCAGAGAGCGGTCGTGGGTGGCGAAGATCACGGTCGTGCCCGTATCATTTATGTCCTCGAGCAGGCCCAGGACGTCGATGGCGAGCTGCGGATCGAGGTTCCCGGTGGGCTCGTCGGCCAGCACGAGGGCCGGGCTCGTCACCAAGGCCCGGGCCACGGCCACGCGCTGCTGCTCGCCGCCGGAAAGCAGCTCCACCCGCTCGTCGCCGCGGCCGGCCAGCCCGACCCGTTCCAGAACCTCGCCGATGCGGGAGCGGATGATCCGCCCGGGAAGCCCGAGCACCTCGAGGGCGATGGCCACGTTCTCGAAGGTCGACCAGCCCGGCACGAGCTTGAAGTCTTGGAAGATGACCCCCATGTTGCGCCGCAGCACGGGCACAGACTCGGGACGCAGGCGAGCGACATCGCGGCCCAGGAAGGTCACGCGACCGCGGTCAGGCAGATCGGCGCGGAACAGCAGCCGCAGGAGGGTGCTCTTGCCTGCCCCGGACGGGCCGGTGATGAACACGAACTCCCCCTGCTCGATGCGCAGCGAGAGCGAGCGCAGCACCGGCTGGTCCGGGCGGTAGGACTTGTAGACGTCGTCGAGCTCGACGATCGGCCGCCCGGCCGCTCCGGCCTCGCAGCGAGCCCTGGACCCGAGAGCGGGCTCGTAGCGACGTGGCTCAAATCCCATGGTCCCAGCACGTACCAGCCGGGCCGGAGATGGGAAACTTTTCGGCGACCTCCCGCCGGGCTATGGGCTAGGCTAGCCCTCGGTGCCGGGCCTTCCCTCCCGGCCGGGTCTGAAGAGCCATGTCGGAGCCAGCAAACCTCGCGAAGTCCGCCCGCGAAACCCTGTCGGCCGCGCTCGCCGCGCTGCAGTCGAGCGACGACGTCCCAGATGAGCTTCTCGCCGTGGCCGAGCCCATCGCGCGCACGATGGGCATCCTGCACGCCGTGGAGCGCTCGGACGGCACGCAGCTCGAACGGACGCAGGAGGCCCTGAGCAACGTGCGGGGCGCGCTGGGGGCGCTGCAGAACGTCGGGGCCGCGCACCCGGCCGTGGACGCCGCCATGGAAGCCGTGGCGGGCTCGCTGGCCAAGCTGTTCGCCCTTTCTCGCTGCAAGCCGGCTGCTGCGGCGCCGGCGGCGGCAAAGGCCGCGGCGCCCGAGGCGCGCCCGGTGCAGCGCCCCGCCCCCGAGCCGGAGCCCGCGGCGCCGTCGTCTCCGGAGACGGCGCGCGCCACCAGGGAATGGCACCGTCCCCGCCTGTCCCTGGAGGAGCGCCGCCGGATTCGGGCCGAACGCCGCGGGCGTCCCTCCGCGGATCCCTATCCGTCCGGGGCGCCGCTC
>JACQWT010000548.1 GCA_016209145.1 Deltaproteobacteria bacterium | reverse complement strand
TGGCACCTGCGAACCCGCGCGCGCCGCAGCGCCCAGAGCCGTTGCTCGGCTAGCGTCGCCGCTCGCCGCAGCGCACGGGCACGGAAGGTCGAAGCCCGCAGCAGTCGCGCCATGCTCGTACTATCGACACGAGCACGCTCTCAGTTGGGTCTCGGTGTCCCCTCTCCCTCCGGGAGAGGGGCAGGGGTGAGGGTAACGATCCTGCCGGCGTCACGGATCCCGCAGTCTCGCGAGATCACGCCTCCCGACTTCCGGCCAAGAGCGCTTTTCCCCGACACACTCCTAGTAGCTCAATACGCCCCCGCCGCCACGAAGTACCCCTGTCCCCCGGGCAGCGCGGCCACGCTGAAGCCGCGCGCGTAGCCCAGGCGGAACTGGACGTCGAGGTAGTAGGCGAGCGTAGCCTCGAGCCACAGCTCGGCACCGGCCGCGGAGTGGAGCTGGGGCGAGTCGAGGAGCGCACCGCGGGCGAGGAACTCCGTGGCCTCGAAGTCGAGCCGATCGAACGCGCCGCCGTGGTCGAAGAACAGGTTGCCGCTCACGCGGCGCAGGTACAAGGGAAGGGTCGAGATGCCGAGGTCCGGCGCGACCAAGGGGATGCGGTACTCCGCGTTCTGCAGCATCATGGTCGAGCCGGCGTAGGCGTTGGGCGGGTAGCCGCGCAGGACGAAGGCGCCGCTGAGGATGCCGGACGTGATCGTGTCGAGCAGGCTGGTGCGTTCCAGGTCGTAGCCGCCGACGTAGAAGATCCCGCGGCGCGAGTAGCTGCCTGCCGAAAGCCCGCCGCGGCTGCGCAGGGCCAGAGTCTGGTGCCCCGGCCACGGCATGGGGAGGTAGAGCGCGGCCGTGTAGCTCGCCGCGTAGACGCTCTCGGAGCTGCCGGTCGCGCTGTCGGCGAGGTCGAGCGAGAGGCCGAGGGAGAAGCCGCGCGCCGCACCGGCCGTCTCGAAGGAGCCCTCGACATTGGACAGGGCGTAGCCCAGGTGCACGATGGCCATCAGGCCCCGCTGCGGCTCGCTGGTAAGTCCAGCGTAGGGATCGATGGCCGTTCCCACGGGCAGGCTGCGGTCGACGATCGAGGCGCCGTAGGAGACGCCCCCCCGCTGGTAGCCGAACTCCTGATTGTCGGTGTAGGAGAGGCCGGAGCGGATGCCGTAGCTTCGCTCGACGTACTGCGGCGTGCGGTCGCTGATGCGGAAGTCGGTGCGGGGCGCGACGCGGTTGCTCACCTGAAGGCTGAGATCCAGCGGCAGCCGTCCGTAGCCGTAGTCGAGCGAGAGTTGCGGCAGCGGCGCCCCGGGATCGGCCACCACGGCCGCGCTCATGCTGTGGTGGCCCACGACGTCGGCGCCGTCGGCGCGCACCGTCAGGGCGTTGGTGCCGAAGCTGCCCGGCGCGTACTCGAAGGAGTAGCGGTAGGGCCGCAGGGTGGGCAGCGGGTCATAGCGCTGGCGTCGCCAGCGCACCGGAGGCGGCTCGGCAGGCGCATCGGGCCGCTCCTGGCGGGCGGCCGGGGCGGCGAGGAAGCGCGCGGGATCGAGCGGCATGGCGTACAGGTCGTGGCCGGCCCCGGTGTAGCCGACGTAGACGAGCCACCGCTGGTCCGGGCTCACCGCCGGCATGAACGCCCCGGTCCTGACGTTGGTGACCTGCCGCAGCGTGCCGTCGGCGAGCGAGTAGGCGTAGATGTTGAAGATGCCGGTGCGATCGGAGGCGAAGTACAGCGTCCGGCCGTCGGGCGACCAGCACGGGCCCGTGTCGAGCGCCCGGTCGCGCATGAGCGCGACGCTGCGGCCGCTCGGCACCTCGACGATGCGCAGGTCGCGAAAGCCGCCGGCGCTCCAGGTGCTGAGCGCGATTCGGCTGCCGTCGGGCGAGAAGACCGGCGTATAGACCTGATCGAAGCGTGCGCCCGCGACGAGCGTGCGGCGGCCCTCGATCGGGCCGTCCGGGCCAAGGCGCGCGAGCCCGAGCGAGGTCGTGCCGCGCGCGTTCACGGTGAACGCCACCGTGCGGCCGTCGGGGCTCAGGCTCGGGGCCGTGGCCCGCAGCCCCGTGGTCAGGCGCCGGCGTCCGGGCTCGGCGCCCGACGGGGCGCGCTCTCCGGGCGCGAGCAGGAACAGATCGGTGCGCTGGTAGACGTTGCGCCAGGGCACCTCGCTCGCGAACAGCATCCCCCCGTCCGGCGCGAAGCTCAGCGGGCTCGCGGTGCTGGTGCGTGCCACGAGCAGCTCTGCCGCCCCGCTCGGCCGTCCGTCCGGACGGAGATCGAGCTCGTAGATCCCGGAGCGCTCGTGCAGGTCGTCCCGGAAGTACGCCAGCGCGTAGCCGGCCGCCGTGGCCGGGCCGTCCTGCGCTCGCGGGCCGGCGCGGCGCCCTGCCGGGGGCACAAACTGCGGGTAGTAGACGTTGCGGCCGTGGAAGGTAAGGCGCACGCCTTCGCGCAGCCCCCGCCGGAGCATGTCGCACATCTGGCGGCCGTGGCGACGCCGCAGCTCGCTCTTGAAGCCTTCGTACAGCTCAGGGTAGGTCCGGCCGGTAG
>JACQWT010000547.1 GCA_016209145.1 Deltaproteobacteria bacterium | reverse complement strand
TCCGGTAGGCGAGCACGAGCAGGACCTTCGAAACCTCCTCGACCGCGCTGGGCGCGCTCGTGTCGCGCCCCAGTGCCGAGTACTCGTCGACCGGCAGCCCGAGCTGGATCGTCCGCTGGTGCGCCTCGCCGGCGCGCACGCGGGAGTAGAGCGGGGCAAAGACGATCCGCACCGCCACGTTGGGCGGCCGGGGGGCCTGGGCGAAGACCAACCGCAGGCTGCCGTCGCGCACGAAACGGTAGACGCCCCGCGGGTCGGGCACGCGCCGCCCGGCCTGGTCGGAGTCCCAGAGCCGGTCGGCCACGTAGAGCTCCTCGCGCGCCACGAGCTTGATGTCGAGCGTGAGGGCCTCGCCCTTGCGGGCGAGCGACCAGGCGAGCTCGTAGGCGTCGGAGCGCTCGCGCACGCTCTGGCCCAACTGCTGGCCGGGCTGCCGGCGCGGGGCGGAGCGCTCGCTCGCGCTGTGGCTCTGCGGCGGCGCGAACGAGCGCGCCGTGGCCGCGTCCGGCGGCGGCGCCGCACGGCGCTCGGGCGGTGACCCCGCCGGCGTACACTGGGTCGCAAGAAGGGCGGTGAGCAGCACGCCCCGCCAGGCAAACTCCGGGAATCGTCGCGGCATTTGTGTCTCCTCTCAACCGACCAACCCCGCCTGCCGCCGTAGCTCCATCGCCGGCGCCGAGGCCCAGAAGCGCAAGAGGTCGGCGACGGTGGCCGAGCCGCGCACGAGCTGCGGGCCTTCGAGCAGGCTGAAGCCGTCGCGCCGCACGAGCTCCACCGCGGCCGGAAGATCGCCGGCAAGCACGGCCGCGGCGCGCACCAGGGTGGGCTCCACCGTCTGGATCCAGCGGTCGAGATCGATCGAGCCGGCGATGAGCGCGTAGCGGGCGGCCGCCTCCTCCATGGCCTTGCGGCTGCGGCGCGAGGCAGCCTTGAGAAGGCGCCGTTGCAGCTCGGCGATCTCCTCGTCGCGCGTTTCCTGCCCGAGCGCCTGCGCCGCCAGCGCCGCCGCCGCGCGCAGCGCCTTGACCACCTCGCGCGGCGGGAGGCGCACGGCGGGGTAGACGCCGCGAGCGACCGCGCACAGGACGCGGCCCAGCGCGAAGACCTGCTGCGCCTCGGAGGTGGCCACGATGTCGCTCGGCACGAGCAGGGCCGGGGGCAGGCGCAGCTCCACCTGCACGTCGCCCAGGCGCAAGGGCTCGCTGCCGGCTCGCTCGTAGACGTACAGATCGAAGTCGCTCGCGCCCAAGCCCAAGGCATGCGCCAGCCGCTCGCCGAGCTCGCGCACCGGGTGCTCGGCGCGCTCGGCGAGCCGATTGCGCGACACGACGTGCCGCTCCAGGTCCGACGGGTTGAGCTTGCCCAGCGGCTCGGCCAGGGCCACGAGCAGCGCGGCGATGCTGTCCTCGTCCCAGGGCTTGCCCGCGCTCACGGCGTGCAGGCTCTTGGCGCTGAAGGAGCGCGGGTGCGCCCAGCCGGGCTTGAGCCGCCGCTTCTGCGCGAGCGCGCGCTCCGCCTCGGTGGCCGTGCCCAGCACGAGCAGCGGCGCCAAGGCCACCGCCGCCTCGCTCGCCCGGCCCTGCTCCTCCAACGTGCGGCCCATGCCCCGCCAGGCCTCGGGCTCGGCCGGATCGAAGGCCACCAGCCGCTGGAACTCGCCGAGCGCCTCCTCCGAACGCCCCAGCGCCGACAAGCGCAGGGCGAGATCGAGCTGGAGCGAGCCCTGCCGGCACTGCTCGAAGCCCTCGCGCAGCGCCGCCACCGCCCGCTCGCCGCGGCCGAGCACCTCGTGCTGCACGCGCGCCAGCTCCAGAAACGTCGCCGGCAGATCCTCGTCGCTCACCTCGCCGCGGCCCACGAGCTGGCGGTGCGCGCACAGGGCCTCGACGTAGCGCTCGAAGGACTCCTCCTTGCCGAGCAGATCGCGGTAGGGCTCGGCCGCCTCGCCCAGCGGGCCCTGGATGGCGACCGCCTCGCGCAGCGCGTCGGCGGCCTTGCGCAGATCGGCGTTCTGCAGCTCCAACCGGCCGATGCGCAAGAGCACGGCGGCGCGGGACGTGGGGCCAGCGGTGGCCTCGAGCAGCAGGCGCGCCGTCTTGGCCGCTTCGCGGCTGTTGCCCTCCCGCTCGTGCACGTCCGC
This sequence comes from Deltaproteobacteria bacterium, assembly GCA_016209145.1. Taxonomy (GTDB): domain Bacteria; phylum Myxococcota_A; class Polyangia; order Polyangiales; family Polyangiaceae; genus JACQWT01. The sequence goes on along the minus strand of JACQWT010000547.1, from coordinate 2,437 downwards.
GAGCAGGCCCAGGGCCTCGCGGTGGCCGCCCTCCAGGCGCAAGAGCGCATTGAGACTTGCCTGCGCGCGCTTGGTGTCGCCCAGGCGCGTGGCGAAGATGCGCCCGAGACCGAGGAGCGCCTCGATCTTGTCCTCCTTGACGGGCGCGACCTTGGCGATGCGCTCGTGCTGCACCACGGCGTTCTCCCACTGCGCGTCGCGCGCGTAGAGGGCGGCGAGATAGCGCAGCGTGGCGATCTCGTCCGGCTGCGTGCCGAGCACGCGCACCAGGGCCGCGATGGCCGCCGGCAGATCTCCTTCGAGATCGGCGTACAGGCGCGCCACCTCGCGCCACAGCGCCGCCTGCCGCGCCGGCTCGGCCGCAGCCGCGGCCGCCTGCGAGAGGCACTTGACGAGCCTTCGGGTCTGGCCCGCGGCGCCGAGCAGCTCGCCCAACAGCTCCGCGACGCGGGCGCCGTCCGGCCAGCGCTCGAGCGCGTGCTCGGCGTCGGCCATGGCGCCGGGCTGGTCGCCCATGTGCTCCAGGCGCAGCAGTGCGGCGCGCAGCAGAAGCTCGGCGGCGCGCTTGCCGTCCCGCACGAAGCTCGCCTCCCGGCTCGCCGCCTCGACCATGCCGGCCGCGTCGCCCATGCGCTCGGCCACGCGCGCGAGGCCCCGGATGGCCGCGAGGCTGGCCGGCTCGCCAGCCAGGGCCGCGCGGTAGGCGCCGAGCGCCGCCGGCGCGCCGACGAGCTCGAGCGACTCGCCGAGCCGCGTCTGGTGCACGGCCACCATGGTCGCATCGAGACCGGACTGCGCGATTCTCGCGTCGACGTCCGCCAGGAGCTTCCGGTCGCCGCTCGCCAGAGCGAGCTTCTCCAGGCCGGCCAGGGCCACGGGGCTCGCCGGATCGAGGGCCAGAATGCGCTGGTAGATCTCCCGCAGCTCTGCCTCGCCGCCCACCTCCCGCGTCTCGCCCAGGCGGGCCAGCTCCTCCAGCGCTGCGGCGCGCGCCCGGACGTCGCCCACCACCGCGGACAAGGCGCGGTAGCACTCGCCGAGCTTCTCCCACGCTCCGGCCTGCCGGTACAGGGGTCCGAGCGCCAGCAGAGCGGCGAGCGAGCCCGGCTCGCGGACGCGCACGGCCTCGTAGGCCGCAACGGCCCGCCCCGGCTCGCCCAGGAGCTCGCCGTGGACGTCGCCCGCCCGCAGCAGCGCATCGATGGCCAGACGCCCGTCTCGCGCTTTGCTCGCCTCGATCGTCAGGTCGGCGGCGAGGGCCGACCAGGCGCACAGCTCGGTGCTCATCCGCGCTGCCCCGTCGGCCGCGGGCCGGTAGTCGCCGGCTTGCTCCAGGGCCTTGCGATACGCGGCCAGCGCCCGCTCCGGCCGGCCCAGGTGCACCTCGAACACCTCGCCAATGCGGTAGAGCGTGCGTGCCCGCGCGCCGGGCTCGCTCTCGCCGCCCAGCTCGGCCTCCAGCACCTCGACCAGGCCCTGGAAGTCGCCCCGGCGGCGCAGAAGCTGCCCCAGCGCGCGCAGCGAGGGCAGGTGCCGCGGGCTCTTGGCGATGGCCTGGCGGTAGCGCAGGGCGGCCCGGTCCTCGTCGCCCAGGGCGCGCTCGCACAGCTCCCCCATCTGGTAGAGAAGCTCGACCTCGGCCGCGCTCGAAACGCACAGCCCGAGCTCGCGCTCGTAGACGCCGAGCAAGTCCTCGTGGCGGCCCAGGGCCTGGTAGAGCCGGGCCAAGCTCGACAGGGCAGGCGCGTAGCTCGGCACGAGCTCCACCACGCGGCGCAGCCGGTCCAAGGCGGCCTCGGGGTCGCGGAGCTTGTGCTCCAGCACTTCGGCGGCGCGCTGGAGCAGCGCCACGACGCGCGTCTGGTCTTGCGCGAGCTTGGCCTCGAGCTCGAGCGCCTCGCAGAGCTCGCCGTAGCGGCAGCCCGCGTCGGCTGCCCGCTGCAGGGCATGGATCGCGCCGAGGTTGTTCGGCTGCCGCTTCAGGATGCGGCGGTAGCCGGGCACGGCGCTCGCGGGATCCTGCAGGGCGTCCTCGTGCAAGGCGCCCATCTTGAACAGGTAGGCGATGGCCACGTCCTCGTCCGAGGCGCGATCGGCGGCCCGGGAGTAGAGCTCGACGAGCTCCGGGTAGCGCCGCGCCCGAGCGTAGAGCCGGCACAGGGCCTTGAACGAGCCCTCGCGGCCCGGATCGAGCCCGAGCGCGCGGGCGTGCTGCTCGGCGGCAACATCGGGCTTGCCCTGCCTCGTCTCCAGGATCTCGGCCACGGCGCCGTGGGCGTCGGCGCGCCGGGCGTTGTCGCTGCTGTGCTCGGCCACGGCGAGGTGCATGCGGATGAGCGCGTCCCCGCTCTCGGCGGCGGTGTAGAGCCGGCCCAGGGCGGCAAGCGCAGGCGCGTACGTGGGACAGATGCCGAGGGCCGCCTCGTACCACTGGATG
>JACQWT010000546.1 GCA_016209145.1 Deltaproteobacteria bacterium | reverse complement strand
GGCGCGCTACGGCGGCGACGAGCTCGCCCTGCTCCTGCCCCACACGCCCAAGAGCGGCGCCGCGGCCAAGGGCGACGGGCTGAGGGCCTACGTCGCGGACTACGACTTCGCCTGCCTGGACCTGCCCGCGCAGACGGTCTCGGTCGGCGTGGCCGCCATCCCGGACGACGCGCACGACCGATCGAGCCTCATCGCCGCGGCCGAACAGGCCCTGTTCGCCGCCAAGCGCCGCGGCCGCAACACCACCGTGGCCTACAGCCGCGCCGTGGCCACGGCCAGCGCGGCGCAGAGCTCGCTGTCGGTCGACATCGACAAGTTCATCGCCCTCGACGCCACCATCGAGCGCCGGCTCTTCGACTACGCCTTCCAGCCCATCGTCGACTCCGCCACCGGCCGTCCCGTGGCCTACGAGGCCCTGTGCCGGCCCACGCACGAGCGCTTCTCCGGGCCGGCCGCGCTTTTCGAGGCCGCCGAGCACGCCGGCCGGGTCATCGAGCTCGGCCGCGCCTGCCGCGCGGTGAGCGCGCTGCCGCTGGAACGTCTGCCGGAAGGCTGCGCCCTCTTCCTCAACCTGCACCCGCGCGAGCTCTCCGAGGCGCTGGTCATGGAGGAGCCGCTGCGGCGCTGGGTGGCGCGGCTCGTCTTCGAGATCACCGAGACCGCCGCCATCGAGGACTACGAGCGCGTGCGCGAGGTGATCGGGGCGCTGCGCGAGCACGGCTGCCGCATCGCGCTCGACGATCTCGGCGCCGGCTACGCCGGGCTGAACTCGCTCAGCCAGCTCCAGCCCGACTTCGTCAAGCTCGACATGGCGCTCGTGCGCCGCATCCACGCCAAGAGCAGCACCCGGCGCCTGGTCAAGCACATCCTTGAGTTCTGCTCCGGCGAGCAGATCCCGGTGATCGCCGAGGGCGTCGAGACGGCCGAGGAGCGCGCCATGGTGAACGAGATGGGCTGCCCGCTGATGCAGGGCGACTTCCTCGCGCGGCCCGGCCCGGCCTTTCCGGCCGTCGCGCCTTGAGCCGACGCCGTGGTAGGCTCGCACCTCGCGTTGGCCGTTGTGAGGTAGGAACCATGAGTCAACAGGAAGGTTAGGGCGGCGGCGCTCCGCCCGGCTTCGGTGGTGCAGCAGGTGCAGGCTACGGTCCGCCGCCTGGCGGCGCGGCCCCGCCCGGTCCGGGCGGCCCGGGCGCCGGCTGGGGCGCCGACGGGCCGCCACCGGGCGCGCCTCCCGGCGAGGGCGCGCATCTGCCGGGCGGCGGCACGGGCTGGAGCGCGACCGAGGCCGTGGCCTTCGCCTGGGCACGCATCAAGTCCGACCCCGGCACCATCCTGGGCGCGCTCATCGTGGCGGGCCTGCTCAGCAACGTCGTGAGCGGCGTCGGCAGCGGCATACGCAGCGCCGACCGGGACTCGCTCGTGCTCGGGCTGGTCAACGCCGGGCTGAGCCTGGTCAACTTTCTGGTCATGACCTTCATGGAAGGCGGGATGACCCTGTTCGCCCTCAAGGTCGCCCGGGGGCAGCCCTACGAGCTCGGCGACATCTTCAAGGGCGGCCCGTACTTCGCGCCGTTGCTCGTCGCGAACATCCTGACCGGACTGGCGGTGGCCTTCGGCCTGCTCCTGCTCATCGTTCCCGGCATCATCCTGGCGCTCGGCCTCTCGCTCACGGTGCCCATCGTCGTCGATCGCAACCTGCACGCGGTGGACGCCATGAAGGAGAGCTGGCGCCTGACGACCGGCCACAAGGTGGGCATCTTCGTCTTCGGCCTGCTGATGGCCGCGCTGATGCTGCTCGGCCTGCTCGCCTGCTGCGTCGGCGTGCTCGTGGTGGCGCCCCTGGGCCAGATCGCCTGGGTCTTTCTACCTGCGACTGAGCGGCCAGCCGACGGCGCCCGTGGGATAGGCTCGGGCCCCGGCCCTCAAATCCCGCAGTCCACGAGCTCGAGCAACTCGTCGCCGCGGCCGTACTGCTCCTCGGGCGGCGCGCCCGCCACGCCTTCGAGGATGTCGTAGAGCTGCTGGTGGATGTCGGCGAGCGTCTCGTTGCGGCGGCCTTCCGCGTCGGGCGAGTCCTGCACGCAGATGAACTTGGCCGTCCCGCAGGCGTCGAAGTCCTCGCAGTGCTCGTTGCGCCGGGTCAGGGACGGCAGGCCCGCGTCGCCGAAGTAGCCCTGGCCGTCGAGGAGCACGAGCCGCACGTCGGCCGCGCGCGACTCGACCAGGGCGAGGTAGGGATCCGGCCCCGTGCGGCCGAACACCGCAACGTCGGCGCGCTCCCCGGGCTCAAGGCGCCCCATGTACTCTTGCAGGCCGACCACGACCGCGCCGTCGGCGGTCGCCATGCGCCAGAGCCGCTCGGGCGTGACCTGCCCGATCCCGGCGTCGCGGGCGTAGCCCAGGGCGAAGCGCATCTCCGAGAGCATCTCGTCCTGGCCCGACACGGTCCAGTCGGGGCCCAGGCCGGTGACGATGCCGAGCTGGAGAATGCGCCGGATGGGCGCGGTCACGCCCGCGCCGTAGAGGGCGAAGTTGCTCGACGGCGACCAGACGATCTTCGACTCCGTCGCCAGCGCTTCCTGGAGCTGGCCCTCGCTGAGCGGGATCGAGTGAATGAGCACCGCCGTGCCCTTGTAGAGAAGCGAGAGGTCCTGGTGATAGCCGGGCCGGGGGTCGCGCCCGGCAAAGGAGTCGAACTCCTCGTCCACGTGGTCGCCCGCGAAGCCCTCGGCCATGTGCACGGCGAAGCGCGTAAAGGGCTCGGCCGGGGCGTCGAAGCCGGCGATGAGCTTGGCAGCCTCGGCGTCAGCGATGTCGCGCACCGAGCCGATCGTCTGCTGCATGTGATCGTAGCCCATGCCGTGGTAGCGGTCGGCGTTGCGGATCCCCCAGTCGATGCAGGAGCCGAGCGCGCGCAGCTCCCCCCACTTCGCGCCGGGGCAGAAGTAGGCGTTCTCGCTCTTGTGGGCGGCGTAGGGCCGGATGTGCTCCTCGTACTGGGGATCCTCGGTCCACTGGTAGCGGTTCTCGAAGGTGCGCGGCGGATCGGGCACCCACTCGGGCAGGAAGTCGTAGGCCACGTGGTTGTGGCTGTCGATCAACCCGGGCGAGACTACGCCGTGGGTGTCGATCCAGGTGGCGCTCGCGGCGCCCTCGGCCTTGGTGCAGTCGGCCGCGACGCAGCGGATGGTCTGGCCCACGACCAGCACCTCGCCGGGATCGAGCACGCCCTGCGGCGCCAGCACGACCCCGCGCAGCAGGAGCCCTTGCTTGCCGGCGTGGATGACCTCGGGCGGCGGCGACGGCGTCGAGCTCGCGCCGCCGCCGACCCCGCCCGCCCCGGCTCCGCCGGCCGGGACCGGCGCGGCCGCGTCCTCGCAGCCACAGCCGGCGGCGAGCGCTGCCGCGGCCAGCGCCGCCAGCGCGCCGGTCCTTGCCCCGGTCACTGCCACGTGGCCTCGACCGCGATGTTGCCCCCGTCGTCCTTCCAGCAAGGAGCGCCCGTGTCCTGGACCCAGACGACGACGGGCACTGTAGGCTTGCCCTGCGCGTAGCTCGTGACGTCCCAGGTGCACATGCCGCAGCCTGGCAGGGTGCAAAGCGTCCCCGTCGTGCCCAGGCAGCTCCCGTCGACCGAGAGCGCCACGTTGGCGCAGGATCCAGATCCGACAAAGTGCACCTCCTGGAGCGAGCCCTCTTGCGACGTCGGCGGATCGAAGAACACGGCGGTGCCGCAGGTACACCACTCCCAGGCGCCGGGGCTGCATTTCGGCTGGTCGCTGGAGCTGCACGCGACGCTGCATGGGCCGCCGGCCGTGTGACAGGACAGCGACCCCGTGCAGGCCGTCCCGCCCTCCGACCCGCCGCCGCCCCCGCCCTCCGACCCGCCGCCGCCCCCGCCCTCGACGGTGCTGCCACCCCCCGGACCGCCGTCGCCTGCGTCTGCGCCGCCCGCGCCGCCGACCGGCTCACCAGCGTCCGCTGCCCCGCCCGGCGCATCGGAGTAGTTGGCGAGACCCAGGACGATGCCGCAGCCGGCGAGCAGGCCCCAGGAGCCGGTTCCGAGAAGAAGCAGTGCGGGCCGCATATGGAAGCATCATGCCACGTGCGCGACGCGCGATCCTCTGGAAAGGACCGCAAGATGAGATGCGCAGCGCTAGGAGTCTGTCGGAGAAAAAACTAAGTGCGCGGAATTGTTCGGTTCCAGCGTCAGAGTATAGTGAGCGATTTCGATAACTTGGACCATTTCGAGCACGCTTTCTCCGACACACTCCTAGTTCGCTACCGCGCGCTTGATCTTCGCCACCGCATCGCGCGCGTAGTACGAGCAGCCCCCGCGTACCTCGACCGGCTTCAGACCCACCTTCTGGATGGCCTACTTCACCTGCGCCGCCGATGCGCCGACCTCCTTGGCGAGCTTGCCCGTGCTGAGCAACTCGTCCTTCTTCGCCGCAGTCTTCTTCGCCGGCGCCCCGCACTTCCCGCAACCCATGATCCACCTCCGAGCTAGCACCCCGCGCCCCTTGCGCGGGAGGCAGGCAGACCATATCGCGTGACGGCGAGGCAGGCAACGGGAGCTGGAACAGCAGCCACGGTCCCGGCGAAGTCGCCGGGACCAGCCGTCAGTCGTCAGCGGGCAGCGCTCAGCTACGCGAAATCGCTACGGCGTCAAACGTCGGTTGCCGGGCATAGGAGATCTGCCCGCTCGGGCCTGCGACCGGGGGGCCGGGCGCGGCGTCAGCGGCGCGGCGCCCGGCTTCGGGCTGCGGCCTGGATCCGCCCGGCCATCTGCCGCGTGCGGATGAGGCGACGATCGGCCGTGGGCAGGGACGCGCTCACCA
>JACQWT010000040.1 GCA_016209145.1 Deltaproteobacteria bacterium | reverse complement strand
ACTGCGGCGGCTGCGGCGTGGCCTGCGCCCAGGGCCAGGTGTGCGCGAACGGAGCCTGCGCCCTGATGTGCGTGGGCGGCACGACCAAGTGCGGGAACGCGTGCGTGGACACGGAGACAGATCCGGCCCACTGCGGCGGCTGCAACAAGATCTGCCCGGTCGGCCAGATCTGCGCCGCAGAGAAGTGCCAGGGCACTGCGTCAGGCTGCCCCTACGGCACGGTCGAGTGCGGAGGGATCTGCGTCAAGACCAACGTCGATCCGCAGAACTGCGGCGGCTGCGGCATCCCCTGCCTGCCCGACGAAGCCTGCTCGAACGGCTCGTGCGTTCCCAAGTGCCCCGGCGCCATGATCGCGTGCAGCGGCGACTGCGTGGACACGAAGAGCGATCCGGCCCACTGCGGCGACTGCTACCAGGCCTGCGCGCCGGGCCAGATCTGCTCGGCAGGCCAGTGCAAGCTGCCTTGCGCCGGCGGCACCAGCCCCTGCGGCGGCAAGTGCGCAGACACGCAAAGCGATCCGGCCAACTGCGGCGCCTGCGGCCACGCCTGCGCTCCCGGCGAGTCGTGCGCGCTTGGCGCCTGCGCTTCCGACAGCCCCCCCGATCTGTGCGAAGGCGTCGACCAGAGCACGCCCAAGGTGCTCTACCTGTCCGCCGACGACTCCAACTCCATGGCTTCCCCGGTGCACGCCCGCGAGTCGCTGCGCCAAGGGCTGGCGCCGGTCGGGCCCATCCGGACCTACGAGTTCCTGAACTACTACCGCATCTACTACCCGGCGCCCTGCGGCAACGACCTGGCGATCTTCCCGCAGATGAGGCCCGGGGCCGAGCCCGGCAGCCTCGACTTGCAGATCGCCGTGCGCTCGCCTGACGCGCGCGCCCGCCGGCCCATGAGCCTCACCTTCGTGCTCGACACCTCCGGCTCGATGGACGGCACGAGCATCGAGCGCGAACGCGCGGTCGTGCGCGCGCTCGCGCGTAGCCTGCAAGCGGGCGACCGGGTCAGCCTGGTCACCTGGAACGAGACAAACAACGTCGTGCTCGCGGGCTACGCGGTCGCCGGCCCGGACGATCCGGCGCTGCTCTCCGCGGCCGACGCGCTGAGCACCGGAGGCACCACGGATCTGCACGCGGGCTTGGTCGCGGGCTACGAGCTCGCCGTACAGCAACACGAGAAGGGCAGGCTGAGCCGCGTCATCCTCGTCAGCGACGGCGGCGCGAACGTCGGCGTGACCGACGAGCAGTTGATCGCGCAGCATTCCGAGGACGCCGACGAGGAGGGGATCTACCTCGTGGGCGTCGGCACCGGCCCGCTCTACGACTACAACGACCTGCTGATGGACACCGTCACGGACGCCGGCCGCGGGGCCTACGTCTACCTCGATAGCCCGGCCGAGGCCTACCACATGTTCGTGCAGCGCTTCGACGAGGTGATGGAAGTCGCAGCCCGCAGCGTGCAGGTCGCGGTCAGCCTGCCCTGGTACTTCAAGATGAAGGCATACTTCGGCGAGAGCTACTCAAGCGACCCGGCCGAGGTCAAGCCGCAGCACCTGGCGCCCAGCGACGCCATGGTCTTCCACCAGATTGTCGGCGCCTGCGATCCCGGCCGGATCGACCCGGCGGACCGGGTCGCGGTCACGGCGAGCTGGCTCACGCCGTTGGACTTCGTGCCGATGCAGGTCTCGCGCACGCTCACCATCCACGAGCTGCTCGCCGGCTCCGCGGCCGAGCTGCGCAAGGGCCGTGCCATCGTCGCCTATGCCGAGGCGCTCAAGAGCGGCAACCACGCGGCTCTGCGCCAGGCCTTCGCGCTCGCAATCCAGGCCGATGCCGGATCCGATCCCGAGCTCGCCGAGATCGCCACCCTGCTGACCAAGCACCCGGCCTTCTGATCCCGTGGCGTGTGGCCCTGGCCGCCCGCCTCACAGCAGTTGGCGCGCCGCCCAGTACCCCACTGCCACGCCTGCCAGTCCGCCGACGGTGCTGCCGAGGAGGCCCGTGAAGGAGAACGCGTCCGCGCCGAACCACGTCGGAACCCAGCCGCCGAGGAGCGAGCCGATGATCATCCCACCCCAGACTGCCTTCCTCATCGCTTGCTCCTCGCCAAGGTGCCGGCCGGCGCGGGCTCGCGCCGGCTTGCCACCACATGCTCCTCCAGCGCCTGGATCAGCCCCTCGATCGTATGCCGTGCCCCGGTCAGGTCCACCCGCACGCCGAGCCGCTCGGCCGTGGCGGTAGTGACGGGGCCGATGCTGGCGACGATGGTGGCCGCCAGAAGCTGCGGTGCATCCTCGCCGAGCAAGGCGCAGAGCCCTTCGGCGGTGCTGCTGGCGGTAAGCAGCACGGCGTCGATCGAGCCCTGCTCGAACATGGCCCGTAGCTCCGCGGCGCGCTCCTTGGATGCCATCACGGTCTGGTAGACAGGCACCACGTCGACCGCGATCCCCGCCTGGCGCAGCGTCTGGGGCAGCACCTCGCGCGCAACCAGGGCCCGCGCCAAGAGGGCGCGTGCGCCCCGGGCGCGCTCTCCCAGCTTGTCGAGGATGTCGCGGGCAAGCTGCTCGGCCACGAACTCGGCAGCCACGATGCCGGCCTGCACGCCGTGGCGCTCGAGCGCGGCGGCGGTGGCTGGGCCGATGGCCGCGACCAAGGCCCGGCCGAAGGCGCGCGCGTCGTGGCCGTGCCGCTCGATCTCGCGCCAGAGCCAGTCCACGCCGTTCTTGCTGGTCAGCACGACGAGGTCGTAGCCCCCGAGCTCGCGCACCGCGCGCTCGACGCGGCCCGGATCGGGCGGCGCGCGCAGGGCGATGGTGGGAAACGGCACGGGCTCGGCCCCGCGCGCCCGCAGCAACTCGGCCGCCGGCGCGATCTGGTGCTCGGCGCGAGTCAGGAGCACGCGGCGGCCCCGCAAGGGGCTGGCGCCAGGGCCTGGGTCGGGGTGTTGCATGGCTTGGGGGGGTGCGGCGACCACGTCCGGCGCAGCAGGTGATAGCACCACCGCGCCCGGGTGCTATGCTCCCCGGCGTGTTTCCCGTACATCGACCCCGCCGGTTGCGCCGGACGGCCGCCCTGCGCGCCCTGGTGCGCGAGACCGCGGTGGGCCCCGGCGATCTCATCTGGCCGCTGTTCTTCAGCGCCAACGTCGACGAGCCGAGGGAGGTGCCCACCATGCCGGGCGTCGTCCAGCTTCCGGTCAGCGCGGCTGGCCGCGTGGCGCGAGAGGCGGCGGACCTCGGCCTGGGCGGCGTGATCCTGTTCGGCCTGCCGCAGAGCAAGGACGCGCGCGGCGCGAGCGCCTGCGATCCCGAGGGGCCGGTGCCGCGGGCGGTGCGGGCCATGAAGGAGGCGGCGCCCGGACTGGTCGTCGTGACCGACGTCTGTGTCGACGAGTACACCGACCACGGCCACTGCGGCGTGCTCAGGCAGGCGCGCGACGGCAGCCTCGAGGTAGACAACGACGCCACGTTGGAGGTGCTGGCCGAGGCCGCTCTCTGCTACGCCCGCGCCGGGGCCGACGTCGTGGCCCCGAGCGACATGATGGATGGCCGCATCGGCGCCGTGCGCGAGGCGCTCGACGACGATGGCTTCGCCGACACGGCCATCCTCTCGTACGCGGTCAAGTATGCCTCGGCCTTCTACGGGCCGTTCCGCGACGCCGCCGACTGCGCGCCCAAGTTCGGCGACCGCACCGGTTACCAGATGGACCCGGCCAACGCCCGCGAGGCCCTGCGCGAGGCCGAGCTCGACGCCGAGGAGGGCGCCGACATGCTCATGGTCAAGCCGGGCTTGCCCTACCTCGACATCGTGGCGCTGCTCCGCCAGGAGTTCGACCTGCCCCTGGGCGTCTACAACGTCAGCGGCGAGTATGCGATGGTCAAGGCCGCGGCCCGGGCCGGCATGCTCGACGAGCGGCGGGTAGTGCTGGAGCTGTTGACCTCGCTGCGCCGCGCCGGCGCGGACTTCATCCTCACCTACCACGCCCCTGATGCGGCCCGCTGGCTGTGAGAGTAATTCCCCATGTTTGCCAGCGGCGGGCACCCGCATCGCATGAAACGCAAGCCGCGTTCGCCCGAACGGTTCGGGTGGCTGGCCCCGTGGCCGCCGCCGGAGCCAAGCCAGTCCAGAGATATCACGCTGCCGGCTGCCTCGGCGTCGGGGCCCCAACCCCGACGCCCGTCTCGGGCGCTTCGCGCACCGGAGTTTCTCTCTAGGCGCGCCGCGGCGCCGCGGTTTGCGTTTCTCGTGGCCATGGCCGCGCTGGCGGGCTGTGGAGGCGAAGGCCCCCTCCCGCAAATCTGCTCTCGTCCCGAGTCGGCCGATCCCACGGCCTTCAAGGGCGGTAAGGTGCAAGGTTGCGTCTACCAGAGCGCGCCCTGGGACGGCGAGCTGCTGCACTTCCCAGGCGGCGCGTACTACCAGATCTTCCACCAACTCGGGGTCGTGCCGAGCTGGTGGCTCTTCTACCTCTCGTTCGAGCGCGACGGCGTGACGAGCGGCTCGATCAGCCAGGCGGCCGGCAACGAGGTCGAGGTCAAGGCGATCGACGCCGAGAGCATCACCGTGCTCAACGGCACCTGCGCCGAGTACTGGATGCTTGCACGGATTGGCGCCGAGGGCTGCGCGGCGCACTGAGAGCCTGAGCAGGAATCCCCTCCCGTCGCCGGCATCGGCGATCCGCTTCGCCGGCCGTCGTTGCGGCCCCTCGAAATAGTCGTACTATTCCTTCGGGGCCGCGCCTAGGCCGGCTCGCGCCTCGCCGCGCCGGCTCGGTCCGGCGATTCCTGCTCAGGCTCAAGCGGCCCGCGCCGGGGCTGGGCGGGACCCGGAGCTACTGCGCGTCGGCCACGGCGAGCAAGATGGCCTTGAGCGCGGCCTGATTGGACGGGTCGCCCAGCGAGTGGTCGGTGAGGTTGTAGACCGCCGCCACCTCGTTGCTCTTGCCCAGGACGATCACGTCGCGCAGGCGGAACTTGCCTTCGCCGTCCGCGTAGGACACGTTCCACAGCCCCCAGGCATCGACCTGGGCGGTGTCCTCGAGCCAGGGCAGGTCGCGGCCGAAGCAGACTCCCGGCGGATCGACGGCGTTGCAGTCGGCCTTGTGGTCCTTGTGGTTCACGCCGAGGATCTGGATCGGCGTCTTGGGCGAGAGCTCGTCGATCTCGTTCTGCAGCGCGTCGAGGTAGCCGAACTGGCTACTGCAGTAGCCTCACGTGGCCGTGGCGAAGTACCAGGCCGAGACCTGCTTCAGGTAGTCGCGCGGGGAGACCGCCTGCCCGTAGGTGGGCGAGCTTGCGTTCTGATCGACCAGGTGGAAGTCGGGCATGGGCCCGCTCTGGGCAAGCCCGCCGCCTCCCCCGCTCCCGCCTGCGCCCAGGCCGCCCGCGCCACCGGCGCCGGCGGCGCCGCCCGCTCCGGCGACGCCCGCGGAGCCGGCCTCGCCGCCGGCTCTGGCAAGGCCCGCTCCCGCCGCTCCGGCAACGCCCGCTCCGGCGCCGCCGGCCACGCCGCGGGCTCCTCCCGTGCCGGCCTGAGCACCGCCGCCCGCGGTCGGCGTCGTCGCGGGGGTCGGGAAGGACAGCGGCCTCTCCTCGTCGCGGCAGCCGGCGGCCAGGAGTAGGCCCAGCGCCCCGCCCAGCGCCAGCCGCACGGCCGCAGCTCTCAACACCACGGCACGAGCAGTGCGCGCGAGCGCGGCCGGAGTCAAGTGGCCCCGGGCGACCGCCCGGTTGGCTATTGTGGGATGTGCGGCGCTAGGGGGCGCACGCGGCTACCTCTTCACCCCGCCCCGCTGCTAGCATGGAAACCACCGGTGCCGGGGCGTGGCGCCGGCACCACGGATCGGAGGTCGAGGCAAGCAATGGCCAGGTCGCTGGTGAGATGGGGCAGCGCGGGGCTCGCCTTGGGAGCCGTCGCGCTCGGCGTGGGCTCGCCTGCGGGCTGTGCCGCCGGCGGCGGCGGAGGCGACGGCGACGGCACGGGCGCTGGCACGGGCGCGCAGGCCGGCGCCGCAGGGGGCGGCGGGAGCGCCGGGGCGGGAGGCGCCGAGGAAGGAGGTGCGGGCGGCGGGGGTGGCCCGAGCCTGCCGCCCGGGTGCACGGCTTTCGGCGGCACCGTGCTCGCCGTCTACCACATGTTTTTCGGCGACACGCATCCCGACGGCACGCCCAACGAGTCGGCCTGGAAGCAGTACGGCTTCGACCTCGACGGCAAGAGCTCGGGCGCCGGCTCGACCGATCTGTGCCAGCCCTACGGCGGCGCGGCCAAGGCCGACGTCTACCCGGACGCCACCGGCGGCATCGACAACAACTTCGGCAAGACCGTGATGCCTCTGTTCGCCTCGGTCGTCCCGAACCTGACCGAGACCGCCAACGGCATGTTCACCTCGGGCGAGTTCACGCTGCTGCTGGCGCTGGAGGGGCTGGGCGCGCAGACCGACGTCGATCCGCTGCCCACGCGGCTCTACGGCGGCGCCACCATGGCGAGCGAGCCGAAGTTCGACGGCAGCGATTGCTGGCCGGTGATGCCGGAGCTTCTGGCCGATCCCGAGGACATCGACGCGCCCAAGATCTACTTCGAGAAGGCGACCTTGAAGGGCGACGTCTGGGAGTCCAACGGCACGGCGACGCTCGTCTTGCCGATGTCGGTCATGGGCACGGCGCTCGAGCTCGTCATTTATCGCGCGCGCCTTTCGACCAAGCTCAATCCGTCGCACAGCGGCAGCGCGCTCGGCCAGTTGGGCGGCGTGCTCGACCGCGAGGAGCTCGCGGCCGAGGTGCTGCGCGTGGCCGGCACCATCAACCCCGCCCAGTGCACCGATCCGGCCATCCTGGCCTTGTTGGAGAGCCTGCGACGTTCGGCCGACATGGTGAAAGACGGCCCGCAGGATCCCGGCAAGACTTGCGACGCCATCTCCATTGGGCTGGGCTTCATGACCAAGGCGGTCAACCTGGGCGAGATTGGCGATCCCGCGCCGGTCGTGACCAACCCGTGCGAGTAGGAGAGGGTCGGCCTAGCCTTCCCGCCTCCCGCGGCCCTTGCGGGTGACGCGGCGAAGCGCGCTCGTCACGAGGGGGCCGAGATCGAGGCGGTCGCGCTCGCCGCGCCGCAGGCGCAGCGCGCCCGCGTAGGCGATCATGGCGCCGTTGTCGGTGCAGCTCTCGGGCGGGGGCACGAAGAGGGCGACGGCGCGCTCGGCGCATGCCCGGGCAAGCCGTTCACGCAGCCCGCGGTTGGCGGCGACTCCACCCGCGACCACCAGCCGCGGGATCTCGTGCTGCCGGCAAGCGCGCAGGGCCTTGGCCACGAGCGTGGCCGTCACGGCGCGCTGGAAGGCAGCGCACAGATCGGCGACCTGTGCGTCGTTGCTGGGAGCGTCGGGGCCATCCACGTGCCGGGCCACCGCGCTCTTGATGCCGGAGAAGCTGAACTCCAGCGATTCGCGGTGGGCCATCGGCGCCGCGAGCCTGACGCGGGAGCGATCGGCAGAGCCATCGGCCGCCAGGCGGTCGACGATCGGGCCGCCGGGATAGCCGAGCCCGAGCAGCTTGGCCACCTTGTCGTAGGCCTCGCCCACGGCGTCGTCGCGCGTCGCGCCGAGCTCGTGCATGCTCTCCACCTCGGCTCCGTCGCAGCGGTACAGGCCCGTGTGACCGCCCGAGACCAGGAGCCCGACGAAGGGGAACGCCGGCACGGCAGTAGGGGGCGGGCCCGCGGGCGCGCCCGGCGCCGCCGGCCGGTGCAGGAACGCGCTCAGCAGGTGGCCGACGAGATGGTCGACGCCCACGAGCGGCTTCCCGCTCGCCCACGCCAGCCCCTTGGCTGCCTGCACGCCCACGAGCAGCGCGCCCACGAGGCCGGGACGCGCGGTCACGGCAATGCCGCCCAACTCGGCGAGCGTGCGTCCGGCCTGCGCCAGGGCCTGCTCGATCACCGGCACGACGGCGCGCAGGTGGTCGCGCGCCGCGATCTCGGGCACCACTCCGCCGTAGGGCTGGTGCGCCGCAATCTGGCTGCGCACCACGTCGCTCAGCACCGTGCCGTGCTCGTCGACGACCGCCGCGGCCGTCTCGTCGCAGGAGCTCTCCAGTCCTAGAACCCACACTTGTCCGGCCGGCGCTGCAGGAGGAACAGCCCGTACAGCGGTCGCCGCTGGGGGGAGGCCACGGTCTCGGCGTCGGGCTCGATGCCCGGGCGGACTAGACGTACTTCCACGGCGTCGTCCGAACGCAGCGACACGACCGCGAGCAGCGACTCGGCGGCGAGATCGCGGGGCGAGACGGCGTAGATGAGGTTGCGCTCCCGGCCGTCGCCGAACTCCAGCTCCGAGAGCGGATCGTGGGCCAGGGCCGGGATGGGCCTCAGCGGCGTCTCGTCGAGCAGCCGCGGCGCGTCCGCGCTCCCGCCGTCGTAGGTCGAGACGCGGCCGGGCGACAGGCCCTTCTCGATCTGGCCCGTGTCGAGCACGAGCCGCATCTGCACGCGGGGGCTGAAGCCCGCCCGGTAGCCGCTGCCCAGCGTGATCTGACCACAGTACGCCTCGCCCACAGCGGTGTCGAAGCTCGACAGATCGGCGCAGGAGGCGAGCAAGAGCGCGGCGAGCAGGGGCAGGGCGGCCGAAACCGGGGACGGGCTGGACATGGCGGTGGAGCTTGGGGGAATCGTTGCGGTTCTGGGACGCTCACTCACGCGCGAGCTCGTGGGCCAGTTCGCGCAGGCGTGGCTCGGGGTCGGTCTGCGCCACCTCGCGCAGCAGGGCTTGCGCCCCTCTCGGGTTGCGCGTTGCCAAGGCGCGCAGGGCGGCCTCGCGCACCAGGGCATAGGGATCGCGCGAGGCAACCTCGCCGAGGGCGCGGTCGACGTCGGTCCCCTCGGCGCCGGCCGGCAGGCCAGGCGCGAGCCTGCCGAGGGCCTCGGCCGCGCGCGCGCGGATGGGCCAAGCGCGCGCGCCCGCGAGCAGCCGCAGCACGGCCGGCAGCGTGCGCTCGGCGGGCGAGGAGCCGAGCGCCGCCAGGGCGGTCTTGCACAGGGCGGGATCGGCTTCGTCCAACGCCTCGCTCAGGGCAGCGTGCGCCGCGGCCTCCGGCCGGCGCGCCAGGAACTGGATTGCCCCCTCGCGCACACTCAGGACGGGATGGCGCACGAGCGCGGTGAATGCCTCGACGCTGCTCGCGCCGATCTCGTCGGCGAGTCGGGAGAGCGCGCGCTCGGTCGCCTGGTCGAGCCCCGCGCCCGGCGCGAGATCGAGGGCCGCGCGCATGCCCGTCGCGCCCAACTCGGCCACCACCAGCGCGCGCTCGGGCGACGTGGCCACCTCGGCCGCCGCGGCAGCCACCAGGTGTTGGCCCAGAGCGAGCAGCGCCCCCGCGCGCTCGGCCGGCGTGTAGCCGGCCGGCGCCATGGCCTCGATCACCTCGCGCACGATGACCGGCCCGTCCGGCACAGGCAGCGCCGGCGCGACGCCGCCGGGGGCAACGGCCGCACCGCCGCCGCGGTCACGGCGGTACTGGCCCGTGCCGAGCGCGCTCGAGGCCAGCAGGGCCGCCTGCCTCAGGTCGGGCTCGGCCGACAACAGAGCGCGCGCGAGGATGGCGCCCAGGTCGCCCTGCGCCGCCGCCCGGGAGCCCGTCGCGCTGTCGAGCCGGGCCAGGGCCAGCATGGCCGCCACGCGCACGGGCCGCTCGGTCGAGTCGGTCAGCGCCAACAGCAGCGGTCGCGCGCTTCTGTCGCCCAGCTCACCCAACCCGTGCGCCGCGGCCGCGCGGCCGAGCGGGCCGGCCTCGGGCGAGCGCGCGAGCTCGGCCAGCGCCGCGGCGTCGCGGTTCTCGCCGCCAAGCCCGAGGCCAAGTGCGGCCAGGGCGCGCACGTCCGGCGAGCTCGAGGAGAGCAGGCGGCGCAACAGCGGCAGCGCCTTGGGGCTACGCAGGCGCGCCACCCCCCAGGCGGCGGCCACGGCCACCGCACCCTCGGCCGGGCTCAGGGCGGCCTGGGCTTCACCCCGCGCCGGCGCGAGCAGCTTCTCGTAGCGCGGTAGCAGGGCCGGGTCGGCGAGCGTGCCACAGGCGACCATGGCGCGCTCGCGCAGCTCGCGGTCGGCGGGACCCGTGGCGAAGTTGAACAGCGCCGGGCCGGCGTCACGGTTCTGCACGTAGGCCAGCACCTCGATGGCGACGCGCTGCTGGGCGCGCTCTGCATCGCCGAGCGCGTCGAGCAGCGGCTTGACGGCGCGGGCACCTAGCCGGGAGAGCTTCTCGCGGGCCTGGGCCGCCGCCTCGTCGCTTCCCCGCCGGGCGGCATGCACCAGCGGGAAGGCCATCGCGCCATAGAGCTCCACCAGGAGGCGGCGGTAGACGGCCTTGTTCGGGCTGCCCAGGGCCACCGGCAAGAGCTCGCGTTCGAGCGACTCCAGCGTGCCGCGGCCCAGCCCGAGCTGCATGGCGAGGCGCGCTGCGCGCACCACGTACTGCTCGTCGCGCGCCTTGCGCACGACGGCGCGGTAGAGCCGGTCGGCCTCGTCTGGGTCTCCGGCCGAGAGCACCAGCTCGGCCAGATCGAAGTAGGCGGCGTACAGCTCGTCGTTCTTCGCGATGGCGCGGCGCAGCTCGGCCGCGGCCCGGGCGGTGTCCTGGCGGCGCCGGTACATCAGGGCGAGCCGGTGATGGCCGAGCGCGTCGTCGGGCGACAGTTCCACGGCGCGCGCCGCGTACTCGATGGCTTCATCGTCGCGGTAGAGCTCGGCCGCGTACTGCGACATGCGCTGGTAGCACTCGCGTGCGCGCTTGGGGCTGGCCTGGGCCAGGCGCGCGAGCACGCTTACGGCCTCGGTGAGCTTGCGCTCCATCACCAGCACGCGCTCCAGAGCGAGCAGGCTCGACTCGTCGCCTGGGGCGTGGCGGATCACGGTGCGCAGCGTGGCCTCCGCGCCCGGCAGATCCTGCAGCCGCCGCTGGACCTCCGCCAGCAGGCGGCCCGCGCCCAGATCCGGGGGCGTGGCCGCGAGCCGCGCGGCGAGCGGGGCGACCTTGTCCGGCAGCACGCGCAAGATGGCCCAGAGCGACACGACGTGGGAGCGGGCCTCGCGCTCCAGGAGTTGGTCGCCGCCGGCGTCCTTCAGGATCTGCTCCCAGAGCGCCAGCGCCTCCTCGTGGCGGTAACGGGCCTGGTGCGGGGCCGCGCCCGCCGTGCGCTCCAGCGCCACGGCCAGGGCCTTGCGATGGCGCGCGTTCTGGGGCGCGAGCCTGGTGGCCTCGCGCAGCGCCTCCAGGGCCTCGGCAGGCATGTCGTGCTCCAGGTAGATCTCGCCCAACTGGGCCGCAGCGCGCGCCCTGTCAGGCACGACGGTGCGGATCCTCGCCCACACCTGCACGGCGCGCTGCTGGTCGCCCGACTGGAAGTAGCGGTCTCCCAAGTCGATGATGTGGCGCGGATCTCCCGCCGTGCTGCTCGCGAGGCGCTCGAGCACCTTGATGGCACGGCCGGGCTCCTCGATGCGCTCGTAGAAGTCGGCCACGGTGGCGAGGATTTCCGGCTCGGCGGCGCTACGGCGCTCGAGGTCGGCGAGCAGGCCGAGCGCCTTGCCGCGATCGCCCCGCTGGATCAGTGTCTCGGCGAGCTCGAAGACGAACTCGGCGTTGCGCGGCGCGGCGGCGACGAGCGCCTCGTACTCGCGCACCGCCTCGTCGAGCTGCCCCGCCGCCTGGAGCAGGTGCACCAACTTGACCCGCAACTCGACGTTGCGCGCTGCCAGTCTGAGCGCTTGCCGGAAGGTGGCGATGGCCTTGTCGACCTGGCCGGTTTCCTCGCACAGGGCTCCGATCGTGGCCAGGCGCTGCCAGTCGCGATCGGCTGTCCCGCCCGCTTCACTCTCAAGGATGGCGATCAGCTCGGCGAGTCTGCCCTGCTCGCGGTACACGTCGGTGAGCAGGCCGAGGATCTCGGCGCGCATCCCGGCCTGGGCGCCGGCGATCCTGCGCGCCCGGCCGAGCACCTCCAGTGCCTCCGCCATCCTCTTCTGCCTGGCCAGGGACTCACCCAGGTCGCGCAGCGCGGGCGCGAGCGCCCGGTTGTCCCCGGCGGCGGCAGTGACGACCTCGCGCAGCGCGATCTCCGCGCGGGCGTGCTCGCCGCGGGCCATGAGCTCGCGGCCCAGCTCCCGCTTGACGAAGAGCGAGCCGCCCGCGGCGCGCACCAGAAGCGCATGGTAGCGCTCGGCCGCGACGAAGTCCCCGAGATCGAGGCACAGCAGCATCAAGGCACGAGTTGTCTGCTCCTTGTCGGTGGGCTGATCGAGCAGGCCGAGGGCGGCCTCGTAGTGCCGGCGCGCCGCAGCCCGGTCGCCACCCTCCTCGGCCAGGCGCGCGAGCAGAAGCCGCGGGCCGGGATCCCGCGCTCGCTCGGTCGCTGCCGCCGCCAGCGTCCTGGCGGCGTCGGCCGGGCGGCGCGCCTGCGCGTAGATCGCGGCGAGGGCCAGGCGGGCGGCGAACTGGCCTGGTCCGGGCTCGGCCGCGCGCTGCTCCAGCTCGGCGACGAGCTTGTCGAGCGAGCCGTCGCGCTGCCGGTACAGCTCCGCGAGCTTCTGGAGCGGGAACGCCGCGGCCGGCTGCTGCAGGACGATGGCGGTGTAGCGCTCGATCAGCGTCTCGATCGAGGGGCCCTTGGCCCCGCCCGGCCCCTCCCGCGGCCGATCTCGCTCGCCCGGCCCCGTCCCCCGCGGCTGCGGCCGCCGGCCCGCCGGATCGAAGTCCTGGGCCGCGGCCACGGCGGGCCACAGCGCCAGAGTCAGGGCGAGGGCGCGAAGCGAGGAGCGCACGTGGCGTAGCGTAGCTCGCCCGGCCCGCCAGGGCCACGGGGCGGCAGCATCCGGGCAGGGCGACGGACAAAGTCCGTCGCCGGCGACGGGCTACTGGCTACAGGCTACGGGAAAACGGGCTCTTGGCTTCTACCGCAGGCAGCTTCTCAAAAAGGAACTGGTGAACTGCGAACAGGGAACAGAGAACCGAGAACGGAGCGTGCGCCGCTCTCAGTTCTCAGCGCGGGCTTCGCCCGCAACCCAACTCCGTCCGACCCGCTCCCGCTCCCGCTCCCGCTCCCGACTTCCGCACTTCGGGAGCGAGCGGGAGCGGGCGGAGAGAAATCCTCGCGCCGCGCGACGATTCTCGGAAGCAGTAGATCAGTTCCCGGTTTCCTGTTCACCAGTTTGCGCTCGCGGCCGCCTGACGAGCCGGCTGGGAGAATGCGTGAACGCTTGCGCCGGATGGGCGCGCGCTCGCCGCGTCAGCGCGGGCTCCCGCCGAGCTCCAGCAAAGCGCGATGCAGGCGCTCGTACTTCACGGCAAGGCGCGCATAGCCCGCCTCCTGCGGCGCGCCCTTGGCCCGCAGCAGGCGGCCCAGGGCGCGCCGATCGGCGGCGGGCCAGTCGGCCAGGCCGGGCAAGAGAAGCACGAGCGGGCTGAGCCGGGTGAAGGCGGCCCGCTCGGCGGCCGGCCAGCCGCGGGGGCTCGCGAGGCCGAGGAGCGCGGCAGCGCGCGGCGCACAGGCGGCTTCGGCCCTGGCCCGGTCCCCGCCGCAGCGCTCCTCGATGAAGCGCGTGACCGCCAGCCCGACCTCGGTCAGCGAGATCTCCTGCCATGCCTCCGGTCCCCTCCCGTCCAGGGACAACACGACGTTCGAGCGGGCCAGACGCCGCAGCAGCGAGCGCGCCGTCCGGGCGCCGGGCTCGCGGCGCAGTCGCGCGGCCTCCTGCTCCGCGAGGGCGCGCACGCGCGGATCGAGGGAGCGGAAGCCGAGCTTGTAGTAGAACCAGAAGGAGCCGGAATCGAGCCCCTCGTCGTTCTCGTGACCGAGCTGGTAGCGCTCCACGAGGAACACGCGCACCCCGAATTGGTGGTGGAAGAGGCGGGCGAACTGCTCGAAGACGAACGCGGACTCGCCCCCGCGGAACGTGGGGAAGACGTTGGCGGCGATCTCCACCCGGTCGAGCAGCAGCGCCCCGACGCCGTAGCCGACCGGCATGCC
This sequence comes from Deltaproteobacteria bacterium, assembly GCA_016209145.1. Classification (GTDB taxonomy): domain Bacteria; phylum Myxococcota_A; class Polyangia; order Polyangiales; family Polyangiaceae; genus JACQWT01. The sequence goes on along the minus strand of JACQWT010000040.1, from coordinate 5,760 downwards.
GTTCTTCACGACGAAGGCGCCGAAGTCGGTCTCGATGGGCAGCCGCCGGTCGGGCTGCATGCCGTAGAGCATGATCCGCACGCCCTGTCCCACCGGCATCTCGTACACCTCCGCGAGGTTGCCGAGCGCAATCGGGTACAGCTCGCGCTCGCGCACGGCGAGGGCGCAGCGTGCCAGATCGAGCAGGCGCCGGGCCCGCGCCGGCCGAGCCGGAGGGACGCGCGGCAGGCTCCGGCAGATCTCGCCGCGCAGGTCGGCGGTGCGTCCGCGCAGCGGCCCCTGGTGGAAGAACGGCTCCGGCTCCTCCAGCCGGGCAAGCGTGCGCGAGCCGGCGCAATCGCCCACATCCCAGCGGACCGTGAGGTTGAGGTTGTTGAAGAGGGTCTCCTGGATCTCCGCGGGAAGACCCGATCGATCGAGGCGCGTCACGAGACGCGAGAGCGCGCTCGCGCCGCGCCTCGGCCGCGTGCGCTCGAACCACTCCTGCGATCCCAAGAGCTCGTCGTCCAGGGCGGCGGTCTCCACCCAGCCCGCGAGCCCCGTGAGCACGGTCCCGACCGTGTCGTCCTCGCGGGATTCGTACTCGTCCCAGTCGATCTCGAGCGTGCCTGCGAACCGGGACAGGAGCCACCGGACCATGGGCAGCCCGAACGGATAGCGGTAGCCAGTGCCGGCGATCCCCGTGTTGTCGAGCAGGGATGGAAGCTCGCCGCCGTGCGCCCGCCGGCAGGCATCAACGCGCCGGACGAAGCCGCCGAGCTCCGCCTCGGCGCCCGCCAGCACCTCGGCGTCGTCCGGAAAGGCGCGCAGGAAGCAGAGGGCCTCGTGGTAACGCAGGAGGTCGGCGGCGCGGGAAACCGGGCGATCCGCGAGAACGCGCAGCAGGCGGCGCTTGGCGCGCGCGGTGCCCGCGTCGAAACGGCTCTTGAGGTGGTCGAGCTCGGCGATGAGCTCGCCGGTCTGGCGCGCACCCGTCCCTTGCTCGTTGCGAAAGCCGTGATGCATGGCGAGCTCCGAGCTTAGCGCGGGCTGCCGCCGCAACCCAAGGGTGGAAGCAGGCATCTCGGGCCGAGGATGGAACCTGGCCATGTGCGGCTCGTAGACGACGAGGTCGGTCAGCGTATCGCTGTCGTAGAGGCCAGCCAGCGGAACGACGCCCTTGTTGGCCGTGCCGATGCTGCGCTGGGTGTTGATGGACCCGGACGTGTTGCGGAAGTGCCAGGTGCCGCCGCTAGGCCGGTAGACCGAGAGCTCATCGCCGAGTGCGCCGTCGAACTCCAGCCCCGGCTGCGGGATGTCGCCGCGCCTGCCGTACTGCCGGCACTGCGGGCTCGCGCAGGTCGGCGGCATGGACTCCGGGGAGCTCGTTGTCGGGCACCAGCGTCAGTAGGCATCTACGCTGGCATACGCCTGCCCGTGCACCATCGCACGCCCGTGCGCTCGTGCACGGCACCGCGGCGGGGGCTCCGGCCGCCGGTTGCTGCAACGTCACGAGATCATTGGGGACTAGGGGGACTACTGGTGGGCACGGATTCTGCTTTGCGGCCGCGCCGGCGCCGGTGTTGCCGGCGTCATCGCGGGCATGATCGACGCAAGCAAGCAGCTCCCCATGTCGGCCCCGGTTGCGCCGCCCGTCGAGGCGGGACGCTGGTCCGGCTTCTTCCGCCTGCCCCTCGCAGAGCGCCAGCGCCGCGTGGCGCTCGTGGCGGGGCTATCCGAGCGGGAGACGCGGATCCTCTCGGGTGATGAGGGCCTGAGCGCCGAGCTGGCCGATCACATGGTGGAGAACGCCGTAGGCGTCGCGACCCTGCCGGTCGGGATCTGCGTCCATCTTCGCGTCGACGGTTGCGACAGGGTCGTGCCCATGGCCATCGAGGAGCCATCGGTCATCGCGGCGGCGAGCCACGCTGCCAAGCTCCTGCGCACCGGCGGCGGCGTGCACACGCGCGTGTCACCGGCGCACATGATCGGGCAGATCCAGGTCCTCGGCGTGCCGGATCCGGCGGCGGCCGAGGCTGCCATACGCGGCGCCCGGGCCGAGATCATCGCGCGCGCCAACGCCTGCGATCCGCCGCTATGCGCCTGCGGCGGAGGCGCCGTGGATATCGACGTGCGCCACCTACCGCCTGCTGGGGACGGCGATCCGTTGGGGCCGATGCTCGTCGTGCACCTCATCGTCGACGTACGCGACGCCATGGGCGCGAACGCGGTCAACACCATGTGTGAGAGGCTGGCCGGGCGAGTCGAGGAGCTCAGCGGCGGGCGCGTGCGCCTGCGCATCCTGTCGAACCTCGCCGACCGTCGCCTGGTCGTGGCGAGCGGCCGGGTCCCGTTCGCGGCGCTTCGCGCCAAGGGCGAGAGCAGCCCCGAGGCATTGGCCCGTGGCATCGAGGAGGCATCGGTGTTCGCCGAGCGCGACCCGTACCGGGCGGCGACGCACAACAAGGGCATCATGAACGGCGTAGATGCCGTCCTCGTGGCCTTCGGGCAGGACTGGCGTGCGGTGGAGGCGGGCGCACCCGCCTATGCCGCGCGCGGCGGCCGGTACACCGCCCTGTCTCGCTGGCGCGTGGTTGACGGGGCCCTGTGTGGCACGCTGGAGCTGCCGCTCGCGGTGGGTGTGGTGGGCGGCGTGAGCAAGGTGCACCCCGGCTGCCAGGTAGCGCGGCGGGTAGCGGGCGTGCGCTCGGCCGCGGATCTCGCGTCGCTCGCGGCGGCCGTGGGCCTGGCGCAGAACCTCGGGGCGCTGCGCGCGCTGGCGGCCGAGGGGATCCAGACGGGACACATGCGCGTGCACGCGCGGGGCGTGGCGCTGGCGGCGGGCGCCATCGGACCGGAGGTGGACGGCGTGGCGCGCGCGATTGCCGCGGGCGCCCGGCCGCTCCGCCCGGCGGCCGCGCGCGCGGCCCTGCGCGCCGCCCGTGAGCCGGCGGCGCGATGGGATGCTCGCGCCGTCGAGGGCCGTCTCGGCGAGATCGGCGAGCGCTACCGCCAGCCTATCGCGGGGCTGGCCGAGACGGCATTCGTCCCGAGCGACGGCGAGCGACGCTGCGCCCTCTTGCCGCTGTGCGTGGCCGAGGTGCTTGGTCTCGATCCTGCGCGCTCGCCGAGTCGGCCGCGATCGCGGCTTACGTCCTCGGCCCGGCTCCTCACGTACAGGAGTACGCTCCGGGCCGGGCCTCCGGGCGCGCTCGCGCTCGCGGCCGCCTGACGAGCCGGCTGGGAGAATGCGTGAACGCGTACGGCGAAGCGGGGCTCCTGCGCGCGCTGTCCCTGCTCGACCGGCTTGACGTGCCGCTGGCGCGGCGCGAGTCCGTGCGACGGCGGGCGATCCGCGAGATGCTGCGCGCCCTGGCGCCAGCGGGGCGCGGGGCGCAGCACGCGGCCGCCGAGCAGCACGCCGCGGTCCTGTTCGCTTTGCCCCTCGCCGGCGCGGTCGAGCTGTGCGGCGCGGGCGACGAGGCAGTCGCGGCCGTGGAGAAGGCCGCGCGGCAGCTTGGCGTGCTGTGCCGGCTTCGCGAGGAAGTGCTGGGCCATGGTGCCGGCAATGGGCGCGAAGGGGGCGCGGTGCCGCGGGCCGCCCTGCTCGCGGAGATGGCCCGGCGCAGGCGACGTGCCGTCCGGAGCGCGGCGGCTGCCGACCACCCTGGTCTTGCCGCCATCGTGGAAGGCCTGGGGGCGTGGTTCGCGGAGCCCGTCGCACACCTCGTGGCCCGCCCGGGCCCGGCGCCGCCGGCCTGGGACGGACAGGGCGCGGGGGTACTCACATGACCGAGGCCACGGCGCGGCGCGCCGATCGGGACTGGTGCGCGGGACTGCTGCCCGCCGTCTCTCGCACCTTCGCCCTGTCGATCGAGGCGCTGCCGGCCGAGCTGCGCGACGCCGTGCGCACGGCGTACCTGCTGTGCCGCCTTGTCGATTGCATCGAGGACGCCGCCTCGGTCGAGCCGGACGCGCGGGCGCGGCTCTTCGCCTGTTTCGACCGCACGCTGGGCGACGACGGCCCCCGCGCGCGGCCATCCGGCCGCACGTGCTGTGCATGAGCTCGGGCATGCGAGAGTACAGCGCGCGTGGCGGCGCACGCGGCGAGTTGCGCCTCGGCGATCTGCCGGATCTGGAGCGCTACTGCTACTTCGTGGCCGGCACCGTGGGCGAGCTCTTGACCGAGCTGTTCTTGGCGGCCGTTCCCATGCCGGATGCGGCGCGGCGCGCGCAGATCTGCATGCGCGCCGTGCCCTTCGGTCTGGGCTTGCAGCTCGTCAACATCGTCAAGGACGTGGCCAAGGACCACGCGCGGGGCGTCTGCTACCTGCCCGAGCGGCTCGCCGCCGAGCAGGGGGTGCCGCTGGGGGACATCCTGCTGCCGGAGAGGCGCGAGGCGGGCATGGCCGTGCTGCGCCGGCTCTGCGCGCGCGCCCGGGAGCACCTGGCCGAAGCCGAGGAGTACACGTTGGCGTGGCCGCTTCCGGCCGGCGCGCCCGTGCGCCTGTTCTGCGCCGTGCCGCTCGCCCTCGCCCTGGCCACCCTGGCCGAGGTCGAGCGGGGCACCGACGCGCTTGTGCCCGGCCGCAGCCCCAAGGTCAGCCGCGCGCTCGTGGCCGAGATCCTCGGCGAGGCCGCCGCCGCCGGGGCCGACGACGAAGCCTTGCGCCGGATGCTGGCGCGGTGGCGCGGGGGCGGTTGAAGCAGCGTTGCAACGTGCTAGTACCTCGGGGATGAAGCTTGCCGCAACTGGGGAAGGGCGGATCGGCGCCGCGGCCCTGGTAGGCCTTGCGCTCTGCGCCTCTTGCGCCGCGCGGCCGCCGGCCCACTGGCAGGGTGGTGGCACCGAGGTGGACATCCCGCGGGCGCGCTGGCTGCGCGGAGATCTGGTCGTTGACGTCGTGCCCGAGGGCCGCGTGCTCGTGGGCGGCATGCACGTCTTGTCGCTCGATCGGGCCGGCCGCGTGTTCGATCTCGACGCCGACCCCGTGGCCTTGCTCGAGGTCGATGGCTCGGTCACGGGGCCGGACGACGAGCCGCTCGGCAAGGTCGGCTGGGGCACGGCCGCTCGGGCCGGCGAGCAGATGGCGTGGCTCGTCTTGAACGACAGCGGCGAGGTGCTGCGCATCGACGAGGACGGCGCCGCCCACAGCTTCGGCATCTGGTCGGGCTGCGGCGAGCCGCGCTCGCGCGTGGTGTGCACGCTGCTCACGCACCTGTTCGCTTCTGGGCGAATCGATCTTCCCGCGCCGCCGCCGGAGCCCGTGGGGATGGGCTTCGGCGCGGCGGTCGTCGTGCCGTGATTCGTCGCGTGACGCGGCGATTTCGGGGGAGGGGGCGACGGGCCGGCGGGCACTGGCGGCCTGTGGTGATGGTTCAAGGTCATGGTGTAAGGTGAAGGTGATGGTCGTGGTCACGGTGATGGTGAAGGTGGGCGTAGATCAAGACATCGCTGACACTTTTGTACGGACCCCGGTGAGCTGGGCGGCGGGCGAGCGGCGCGCCAGCAGAGCTGTCACGCCGCCCGCGTCGCCTGGCTTGTGAGGCTCGGGGCAAGTACCTCCGGGGCAAGAACCGGGTGGCGCCAAGGTTTCTCCTTGCGCGGGGGCGAAAGGAGAAACCATGGCGCCGCAACCCAGTTCCAGTCCGTCCCAGCACACCCCCGGGCCGCTCCCGAGTCCGTCCCAGCACACCCCCGGGGCCGCTCCCGACTTCGTCCCAGCGCTACTTCCCCCACGAGAGGTTGGAGGCCTACCGGCTTTCGCGGGCCCTGCTCGG
>JACQWT010000543.1 GCA_016209145.1 Deltaproteobacteria bacterium | reverse complement strand
AGAAGCTCGCCGGCGTTTTTGGGTGGGCTATCGCCCGGCCCAGCTCCTGGCGCCGAGCAGGCCGCTGCGGTGGCCGAGAAGCCGCGCTTGTCGCCCACGTCGCCAGCCCCACACAGGCTCGCCTCGTAGCGGTCGAGCCAGAAGTCGCCGACCTTGACCACTACGTCGCTCGCCCCCTTGAACGAGCGCGTGCACACCAAGGCGCTCCCATCCACGCTCGCCTTCCAGTCCGAGCCGCGTGGGCACGCCGCGGCATCGAGTGCCGCGAGCCGGCTCGCGTGATCCGCGAGCGCTGCCTCGAGCGCCACAAGCCGGCTCTCGTGATCGGTGAGCGCGCCCGCGTCGCATGGCGTGCCGTCCTTGCCACTCACGCCGGCATCGCCCGGTGGCCCGGCGTCGCCCTGGTCGCCTTTTTCGCCATTCACGCCCGCATCCCCCGCCGGCCCCTGCGGTCCCGGCACGCCCGGGCCGAGCGCCTCGGTGTCGAGCGTGCACGCGGTCAAGAGCGCCGGCAGCAGGATGCGCGCGGCCTTCGCAGCAAGTCTCGTCACAGGTCTCACGTCGTCCTCCGTGTCGTCGAGGCGCCGCGGCCCGCCGCCGCCGCGCCGTTGTGAAACAACGACCCGCTAAAGCGCCAGACGGCGTCCGTGGAGCGCCTGCCGGATGTTCACAGGAAGACGGGAAGGCGGGAAGGATTCTATTCGAAAGTCTTCCCGTCTTCTCGCCTTCCTGTTCATCTTCCTGGCGTGCTAGCGGGTCGTCGATCGAAGAAGGTCGTCCAGCGGGCGAGTCTCTCCCTGGCGATGCTCCGCGAGCGCTTCGTCAGCCAGACGGCGGAGCTTGCCGGCCTGAGCGGCAAAGCGCTTCGCCCAGGCCGCCTCATCTTCGAGCTCGCCGAGGATCTGGGAGGCGATGGCGTCCTGCTCCGCTTCGGGCAAGCGAGAAATTTTCTCGAGCGCCTTCTCCAAGAGCTCGGTCATGAGCCCAAGCTGCCAGACGTTGCGCCGGTCCGCAGCACCCTTGGGGCAGCGGCCCGTCAGCCGATGGACGGGAGAGGGACGGGCGGTAGCTTGGGCGCAGCCGGCCGCGGCGGCGCATGGGTCGCTCTCCTCGTGGGTAACCGTTCACGCATTCCAACACCCGGCTCGTCAGGCGGCCGTGAGCGCGAGCGCGCCCGGAGGCCCGGGCCGCAGCGTACTCCTGTACGTGAGGACCCGGGCCGAGGACGTAAGCCGCGATCGCGGCCGACTCGGCGAGCCGTCGTTGCTAACCCCGCAATGCGTGAACGCATACCCTCGTGGTTCCCGGACTCGTTCGCGCACAGCGCCGGGTGCAGCACCTTGATGGCGCCCCGGTTGCCGTTGTGGTGGGCCGCTGCCGTGTGCATCGCCAAAGCGTCCCTCGGGCTGGTAAGCTTGCGCACCGTGAAGACGGGTGGACATCTTTGGCTGGCGGCAGCGCTCCTCGGCGCCGCCGCCCTGGGCGCCGCGATCGAGGCGGGAGCCTTCCCGTACGTCGTGCGCCGTGGCGAGACGGTGGGCCAGATCGCCGAGCGCGTGTACGGCCGTATCGAGCTCGAGCAGGTGATCGTGGCGGCGAGCGGGCTGGAGGGCCGCTCGGGTGCCCTCGTGCCGGGCATGCGCCTCGAGATCCCCGCCGTGGGCTTCTACCGGACCCAGGGCGGGGAGAGCTGGCCGGAGCTGGCCGAGCGGCTGCTGGGCTGGGAGAAGCGCGCCGCGGTGCTGGCGCGCATCAACGGCTCGGATCCGTGGCTCCCGCCGGCCGTGGGCAGCGAGATAGTCGTGCCCTACAACCTGCACTACGTGGCGCGGCAGGGCGACACGACGCAGTCGCTCGCGTACCGCTTCCTGGACCACCGCGACAAGGCTTGGATCGTCGCGAGCTACAACGGGTTGCAGCGGGTCGAGCTGCGCCAGGGCGAGGCCATCCTCGTGCCCTTGACTGACCTCGGGCTCACCGAGGCCGGCCGGCGCGCCGCGCGCGCCGCCGCGGAGCTCGTCCAGAGCCAGGCCGCGGGCCAGGCGCGCGAGGCGCAGCGGCGCGCGGAGCTGGAGATCCCGCTGCTCGCGGCCGAGGTGCGTCAGGGGCGCTACGTGGAGGCCCTGGGCCGCGGCGCCGGCCTGCTGTCCCCGGGCCTGAGCCAGCCGCAAGCGGCCGCGGTCTACCGGCAGCTCGTCGAGATCTACGCAGCGCTCGGCGCGGGTAGCCTGGCCGCAAGCGCGTGCGCCGAGTGGCGCCGCGCGGATCCGGCGAGCGTGCTCGATCCGGAGCTCCTGAGCCCGAAGATCATCCGGGCTTGTCTGGGCGCGGGGGCCGCCGGGAGGGCGCGGTGAGCGGCCCCGAGCCCGGCGGCATCGAGCCCGGGCGCCTCGTCGCCTCCCGCTACGAGGTACTGAGCGTCATCGGCACGGGCGCCACCGGCACCGTCTACCTCGCGCGCGACCGCGCCTCCGAGCCGGAGGGCGAGCGCGTGGCGCTCAAGGTCGTCCACCGGCAGCTTTGCAACCATCCGCAGATCGTCGGGCGCTACCGGCGAGAGGCGAAGATCCTGCGGCGCCTGGAGGGCCCGCACGTCGTCAAGCTGCTGGAACTGGTGGAGGACGAGGGGCTGCTCGCGATCGTGCTGGAGTACGTCGCCGGCCCCTCGCTGGAGCGCTACCTCGAACGGCGCCGCCAGCTCGGCGTGGACCGGGCGGTGGCGATCTTCTGGCAGATCTGCGAGGCCCTGGACGAGGCCCATCGGGCCGGCGTCATCCATCGCGATCTCAAGCCCGACAACGTGCTGCTCGCGGGCGCCGTGCCGGAGCCCGAGGACGAACCCGCCGAGGCGCCGGTGCCGGTGGTGCGCGTGGTCGACTTCGGCCTGGCGAAGGTCATCCACGGCGATCTGACCGGCACGCAGCTCACGCAGCTCACGGCCCGGGACATGGTCTTCGGGACGCCGGCGTACATGTCACCCGAGCAGATCCGGGGCGAGCCGCTCGACGCACGCTGCGATCTCTACGCCGCTGGCGTCATGCTCTACGAGATGCTCGCGGGCGAGCTGCCCTTCGTCGGCTCGGGGCCGATCGCCACGATGATGGCCCACCTCGACCAGGAGGTGCCGCTCGTGCGCCGTGCCGCCCCGGAGCGCAGTATCCCGGAAGAGCTCGAGCACGCCGTTGCCAAGGCCCTGGCCAAGCGGCCCGAGGAGCGCTTCGCCTCGGCGCTGGAGCTCGGCCGCGCGGTGCGGGCGGCCTGCCCCGCCGCGGCCCCGGGGCCGGAGGGCGGCGCGAGCACCACGCTGCGCTCGCTCGATGCCGAGGGCGACGCGCCGGCGCCGCGCTCGCGCGGCGCTTCGGTGCGCGTCGTCGTCGCCGCGGTCGGCCCCGACAGCAAAGAGCAGCGGAGCGCGCGCGACGCCGGGCGGCGCCGCCTCGAGCAACGCCTCTGGACGATCGCGGCCGTGGTGGCGGCGCTCGCGGCGGTGGCCCTGGGCATCCTCTTTGGCGTGCGATGAGCGCGACTCGCCTCGGCCTGCCCATCGACTGGGGCAAGATCGCGCCCTTGCGGCTGCGCGCGCGGGTGGTGGCCGAAGGCGTCTACGCCGGTCTTCATCACAGCCGACGCCGTGGCGCGGGCGTGGAGTTCGGCGGCCAGCGTCCCTACGTGCCGGGCGACGACCTGCGCTTCCTCGACCGGCGCAGTCTGCTCAAGCACGACAAGCTCATGGTGCGCGAGTTCGAGACGGACACCGATCGGGCCCTGTGGCTGTGCCTGGACGCTACGCTCTCGATGTCCTTCCACGGACCGGACGCGCCGGCCGCGAAGCTCGCCTACGCCGCGCTGCTCGGCGCGGCGCTGGCGCGCGTCGCGATCTCGGGAGGTGATCCGGTCGGCCTGTGCTGGGTCGGCGCGGAGCAGGCCCGGGATCTCGCACCGGGTACGGGCGAGGGCGGCTTCGAGCGCGTGGTCGGCACGCTGGCGGCGGCGCGGGCCGGGACCGATCTGCGCCGCGATCCCGACGCGCTGGCGCGCCGCGTGCGCCTTCTCGCCCACCGGGCCAGGCGCGGCTCGGTTGTGGTCTTCATCTCCGATCTGCTGGATCTGCCGGCGGGCGCGCCGCGCGCGGTGGCCTCGCTCGGTTGCCGCTCGCGGGCCCTGTGCGTCGTGCAGGTCCTCGATCCGGCCGAGCGACTTCTCGGCTACCACGGCAAGGTGCGCCTGCGCGCCATCGAGGGCGACGACGCGGTCACCACGGACGCCGACGCTGCCCGCGCCGAGTACCTGGCCGGCCTGGGGGCCTTGACGGACGGGTGGGCCCGGGCCGTGCAGGCCGAGGGCGGACGGCTGGTGCGGGCTTGCTCCAGCGATCCCCCGATCGATGTCGTGCGCGACGTCGTGCGAGCCGTGGCGGAGGCCCGGCGATGAGCTTCCTCACGGGGGCCGCTCTCGCCATTGCCGCGCTGGCCGCGATCCCGTTCGTGGCTCATCTGCTGCGCCGGCGCCCCCCGCGCGAGCGACCCTTTGCCGCCGCCCACCTCGTGCCCGCCCGGCCCGCGATTGCCCGGCGCCGCCGGGCGCTGGAGGACCGGGTCCTGTTCGTCATCCGTGCGCTGTGCATCGTCGGGCTGGCGCTGCTCGGCGCCACGCCCTTCATCGAGTGCTCGCGCCTGTCCGTCGTCCGGCGCCGCGGCGCTTCGGTCGCGCTGGCCATCGTGCTCGACGACTCGCTGAGCATGCGGGCCGCGTGGAGCGGCCGCGCGGGCGGGCTCACCCGCCTCGAGCTGGCGCGCCAAGCCGCGCGCGAGCTCGTGGCCGGGCTCGGTCCGGGCGACGCCGTGGCGCTGGTGCTCGCCGGCCGGCCGGCGCGCGTCGCCCTGGCGGCGAGCGGCAACCTCGGCGCGGCGCAGGCCGCGCTGGGCGAGGTCGGGCCCTCGGATCGCGGCACCGATCTCGCCGGCGCCCTCGCGCTGGGCGGCGAGCTACTGCGTCAGGTGGCCCAGGTCGACAGGCGGATCGTGCTGCTCAGCGACATGGCCGAGCGGCCCCAAGGAGGGGGCAAGGTTCCAGGCTGGGGTGGGGCGCAGCTCTGGGCGCCGCTGCCGGAGCTGCGCGCGGACCTACCCAACTGCGGCGTGGTCTGGGCCGACCGCGTCGGGGCACAGGTCGCGGTGCATTTGGCCTGCGCCGGCGGCGCCCGGGCCGAGGCCGCTGCGTCCACGGCGGCAAGCGCGGGGAGCGCGACGCCGCCGGCCTCGGCGCGCGCCTCCGCTGCCGCCACGCCGGGCTCGGCGAGCGCGCCCCCGCGCCGTGTTCAGATCCGCGCGGGCGACAAGATCCTGGTCGAAGCGCCCGTGCGCGTGCGCGAGGGCCCGAGCGATCTCGTTCTGGCGCTGGCGGCGGGCAGCCCGGCGGCGCCGGGCGCGGTGCTCGACGCGGCGCTCACGGCGGGCGACGCGCTCGCCGAGGACGACCGCGCGCCGGTGGCTTCGGCCGGGGCGGAGACGCGCGCCGGCGTGGTGAGCGACGCCGCGCGCAACCGCACCGCCACGGGAGGCGCTCCGCCCGTCGAGCAGGCTTTCGCGGCGCTGGCAGTGCAGATCCAGCCCCTTGCCGCGGTGCCCGAGCAGGGCGCCGAGCTCGACCCGCTTGGCGCGCTCGTGGTCGACGACCCGCCCGGCTTCACGCCCGAGGCGCGTCGTGCCCTGGACGGGTGGGCGCGGCGGGGGGGCGTCCTGCTGCTGGCGCTGGGCCCCACGGCCGCGGCCGCGCCGCTTGGCGCCGGCTTCGCGCCGCTGCTGCCCGCCCTCGTGCGCTGGCGCGCCACGCCGAGCCGCAAGGCGCGCATCGAGCTCGGCGATGGCGTGCCCCTGGGCGAGAGCGCGGCGAGCTTGCAGCAGATCTCCCCGGCCGGCCGTGCGCAGCTCGATCTGCAGCGGGACGACGGCCTCGAGGTGCTCGGCCGCTTCGACGACGGAGCGCCCTTCCTCCTGCGCCGCCGCATCGGTCGGGGCGTGATGTACGCCCTCGCGCTGCCGCTCGACCTCGAGCAGAGCGATCTCGTCTTGCGCCCGGGCTTCCTCGGGCTGCTGGCGCACCTGGTCGAGACGGCGCGCGGCCTCGGCGGTGCGGCCCGCACCCCCGTGGGCGCGACGTGGTCTTTCGAGGGCTATCCGGAGGTGCAGGTCGTGCGGCTCTGGCCGGGCGGACCGGGCGCGCCGCTGCTCCTCGCTGGCCAGGCCGGCGCGTGGCGCTTCAGCCCGTCGCGGCTCGGCCTCTACGAGCTGCGCCTGGGCGAGCAGACGGCCCGCCGCGTCGCCGCGATCGACGAGGCCGAGATCGATCTCGCCCCGCGCCTGCCGCTGGAGGGCGGCGCCGAGGCCGCCTCCGGCGCTCGTCCCGCGCCGGTCGACGTCTCGTCCTACGTGGCTCTCGGCCTGCTCGCGCTGCTGCTGGGCGAGCTGGGCCTACTCGCGCTCGACCAGCGGCGCCGGCGGGCGCCGGCGGGGCGGTAGGCTACCGGGCTACTTCACCCAGACCTCGAGCTCGGTGACGTTCCAACTGCTGTAGGACCCGCAGAAGTCGTCGCGGCACTGCGCCGTGCCGTAGCTGCCGGTGCGGCAGTTGTAGGTATGCCCGATGTTGCAGTAGCCGGTGGTCATGTCGTTCGCCACGTTCCAGTCGTGGCCGCCGCCGAAGGTCGGCCCGTAGGTGACGTAGTCGTACATGTAGTACGGGCAAGCGCCGCAGGAGCACCCGCTGCCGCTCCCGCCGCAGGCGTGCTTGTAGCCGTAGGTGAGCGAGAACAGGAACGAGCTCGTATCGCCCTTGTAGTTGTTCGCGGTGGTCCAGGCTGCCGAGGCGTAGCCGCCGATCTTCCGGCCGGAGTTGAGCTGCGCCACGCTCACGCTCACGCCCTTGTTGTTGCAGTTGTTGTGGAAGGTCGCGGCGCTGGCGCCGTGCGTCGAGCGGCGGTAGCACAGGGTCCACGCCTGGCTCGGCGAGCCGATCCAGGCGTTGATCTGGTCGCCCTCGCTTGCCGAGATGAGCACCGAGCCCGGGAACTTCGTGGGCGAGACGCACGCGCCGCTCTTGCAGCTCTCGCCGCCGGCGCAAGCCTTGTTGCAGCTCCCGCAGTTGGCCGGATCGAGGCTCGTGTCGACGCACTTGTTGCTGCACAGCGTCGTCCCGCCCACGCACTGCAGGGCGCAGGCGCCGTTGGCGCACACCTGCCCCTGCGGGCAGGGCTTGTTGCAGCCGCCGCAGTTGGCCGGATCGAGGTTCGTGTCCACGCAGGTCGATCCGCACTTGGTCGTGCCGCCCACGCACAGCAGGCTGCACTGCCCTTTGGCGCAGACCTGGTTCTGGGGGCAGGCGTAGGCGCAGCCGCCGCAGTTCTGCGGGTCGTTCT
>JACQWT010000111.1:8735-11719 GCA_016209145.1 Deltaproteobacteria bacterium | reverse complement strand
TCCGCGTCGAGGCCGAGCTTGCCGCCGGCACCGTGGGCGCCGTGCTGGTCGAGCCGGTGCTCGGCCGGGGAGGCTGCATCGTGCCGCCCGAGGGCTTCCTGCGCCGGCTGTGCGAGCTCGCCCACTCCCACGGCGCGCTGGTGATTGCCGACGAGATCTGGACCGGGCTGGGCCGCTGCGGGGCCATGCTGCGCTCGGCCGAGCAGGACGCCGGCGTGGACATCGTCTGCGTCGGCAAGGGCCTGGGCGGCGGGCTGCCCATCAGCGCCTGCATCGCGCCGGAGGCGGTCATGCGCGCCTGGACGGGCGGGGACGAAGTGATCCACACCTCGACTCACGTCGGCGCGCCGCTTTGCTGTGCCGCGGCCGTGGCCACGATCGACGCCGTGCGCTTCCGCAAGCTCGCGGAGCGCGCGCGCGAGCTGGGCGAGCGGATCCTGACGAGCTGGCGCGCCGAGCTTGCGGGGTGCCCGCATCTCGTCGAGCTGCGGGGGGTCGGCCTGATGCTCGGCATCGAGCTTGACAGCGGTGCCAGCGCGCTGCGGGCCATGCGCGAGCTATTGCTGCGCGGCTACGTGGTGCTTACGGGGGGTGTCGCCGGCGAGGTAATCACGCTCACGCCCGCCCTGACCATCGAGGAGCGCCTGCTCCTGGACTTCGGGCAGGAGCTGCGCCAGGTCCTGGAGCGGCTAGAGTAGTGCGGCCCGCGGAGGATCCTGCCGCGTCCTCGCCAATACAGGCGAGCGAGGAGCTTCACGCCCGGGTGCGGCGCTTCATCGAGCGGAGCCTGGCAGCGGGGCACGCCGGCCTCGGGGCGGCGGGCAGCGGTGGCGCGGACGAGGAGTCCTTCGACGCTCTCGGCGTGGCCATCGCGCGTTTCCAGGCCGAGCGCGTGCCCGAGATGGGGCGGCTCCTGCGCGCGCGCGGCGTAGATCCGCGCGGGCTGCATCGCGCGGCGGACATCCCCGCCCTGCCCTGCGAGCTGTTCCGGCTGCGCCGCATCGCCGCGCATCCGGCCGCGCAGGACGAGCGGGTGTTTCGCACGAGCGGCACGACGGCGGGACCCGCCGGCCGCGGCGCGCACGCCATGCGCACCACCGCCACTTACGCCCTGGCAGCTCTGCGCTGGGGCGAGCGCATGCTCTGGCCCGAGCGCGGCCGGCTGGGCTTCATGGGCCTCGTCCTGCCCGAGGCTCAGGCCCCCGACTCTTCGCTTTCGTTCATGCTGGCCCGCTTTGCCGAGCGGCTCGATCCCCGGGCAAGCTGGCACTGGGACGGCCGGAAGCTCGACGTGGAGGCGGTGGCCCGCGCCTGCCGCGGCGCGCGCGATCGGGGCGAGCCCGCTCTCGTGGCGGGCACGGCCTTCGCGCTGGCGGAGCTGCTGGCCAAGGGCGGCCGCGACGACCTGCGGCTGCCCCAAGGAAGCCGCGTGATGTACACGGGCGGCTTCAAGGGGCACACGCGCGAGATCGAGCCGAGCGAGCTTCGCCGCCGTCTCGCCGAGGCATTCGGCCTGGCGCCGGCATTCGTCGTGGGCGAGTACGGCATGACCGAGCTTGCGAGCCAGCTCTACGAGCGCTTGCTGCGTGACGCCGTAGAGGGGCGGCCCGACGCCGGCGCTGCCGGGCGCTACTACCCGCCGCCGTGGCTGCGGGCCGAGGCGGTCGACCCCGTCCGCCTGGAGCCGCTCTTCGCGGGCGAGGAGGGCCTGTGCCGGCTCGTCGATCTGGGCAACGTGGACTCGGCCGTGTGTATCCTGACCGAGGATCTCGTGCGCGCGTTTCCCGACGGCTCGGTCGAGCTTCGCGGCCGCCAGCGCGGTGCGCCGGCGCGGGGCTGCTCGCTCGCGATCGAGGAGGCGCTGGGCGGCGCCGCCGAGCCGGCCGGCGCCGGGGTGCCGTGGTGAGCGCCGGCGCGGCGTTCCTGGCGCGCGTCCGGAGCGTGGTGCGCGCCGCTCGCGCTCTCGGCTCTGCCACCGATCCGCTCGGGGCCGAGGCGCGCCGGCGCCTGCCGGCGTCGAGCGGGCTCTCGCCCGAGGGCGTCGAGCTTGCCCTGGCCCACTACCTCGAGACCGACCCGAGCCCGGGCGAGCTTGCCGAGCTCGTGGCCGCGGCCGGCGCCGCCCCCCGGGGGCGCTGCGCGGTGGTGCTCGCGTCCACCGTCTGCACCGCCGCGCTGCGCGCCCTGGCCTTTGCCGCGGCCTGCGCTCCGGAGCTGCGGATCCGGCCCTCGCGTCGCGATCCGGTCGTGGCCGAGCTCCTGGTGCGCGCGCTCGGGGACTCGGAGGGCTTCGCCCGCGCCGGCGGCCGCGCCGTGCTCTGCCCTACGAGCGCGCCGCTGGGCGAGCTCGTCGCCGAGGGCGACGAGCTTCACCTGTACGGCAGCGACGCCTCGCTCGCCGCCATCCTGGCCTCGCTCCCGCCGGGGGTGCGCGTGCGGGCCTTTGGCACGGGCCTGGGCGTGGCCGCGCTGGAGCGCGGCGCGATCCTCGGCGAGGCGGCGGCCGCTCTCGCCCGCGACGTGGTCGTCTTCGACCAGCGCGGCTGCCTCTCGCCCCGCTTCTGCCTCGTGGAAGGCGGGCCCGAGCGCGCCGAGGGCCTGGCGGTCGAGCTCCACGCGGCCCTGTGCCGGCTCGGGGAGAAGGTACCGCGCGGGCCGCTCGGCCCGGCCGAGCGCGCCGAGCTCAGCCGCTTCGAGCTTGCCTGCCAGGCCCTGGGTCGCACGTGGAGCGGCCCCCACCACGCCGTGGGGCTCGATCTCGAGCCTCACGCGCTGGCGCTCGGGCCGGCGGCGCGCGCGGTGCTCGTCGCAGCCTGCGAGGCGCCCGCCGCTGCCGGCCTGCTCGCGCCCTTCGCGCGCTACGTCACGGCCATCGGGGGCACGAGCGGGGCTGAAGCCGGCGGCCTCGTGGCCTGCCTTCAAGCCATCGCGCCGCCCGCGCGTCGTAGCCCCCTTGGCCGCATGCACATGCCGCCGCTGGATGG
>JACQWT010000111.1:0-8713 GCA_016209145.1 Deltaproteobacteria bacterium | reverse complement strand
GCGGCCGGGCCTACCAGAGCGTCTCGACCACCGAGGCGAGCGCAGCGTCGCGCGTGAGCAGCGGCAGGCCGAGCCGCCGCGCGGTGCCCGCGATCATCCGGTCGAACGGGTCTGCGAGCCCGGCAAGCGCCCGCGCCTGCTCCACGTCCTCCGCTTCGAGCGGCTCGACGCGGAAGCCCGGCAACAGCGAGAGCTGCGCCCGCAGCTCGCCCCAGCCCACGGCGATCCGTCCGGCGCGCTCCAGCAGGACCATCTCCATCAGCACGATGGTCGGCACGTGGACCGTGGCGTGCGCCTGCTCGGCGTCCTCGATCACCCGCCGGGCGCGCCGGCTGAGCCGACGCGGCTGGTCGGTCAGGTGCCAGACCAGCGGGTGCGTGTCCACGACGACGTTCACGGCCGGAACGCCTCGGCCTCGCCGTCGATCTGCCGCGCGGTGCGCGCGAGCGACGCCTGTAGGGCGGCCAGCAGCTCGGCCTGCGCCTGATCGAGGCCCTCGGCGTCGCCCACCAGCCGCGCCAGCCCGCGCAGGCTGCGCCGCGGCCGCACCGGCCGCACGGCCCCCGGCGCGGCGATCACCGCCTCCGGCCGACCGCGCCGGCCGATGGCGATGGGCGGATGCCCCGCGGCCACCTTGTGCACCAGCTCGGGCAGCCGCCGGCGCGCCTCGGCGATGGGCAGGACGCTCATGTACGTGATACTTGTACAAGTACACGGGAGGGTCAAGCGCAACCGTTCGGGCAGCTCCGCGCGAGCCGGGACGGGCTGCCGAGCTCCTCGTGCGGTGGCCCGTCAGGGCCCGCGGGTGCAGGATCGGCCTCCGCGTCCCGCTCTCGGCTCACGAGCGCATGCTAGGTCGACGGGCGCGATTGCGCCACGCCTTGCCCCGCCCCGTGCTCGGGCGACGCGGACGCGGCGGCCGCGGCAGGCGCGTCGGCGGTAGGCGTGGGCGCGATCGGCGCCGGCAGGATGCGCGTCACCGGGGCGCGTCGGCCCTGGCCGGCCTCCTCCGCCCATGCCAGCAGCAGGCCGACCTGCTGGCCCACGCGCCTGGCGAGCACTGCCGCGGCGCGATCGGCCTCCTCGGCCTGCGCCCGGGCGTGCGCCCGCCCCGCGCCGATGGCCCACTGCAGCTCCGAGACCTGCATGGGCTCGACCACCGAGAGCAGCACCGTGCCCGTGCGCACGTCGAGCAGATCGGCCTGCGCCAGGCCCCGGCTCTCCACCGTGACGCCCGGCGCGGCGAAGACCCCGAGCAGCGTCGGGTAGAGAAACGCCCAGCCGTTGAGGTGGGTGTCGTCCTCGATCTGCTCCGAGTAGAGCAGCAGGTAGCGTAGCCGGTAGCGCGCGGCGATCAGGCGCAGGCCCTCCAGGCCGCCGACGTTCGGCAGGTCGGTCGAGATGTCGCTGACGTGGGAGAACTGCGGGCAGCGCTCGAGCGCCCGGCCCAGGCTGTGGGCGGCCACGCTGCGCACGCGGATGGACGCGGGATCGGCGGGGTCGAAGGGCGCGGCCAGCGGCACCACGCCCACGCGTGCCGGGAACTGCCGGTCGATGGGCGTCGCGAGCACCTGCTGCAGCTCGCCCTCGCCGAGCGCGCCGCGGGCATCTGCCCGCGTCGCCTGCGGCGTAGATTTCGGGCCCCCTGCCCCACACCGCCGCCAGGCTGGCGTGCGCCCAGAACGGTAGCGGCTCCCAGCTCGTGCCGTCTTTGCTGGCGATGATGGTCGCGTCCCAGCGGCCCGCAGAGGCGGGACCCACAGACAGCGCGCAGCATCAGGGCAGCGGGCGGCGCGTGATCGACGCCGCTCGACATGCGCCGCTCGCTGCCGCCGCATGGTCTGCACGATTCCAGCGTGCTTGTATGCACGCGTCCATCGTGCTAGGGTCGATCCATGGCAAGCCAGAACCTCACCCTGCGCCTGCAGGCCCCAGTGCTGAAGAAGGCGAAGGCCCTGGCCGCGCGTCGCGGCACCTCGCTCAACCGCCTGCTGGCCGACACGATCGAGGAGCTGGCGAGGGGCGCGGACCGCTACGTCTTGGCGAAGCGACGGGCGCGCGCCCTGCTCGAACGCGGCTTTGCGATGGGGCCGCTGCCGAAGCTCAGCCGGGACGAGATCCATGAGCGGCGCTAGGGTTTTCGTCGATACCAACGTGCTCGTCTATGCGCACAACCGCGACGAGCCGGTGAAGCAGGCGATTGCGAAGCGGAGAGTCGCCGAGCTGTGGGAGACGGAGGCCGGCGCGCTCAGCATGCAGGTCCTCCAAGAGCTCTACACCACCATCACGCGCAAGATCCCACAGCCCCTGAGCAGGCCGTCGGCGCGGGAACTGGTGCGCACCTACGGCATCTGGCTGCGGGGCCCCACGGAGCTGGAGCACGTGCTGCGCGCCGCCGAACTGGAGGAGCTTCACCGCCTCTCGTTCTGGGATGCGCTCGTCGTGGTAGCCGCTGGCGCGGCCGGCGCCGAGGTTCTGCTGACTGAGGATCTGAACCACGGTCAGGTGATCGAAGGCGTTCGCGTGGAGAACCCCTTTCTGGCCGGGTAGGCCGCGGTCAGCGCGCTCATCTCCTGGCGCGGCGAGTGGTACGTCGTGCACCTGCACGGCTTTCGCCAGGCAGGCGCCACGGGGGCCACGAACACGTGCCGGCGGTACCAGCGCAGCTCCGCGATTGACTCGTGGATGTCGTCCCGGGCGCGGTACACCCCGGGCGGCTAGAGCGCGAGGGGGTTGACCCAGCGCAGGCCGTCGAAGCGCCCGAAGTCGCCGTCGTTCGAGTGCAGCTCGCCCCCGAGCTCGATGGCGTGAGCGGCGAGCTGGACGTCGGTCGTGAGGTTCGCGGCCGTGCCCAATCGCCGCAACAGATCGAAGGCGATCCCGAGGTGGCGGGTGCCCGGGACGAGGTAGCTCACCTGCGGGCGGTCGAGCCATCGTTGGACACGCGCGAGGGCATCGCCGACGGCGAGTGGCTCGGCAAACACCCGCCGGTTCGTGCTGATGCGCACGAAGCCGAACGCGGCGGCGGGAGCGATGCCCACTCGTCGCTCGCCGTTCAGTAGCTGCTCCCACCACCGCCGCGCCGCCGGGTGTGCCGGGCACGCGTCGATCTCCGCGTACAGCAGCATGTTCACGTCCGGCACGATCATGGCCGCCGCACCATGGCTCCGAGCACGGCCTCGTCCTCGAGCTCGTCGCTGAGCTTGTTGAATGCCACGGGGTCGAGGCCCGGTCGAAGTGAGGTTCGATGGGGCGTCACCCGGTAGCGCGGTGAGGCACGCCGTCCCACCCGCTGCGTCAAGCCCCGTCGAATGGCCTCGTTGACCACGTGCTTGAAGGGCTTGCGCTGCCGGTGCGCCTCCTCTTCGAGCAGCCGTGCCACGTCGGGCTCGAGCGTCAAGGTGGTTCTCATGCAAGCATCATGATGCATAGGGCTCATGGAGTCAAGACGGGCTGTGCGGCGGCCGCTCGGGGCGGCGGCGCAGTCCGAGGCTCCTCGCGCGCCGGAACGACGCCTGGCCCCCAGGAGTCGTAACCGTTCACGCATTCCAACACCCGGCTCGTCAGGCGGCCGCGAGCGCGAGCGCGCCCGGAGGCCCGGGCCGCAGCGTACTCCCGTACGTGAGGACCCGGGCCGAGGACGTAAGCCGTGATCGCGGCCGACTCGGCGAGCCGTCGTTGCTAGCGCCGCAATGCGTGAACGCATACCAGGAGTCATGCCGCGCGGCACTAGCCGGGCGCCACGAACACGTGCCGGCGGTACCAGCGCAGCTCCGCGATGGACTCGTGGATGTCGTCCAGGGCGCGGTGCGTCTTGCGTTTGGGCGGGGCGGCGAAGCGCTCCGGATACCAGCGGCGCACCAGCTCCTTGATGGTGGACACGTCGATGGTCCGGTAGTGCAGGAACGCCGCCAGCTCGGGCATGTACCGCTCCAGGAACTGGCGGTCCTTCCACACCGAGTTTCCGCACAGGGGCGAAGCGCGCGGCTCGCAGTGCCGGCGCACGAAGGCCAGCGTCTCGGCCTCGGCCTCCCGCTCCGCGAGCCGGGCGGCGCGCACGCGCTCCAGCAGGCCCGAGCGGCGGTGCAGCTCCAGCGCCTCGGGTTGGCACGCGCCGAGCACCGGTTCGGGCTGGTGCACCACCAGGCTCGGGCCGTCGGCCACGAGGTCGAGCTCGGCGTCGGTCACGGCCGTGGCGATCTCGACGATCCGGCAGCGCTCGGGGTCGAGCCCGGTCATCTCCAGATCGATCCACACGAGCCGGTCGCCGGCCATGGCGCACACTACCGCGGGCTGCGCCCGCAACCCAAGGGCGAAACCGAACCTCGGTGTTGCCGCCGGCGGATGATCGCGTAGGATCGCCCTTCCATGTCCCGGGGCGGGCCTGGTCCCCCGGGAAGGACGGAGCGAATGGCGGATCTGGCTTCCCGGCTCACGAGCGCGGCGATCGCCGTGGCGGCGTGTCTCGCGCTCTCGGGCTGCCAGGGCAAGCGGCTCGGCCAGTGCAACGCCCTGGTCGGCGTCATGAACGAGCACGCGGCGCGCCAGGGGATCCCGACGGAGCGCGACCCGGCCAAGTGGCGGGTCCTGGCGCGCGAGCTCGATCTCGCGGTGCAGGAGGTCGAGCGCGTCGAGCTGACCATCGAGGAGCTCAAGGGCTTTCGCGCGCAGTACCGGCGGGTGATGGAGGAGTTCGCCCAGGTCGCGCGCGATGCCGCCACCGGCTTCGAGACCGGGGACCAGGGCAAGGTCCAGGTCGCGAATCAGGCCGTACAGAAGCTCCCGCAGCGACACACCGAGGTCGTCGAGGCCCTGAATCGGTTCTGCCAGGGCCGGTGAGCCGCTCCGGGCGGCGCGCTGCCACCGGCTCGCTGCTACAGGCTCGCGCCGACGGCCCCGGCGACGCGATCGGCCAGGGCCATGCAGGTCAGCATGGGGTTGACGGCGGAGCTGCCGGAGAAGATCCCCGTGTCGGCCACGTACACGTTGTCCATGTCGTGGCAGCGGCCGAGCTCGTCGACCACGCCCTGGCCCGGCTCGCGCGACATGCGGGTCGTGCCGAAGGCGTGGTTGGCGGCCATGATCGCGTCCGCGGGGCGAAGCCGGCGGGTGCGCAGGATCTCGGCCTCGCTCGGGCTGCGCAGCATCTCGGGGATCCCGTGCAGGCCCGGCAGAATAGCCTCGGCCCCGGCGGCCCAGCAGATGTCGGCCAGGATGCCGAGGCCGCGCTGCAAGAGGGCGAAGTCCTGGGGATGCAGCTCGAAGCGGATCTCGGGGTCCCAGCTCCCGCCCCGGGGTCGCACCGTGCCGCGCGAGCGCTCGCAGGCGGCGATGACGTCGAACGGCGCGAGGTGGGCGTAGCGCCGCAGCTCGTGCTGGTAGTCGTGACCGATGCCGGGCAGACGCGCGGCCAGCACGCCGGGCGGCGCCCAGAGCACCTCGAGCTTGAGGCCCTGGTCGAGGTAGGAGAGCGAGTGGTAGCCCTGCGTTGCCCCGGTCCAGGGATCGATGCGCTCGGGAAACAGGGCCATCATCGCCAGGCCGGGATGGAACTGGAGATCTCGGCCGAGCCAGCCGCTGCGGCCGCCGAGACCGCTACGCGCGAGGATGATGGGGCTCGCCATGCACCCGGCGGCAAGCACCACGGCGCGGGCCTCGATCTCGACCTCGCCGCACGGCTCGCCGAGCGGCGGCCGGACGATGTGACCGCGCAGGGCGCGGGCGCGGCGGCCCTCGGCCACCACGCGCTCGGCCCGCACCGAGCAGTACACCCGGGCACCGGCGCGGATGGCGGCCGGCACGTAGGTCACGTCGAGCGAGCGCTTGGCGCCGTTGCGGCAGCCGGTGAAGCACTCGGCCGAGCCCAGGCAGCCGCTGGCGTTGCGCCAGGTGGGCTCGCTCGCCAGGCCCAGGGCGTCGCAGCCGCGCTTGAAGCGCAGGTTGCGCTCGCCTTGTACGCGCTCGTCCGTGGGCTGGACCTCGAGCTGGGTCTCGACCCGCTCGAAGTGGGGCACGAGAGCATCCAGCGTAACCGATCGCGTGCCGCAGCGCTGTGCCCACCGGTCGAACACCCAGGCCGGCGGCCGCGCACAGATGGCCGAGTTGATGAGCGAGCCCCCACCCAGGCCGATGGCCTGCATGGTCGGCAGCCAAGCGCTGCCGCGCGCCGCGCGGGTGCCACCCTCGCGCACCGTGCGCTGGAGCGCCTCGCCCGGATCGAGCACGAAGTCGTGGCGGCCCCAGGGGCGCCCCTCCTCGAGCAGCACGACGTCGCGCCCGGCCTCGGCGAGCTCCTTCGCCGCCACCGCGCCGGCCGGGCCCGAGCCGACGACCACCACGTCGCAGCGCTCGCGCAGCGCGGCGCCCGAGCCGGCCATGTCCTTGACGCCGACATGTGGGCGGGGAGAGACGGGAAGGGGAATCAAGGCGCTCATGTGGGGGCTCCCTGAGCGGGTGGGGCGGAGGTGGCAAGGCCAAACGGATCGGTGGCGGCGGCGAGGCCGATGGCGGCGGCCACGCGCCTGTCGTCGAGATAGCCCATGGTCAAGAGGGCGCGCAGTGAGGTGAAGCTCGCGCGGCGCAGGTAGACGCGGCTCGCGGCGGCGCGAGCGAAGAGCTGCTCCCGTTCCTGCGGCCCGAGCTGCGTCAGGCGCCGGCGCACCGGCCCGAAGCCGAGGCGCACACGACGGCGCGTTCCCAGCTTGCCAGGCCGGCGCCGCCCAGGGCCGCGAGCGGGCTCCGGACAAGCCGCCGCAGCCACGGCAGCCCGCGCACGAGCGCCGGCCGTAGCAGCGCTGCGGCCGCGGGCATGGTGGGGCCTACTTGTTCGCCGATCATGGTTGCTTCTCCCGCGCCCGGGGGGCGTCCGCGCCCTGAGCCAGCGCACCCAGCAGTCGCTCGATCCGGCCGGCGAGCCGGGCGTCGACGCGGCCGAGCCAGCGCTCCACGTGCTCCACGGCAGCCTGCTCGTCGCCTTGCTCGACCAGGGTGAGCAGCTTCTCCATGGCGCGCTGGAAGCCCGGTTCCAGGCCCACCAGCGGCGCGAGCCGGGCCTGCATCTCGCGTAGCGGCGCCCACAGGGCATTGAGCAGCCAGGCCGCCGGCCAGATCCGGCTCGCGGCTACGAGTGCCCGGTACAGCTCTAGCTCGTTCTCGGCGTGCCGGACCGGATCGGCCGCCAGCCCCGGCGCCGCCGCGAGCCGCGCGCGCGCCGCGGCGAGATCGGCTGGGGCCGCGTAGCGCGCCGCCAGGCGCACCGCCTCGGTCGCGAGCAGCGCCCGCAGCCGCAGCAGCTCCGCGGCCAGGGCCCGCGGCGGGGCGTCGAAGCGCCCCGCGCGCAGGAAGGCCGGCAGGAGGCCGGGCGTGCCCTCGCGGCGGTGATCGAGCACCGTGGCACCCGAGCCGCGTCGCGAGCGCACGAGGCCGAGGTCCGCCACGTGCCGCAGCGCCTCGCGCAGCGTGCTGCGGCCGCAGCCGAGCTCGGCCGCGAGCTCCGCTTCGGCCGGCAGGCGCAGGCCGGGAGTGTAGGCCCCCTGCAGGATGCGACTCACCAACTGGTCGGCCACGCGCCGGACTTCACCCGTCGGACTGCTCATTGCAGTCTGAAATATAAGTCTGACAACTTGGTCTGTCAAGTGGTGCCAGCTTGTTCGGCAGACAGAAGCAGGTAGACTGGAAGGCGGCGCCGGTTCTGACGTCCCCGGCGCGCGCAGGAGAGGAACCATGAGACAGCTTGCACATTGGCTTGGCGGGGCGCTGGCGGCGGCTGTGGTGGCGGGTGGCGCTCTCGCGGCATGCAGCGGGGCCGAGCCGGCGATCGCCACGGGCGGCGGGAACGGACAGGGGGGCACGGGGCAGTCCGGCTGCACGGGCGGGCTGCTCGCGTGCGGTGCCGAGTGCGTGAACCCCAAGCTCGATCCCGCCAACTGCGGCGCCTGCGGCGTGGCCTGCCCCCAGGGGGAGCTCTGCTCGGCGGGAGCATGCGGGGTCGAGTGCCTGGGCGGCACGACCAAGTGCGGGGCGGGGTGCGCCGATACCGGCACCGATCCGAGCAACTGCGGCGGCTGCGGTGTCCCCTGCGCCAAGGGCGAGCTGTGCGTCGAGGGCCAGTGCGTGCTCGACTGCCCCGCGGGCCTGACCAAGTGCGGTCAGGGTTGCGTCAACACCGACAGCGATCCGCAGAACTGCGGCGGCTGCGAGAGCCCCTGCGGGCAGGACAAGGTGTGCTCGGCCGGCAAGTGCGGCGTCGAGTGCCTGGGCGGCACCACCAAGTGCGGCGGCGAGTGCGTCAACCCTGACATCGACCCCGAGCACTGCGGCGGGTGCAACAACCTGTGCGGGGCGGGCGAGATCTGCTCGGTCGGACAGTGTGCCCTGCAGTGCCTGGGCGGCACCACCAAGTGCGGCAACAAGTGCGTGGACACGACCGTCGATGCCGCCAACTGCGGCGGCTGCGGCGTGGGCTGCGGCCTGGGCCAGGTGTGCTCGGCCGGCCAGTGCGCCATCGAGTGTGCCGGCGGCGCCACCAAGTGCGGCAAGAAGTGCGTGGACACCGAGCTCGATCCGGCCAACTGCGGCGGCTGTGGCGTCGCCTGCGGCCCCGGCGAGGTCTGCTCGGCCGAGAAGTGCGGCGTTCTGTGCGCGGGCGGCACGACCAAGTGCGGCAGCAAGTGCGTGGATCCCGAGAGCGATGCGGCCAACTGCGGCGGCTGCG
>JACQWT010000526.1 GCA_016209145.1 Deltaproteobacteria bacterium | reverse complement strand
GAAACTCCGTTTCCGCGCTTCGCGCGCCGCTAAGCCCGGGCAGTAGTGCTAGTTTCGTCCCCAGGGGGCGCCGCGCGCCCCCTCTCGGCTCGCTGCGCGAGCCGATTCACCCCCGCGGGCGTCCGCTCCGCGGCCGCCCTAGCACTACTGCCGTCGAAATCTCCGCCAGTAGTGCTAGTCTGCCTCGGCTCGCATGCCTCGACCGCGCTCTTCCTGCTGGCTTCCCGTCCTGGCCCTCGGCGCGGCGGGTTGTTCCGCCGAGATCGGCGACGAGTGCACCAGCGCGCTCGACTGCTCCACGCTGGGCGAGCGCCTGTGCGACTCGACGCAGCCGGGTGGCTACTGCACGATCTTCAACTGCGAGCCGGACACCTGCCCCGAGGAGGCGGCGTGCGTGGCCTTCCAGGGAGAGATCGATCCGGCCTGCCGCCAGGCCGACGACGGCAAGTGGGCGCGCTTCGGCCGCACGTTCTGCATGCGCGTGTGCGAGGAGCAGGACGACTGCCGCTCGGGCTACGAGTGCGTGCGGCCCGCCGACCGTTTCGCGCGGGTGCTCGACCAGGAGACCGACACGGACGACCCCCAAGAGACCAGGGTGTGCCTCGTGGCCGGAGCCGTGCCCGAGCTGCCCGCCGAGATCCCCGATGCCTGCTACCCGAACGCCGAGATCCCGGATCTCGTTCCCTACCAGCCGGACGGTGGCGCCGCTGGCGAGGCCGGAGCGGGCGGCGCGGGCGGGGCGGCGGGAGGCGGCGGCAGCGGCGGCGGGGGTGGCGTGGCCGGCGCCGGGGGTGGCGGCCAGGGTGGCATGGCCGGCGCCGGGGGCGGGGCCGGCGGGTAGCGGCGCAGGACGGAGCCGAGGTGTTCGGGCCCGCGCCGCTGCCGCGCACCTTCGAGGCCGCCAGGCGCGACCTCGGCAGCCCCAAGCCGTCGGTGCGGGCCGATGCCGTGCGCGACCTGTGCCGCCACGGCGCCGAGCACCGCGACGAGGTGGTGCGCCTGCTTGGCGCGGCCGTGCAGGACGAGCACGAGGACGATGAGGTCCGCGCCACGGCGGCGGTGGCGCTCGCCGATCTGGAGGCCGAGGAGGCGGCCCCGGCGCTCGTCGCTGCGGCGGGCGATCCGAGCCCGCAGGTCCGGCAGATGGCCCTGCTCGCCTTGGGCGAGCTGCGCGCTCCGAGCGCGCTCCCCGTCGTGCGCGAGGCCCTGCGCGGCGCGCGGCCGGACGTGCGCTTCCAGGCGGTCATCGCCTTCGCCCGCATCTGCCGCGACCACGACCTCGTGGTGGCGGAGCTCTTGCACGCCAGCTTCGACGAGGACGAGCGCGTCTGCCACATCGGCCTGCGCATGGCCGAGGAGCTGGGCGCGGCCGGCCCGGACGGCGGGGCTGGGGCCGTGGATCCGAGGATCGCGGCGCGCGCGCTCGGCCTGCTCGATCATGCGAGCCCTGGCGTGCGCGCGCTCGCGGCCGTGGTGCTTGCCCGCACGGGGCGAGAGGAGGCCGACGGGGTGCTCGTCGAAATTGCCGAGGGCAAGCTGCGACCGGAGCAGGCTGAGGACGAGGCTGCGGCCATCGAGCTGTGCGGCGAGCGCGGCATCCGGCGCGCGCGCGCGGCGCTGGAGCGCAGGGCCTTCCCCCGCCTGCTCGGGCGCCGCGACCCCTTCGCCTGGCACGCGCGCATCGCGCTCGCCGCCTTGGGGCATGCCCGGGCGATTGCCGCCATCCTGGGCGAGCTGCGCGCCGCGGGCCGCGAGCGCCGCAACCTGGCGGTGGTGGCCGCCGGCCGCGCCCGGCTGCGCCAGGCTCGGCCTGCCATCCTGGCGATGCAGGGCCGGCCGGAGCGCGCCGACCAGGAGGCCGTCCGTCTTGCCCTGGCCGCGCTGGAAGCAGGACCATGACAGACGACGTCTTCACCGAGGCAGATCTTCAGCCCAGCCCGGCCGAGCGCCGCTCTGCCCGGCGTCGCCTCATCGACACAAGCGCCGCCGCGCTCGCGGTCGGAGCGGTCGGCCTGTGGGTGGGAGGCATCGTCGCGCTCGAGGCTTGCGTCGGACCTGCCGTGCGGGGCCTGGTCCCGCCGCCGCTAGGTGGCCGGATCCTCGCCGCCGCGCTCGCGCGCTTCGACGACCTGGCGATCGCCTGCGCTGCGGTGGCCCTGGGGTGCGAGGTGGTGCGCACGGCCGTCTCCCGGCGCCGCCAGGGGAACATGATCGCCGCGCTCGCCGCGCGGCTGCGGCGCCTTGTGGCCATCGCCATGGCCGGCGCTGCGGTATTCACGAGCCTGTGGCTCGTCCCCGCCATGACCGCGCCCGAGCAGGCCGCGGTCGTCGCCCGGGGTCTGGCGCCCCTGGGCGCGCTGCTCGTCGCCCTGCACGTCTTCACGCTGCGTGCTCGCCCCAGCGACGACGAGGACGACGAGGAACCCGTGGCGCCGCTGCCGCCGGGACCGGGCTCGCCCGGCGCGGGGCCACCCTGATCATCGCACCCTGACCCCGGCCTTGACGCCCCCATGGGCCGGACGATAGGCTCACCTGTCCTGTATCGCCGCACCGGCGGTGGCCGCCGCCGCCGGCACGAGGGGGAGCAGGCCGGTTCGGTCTGTCCCGGCAAGGGCTCCAAGGGCCGTGACGAACTTCGACGAGAAGACCCGCGTGACCCAGGTCGTCAAGCCGGTCTCCCCTCCGGAGGGACCGGCCACGCGGACCGACTGCCTGGTCGTGATCTACACCAAGGAGCCGACCCTGCTGGGCAAGCGGTTCGTGCTGAACGAGAGCCCGACGCGGGTGGGCCGCGGCACCGACAACCAAATCGTGCTCGACAGCGACTCGGTCTCGCGCCGTCACGCCCACTTCACGCAGCGGGGCAGCCAGTGGGTGGTGGGCGACGACGGCAGCACGAACGGCACCTACTGCAACGACGAGCAGGTGCTGCGCGAGCTCGTGCTGCACAACGCCGACCGGATCAAGGTCGGCTCGACCATCTTCAAGTTCCTCTCGGGCGCGGACGTGGAGGCGCAGTATCACGAGGAGATCTACCGGCTTACCATCATCGACGGGCTGACGCAGATCTACAACAAGCGCTACCTGTACGAGGCGCTCGAGCGCGAGCTCGTCCGCGGCCGGCGGCACGGTCGCGACCTTGCCGTGCTGATGCTCGACCTCGACCACTTCAAGCGCATCAACGACCTGCACGGCCATCTCGCGGGCGACTTCGTGTTGAAGGAGCTGGCGCGCATCGTGCAGTCGCGCATCCGCCGCGACGAAGTGTTCGCGCGCTACGGGGGCGAGGAGTTCGTCATCGTCCTGCCCGAGACCGACATCGAGGGCGCGGTCGAGCTGGGCGAGCGGCTGCGCCGCGAGGTCGAGGCCCACGAGTTCGTCTTCCAGAATGATCGCATCAAGATCACGGTCAGCGTGGGTGCGGCCCTCTTGACCGAGGATCTGCGCAACGCGGCCGAGCTGCTCAAGCGTTCGGACGAGCGTCTCTACGAGGCCAAGAACGCCGGCCGCAACCGGGTGTGCGCCTGATGCCGCCGCTATCCGAGTTCCCCGGGGCCGAGGGCGACCAGGAGACGGGCCAGGATCCGCCGGCCATCCGCGTGCCGCCCCCCGGGCCGATGTCGCTCGCCGCCGTCGCCCGGCTCGAGCGGGTCGAGTGCCCCGCGTTCAGTCGGCGCCGGGCCGCGCGCGCCGCCGCGGGCGGCATCGACATGGCCCCCATCGTCCTGTCCTCGGCCATGGGCTGCAACCTGCACGACGTCGACGGCAACCGCTACGTCGATCTCGCCGCGGGCTTCGGCGCGGTGCTGCTCGGCCACCAGGCCGTGCCGGTCGTGCGCGCCATCGAGGGCCAGGCGGACGTCCAGGCCGACTCGGCGACCAACACGCTCGTGATCCGGGCCTCTCCGCGCGACTACGAGGCGATCCGCAACGTCATCGACAGTCTCGATCGCGCGCGCCCGCAGGTGCTCATCAAGACGCTCATCGCCGAAGTCACGCTCGACGACGAGCTGCGCTACGGCGCTGAGGG
>JACQWT010000525.1 GCA_016209145.1 Deltaproteobacteria bacterium | reverse complement strand
GGGTTGCGGGCGAAGCCCGCGCTAGGAGGCTGCGACGGCCAGAATGGCGCCGCAACTTCCTCTCCGCCGGCACCGTTCAGCGACCCCGACCGACTGACGACCGGGCCGCGGCTAGCCGCAACGCCTTGCGCACCGTCGGCTACCCGCTGTCACAGCCACACACGAGCCCTGGCGGGTTTCGCCCGACACACTCCTAGATGTCGTCGAGGGGGGGAAGTACGTCGACACGTGGCTCTCGGCGCACGACCCATCCACCGGTCGAGGCTACCTGGTGAGCTGGCAGGAACTTCACGGCTCGCCCCCCTGGCCGGCACGCCGGAGCTGGCGGCCCCGGCCCTCGAGTTGCGCGAGAGGCTCATGCCCGGCTGTCAGCTCGCCGGCCGCGACCTGCAAGGCGCGGGCTACTACGGCACGCTCGGCTGCTTCGCGCGCGACCGCCAGAGTGGAGAGCTCGGTTTCGTCACGAACCAGCACGTCGCCGATCACGTCGGCAACACGCTCTACTTCCCGGAGCTACACGCGCTGCCGGTCGGCAACGTGCAGCGCGCCTTCGACATCGTGGCCGGCGAGGAGCGCTTTCCCGGTCTGGTGGACCAGCCAGGCGCCTACTTCCGCGTGGACTGCGCCTTTGCGACTTTGGCCCCGGAGCTCGCCAAGCGGAAGAAGCGCGACATCGAGCCGCGCCTCCCCGTGATCGACGACGCCCCTGGCGCGGCGGAGCTTCGTGCGCTCGGGCCGACTCTGCCCCTTGACCTCGACACCATGGGCCCGGTCGGCCGGAAGGTGCTCGGCGTCGGCCGTACGCGCTCGGTGCAGCGCGGCACGGTTGTGGCCTTCGGCTACCAGTGGATCGGCGACGCGAGCTACGCCCACTACACGGACCTGCTCATCGTCGGCGAAAGCGGCGGCGCTTTCAGCGACCACGGCGACAGCGGCAAGCTCATCGTCACGGACGACGCCGCGCTCCGGCCTGTGGCCCTGCTCTGGGGCGGTTGGCAAGAGCGGCTGCGCCACGGGCGCGAGCAGGAGAACTGGACGTACGGCATCGACATCAACAAGGTGCTCGATCTGCTGGGCGTTGAGATCGTGACGGCCCTATGAGGGGCGCCCCGCCAGCGAAACCTGGAGGGCGCTGTCCAGCGCCCCGCGCGCAAGGCACAGGAGCAGACGCGATGACCGAGCATAGGCACCAGGGCGAAGGGCACGCCGCAGTACGCGCCGAAGCGCGGCCGTTCGCCTTCGCGAAGCTTTCGGCCGAAGAGCGCGCTGCGCTGCGCAGCCTGCTCGAGTTCCTCAGCCGCCGTTTGCCGGGGCCCCCGCGCCGGCGAGATCCGGCCGAGGAGATCGACCTCGACTTCGAGCGAAGCGCCGGCGTGCACGTGCTTGCGGGATACCGCGGCACGGGCAAGACGTCGGTGCTCCTTTCGCTGCGATGGGCAACCAGACACCCCAGCGAGTTCCTTGAGGGGGTCGGGGACATCGAGTCTCAGGGCTTGGCCGACCTTCAGGCGAGTGAGGCATCGATCGCGAACGCATACGCCAAGATCGCGGGCATCCAGCAGGAGCACGCGCGCCACGAGGACATGTCGTGGCGAGGCAAGTCGAAGCGAGCGGCCCTGGCTCGCGCAAAGCAGGAGCTTGGCCGGCTCGGGGACGAGCGAGACAGGCTCTCGAAGGCTCTTGAGGACGCGAAGGAGGCGCACAAGAAGACGTCAGCGGACCGGGAGGTCGCTCGGCGCAGACACGCGCGGGACGCGGAGCAGATCGAGAAGGCCAAGAGGGATCTGCAATCTGTCGAAGCCAGGGCCCGGGAGCTCGACGTGCAACGCCATAGGCGGGACGAGGAGCTCGGGACAAGGCGCCGTGATCTCGCGCTGTTCGAGACGCGGGCCGCTGAGCTACGCGTGGAACTGTCGAAAGCCACGACCGACGCGCAGGAGGCCCGCCTCCGCGAGGTGAGTCGCCAGATCGAGCAGGAGGTAGCGTCCCGTCAAGCAAGTATCGCGCAGCTCGAAGGGCTCAGCCGCGACGTGGCCGCAGCGATCGGCGCGCACGACGAGCAGGGGAAGCAGATCGAGTCGCAGGCGGCAAAGCGCAGGGAGGAGCTTGACACGGCCGAGCGCAGTCTTCGTGAGCGGATCGAGAAGGAGAATCAGGACGAGCGACGCGTCAGAGATCTCGCACAGTCCCTCACGAAGCTCGAGGGGCAGGTGAAGCGTACCAAGGAGAGGACTACCCGTCTCAAGAACGAGCTCGCGCTCGCTCGCAAGGAAGAGAGCGCCGCCAGAAAGGAGCCGAAGCAGCCCGAGGACCTGAAGAAGGAGCTCGCCGGCGCGGAGGCAGAGGCCAACGCCGCCCGGACCAACCTCGAGCAGGTGCGGCTTTGCCACGAGGCGCAGCAGGTCGAGCGCCTGATCGGGAAGGTCGCCCCGCACATCGTTTGGCTCGAGACCCTCGATCTCGAGCCACTTCCCGAAGGCACGAACCTGCTCGTCGCCATGCTGGTGAGACTGCGCGAGGCCTTCGCGCGCGAGCTCAAGCCGGCGAGCGCGCGGGACGGCCACGGCGGCGCGAGCGCCGACCGTCACGGCCCGTGCGGCGCGGATCAGCTCGCCAGCCGCCCGTCCGGCTGGGCCATCCTCAGCCGCTTCATCAGCGACGTGGCCATCTCTGGGAACGGGAACCTCGACGCACGCGGCGCCAACCTCGATCCCGACTCGTATGCGCACGAGGCCAGCCGGGCCGAGCTGGCGCGCATGAGGCTTGCCTCGATGGGGCAGATCCTCGAGGATCTCGCTGGCGCGCTGATGCGCGCTCTGCCCGGCCGGCCCTCGCCGCTCTTCGTGCTTCCCGTCGACGATGCGGATCTCCTGCCGTCCCGGGTGCGCGAGCTCGTGCGGCTGCTGCGCCTGATCTCCTTCGGGCGCATCGTGACCCTCGTCCTGGCGGATCCGGATGACCCCGAGCGCATCATGGAGGACGTCTACTACGGCGAGCTCGCCGCGCTGCGGGGGCAGGGCGAATGGGCGGCGCCGGTTGGTGCGGCCGAGCGCACGGAGTTGCAGCAGCGGGCCGCCGTGCTCGCCGCACGCAGTCTCAGGAAGCTGCTTCCGCCGGCCCAGAAGACCGATCTGCGCCTGCTCGAGCCCGAGGAGGCATGGCGGCTCAGGCCGCCCGACGAGAGGGAGACGCTCGGCAAGCTGCTGGGCGACATCCCGCTGCCAGGCGCTCCTTTCATCGAGGGCGAGCCGCGCGATCCGCGCATCGGGACGTACTTCCGGGCCTACGCTGCGCCGTTGCGGAGCCTGGCGGATCTGTTCGACCTGGCTCGACACCTTGGGGAGCACCGGCCGGTGTTCACCGAGGCGGGAGCCGGCATTCTGCGCGCCCCCTACCGCGTGCTCCTGGATCTGTGGCACCAGGCCCGCGAGCTTCGCGCCCGAAAGCCGGTCGTGGGGGCGCATGCCAGCGCCAAGGAGCTTGCCGAGCTGCATCGAGGCTGGCAGAGAGCGCTACTGCGGTTCCTTGGCTCCGCTTTCCGCCGCGCGGTCAACGAGAGCCCGCTCGGTGCTGCGGCGCGCAGAGTCGTTCGCGACCTATGGGACGGCATAGGACTCGAGCTTGATGTGACGAAGATCGAGGCCCGCAGCGCGATGGCGGGAGACATCTTTGGTCCGGGCGACGGCCTCCTCCGTTTCCACAACCACCATGCGGTCTTCCTCAGAATCCCGCGTACGACCGGGAATCGCAGACCTGAACGCGCCGGCGGCGACCGCAAGCGCGCGCACTGGGACCGAATTGAGGACAGCACGGTGGTCGGCTGGTTCCAGGTCCTGCACGACGTGGCCAAGATGTGCGCCTTCCCCGTGCTCATCGGCGAGAGTGCAACCAACAAGCTCTCGGTTGCAGGTCTTGCAGGGCTGCGGGCCGGCGGACCGGTTGGCGAGCTCCTGTGGACCACTCCCGACTGGGACACGTTTGTTGACTTCGACCTTTTCTTCCGGGCATGGAACGCGGCGCTCACAGGCGTTGTCGCCAGCCTCGACGCAGTGGAGGAGACCCAGCGCGCCGGCCTTGCGCCGTCCTTTGCCGCGTCTCTCGCTTGCCGCTGGATTGCGATCGCCACTGGGATCTCCTCGAAGGAACGCCGGCCGCCGGGCCAGCGCGGCCAGGAGCCCCACCTCCTGCCCTGGCTTGCCGGCGCCGACGCCTTCGTGCGCGCGGCTGCGCTTGACCCTGAGGCGCTCGACGATCTCGTGGGCTGGGTAGTCGAGCAGCTTGATGGCTCGTGGAAGGACATGCCAGTCCTGGGCCGCGCGGCGGATGCGAAGGTAACCGTTCACGCATTCCAACACCCGGCTCGTCAGGCGGCCGCGAGCGCGAGCGCGCCCGGAGGCCCGGGCCGCAACGTACTCCTGTACGTGAGGACCCGGGCCGAGGACGTAAGCCGTGATCGCGGCCGACTCGGCGAGCCGTCGTTGCAGGCGCCGCAATGCGTGAACGCATACATGCGAAGGCATGGAGACGAATACTTGCCTCAGTGCTAGGTCCAGAGAGGGCGTGCCCGAAGGAGCTCGCGGCGGCTTTCTGGCGCAATGACGAGTGCAACCGGTGGTGGACCGAGCGTCGCGCCCTACTTGTGGGACATCGCAGCCGGACTCTCATTGCCCTCCTTGAGGGGCAGCGCAGATTCCCGGCAGAACGTGAGGCCGCCCTGGCCGGCCCCGACAGGCCGCCGGTAGCGGCGAAGCAGGCCGTGAATGAGCTCTGGGCCACTGGCCTTCCCGCCCGCGCTTTCGATCCCGATCATCCGCACAACGAGGCCGGTAGGCTACCGCTGCCGCGCGACATCGAGTCGATGTACGAGGTCTGGCCAGAGTGGAAGGAGGTCCACGACGAGATTCGCGAGCTACCTGAGGAGGAGAACCGCGAGAAGCTGCGCCAGGCGCTGCACGCGGCTGCCCAGAATGGCATCGGGTCGGCTGCCAAGCTGCGGGAGCCGGCCTCGACTGAGGCCCTTCGCCAGGCCAACGTCGAACCACAGGTGATCGACACGCTCGTCGAGCTGGCCGACAAGGTCTTGTCGGCCGGCGCCGGGAGGAAGCAGGCGACAAGTGAGCCGCTGAAGCCGGATGCCGTAGACGGCCAGGTGGTCCAACGCGTTGTGGATGCTCGACTTGCGCAGCTCTATTCGGGCCTTGTCCGGGCACTCGCTGCGGATATCGGCCGGGCCGGCGGCCCCGGCCGAGCCCCGGACCAGGAGTCATGAGCGGGGGCGTACCGCACGAGCACGTCTTCGCGGAAATCGCGGCGTTCCCGTTCGGGAGCGAGGCGGCGTTCTACTTGGGGATCGCGAAGCTCCGCGGCGATCTCGACGGCGACACGGGGAAGCTCTGGCGCGAGCTCGAGGGGTATCTTGAGGGCCGCAGCGGTGGACGCTCGCTCGATCTGCTCGTGGCGATGCGCGATCTCGCCTGGCTTGGCAGGCCGTGGGAGGGCACGCCAGTGGCCGGCGCCTGCGCTCGGCCCGAGCCCGTCGCCCTAGGCTCCGCGGCCCTGGGCGACGTGCTCCAGCGTCTCGCCGAACGGTTGCTCGCAGATCGCGGGGAGCGAGCGACGGTCAGGGAACGCTGGGACGATGCCGCCGCTCCTGGCCCCGTGCCGGCAACCGCGTGGCGCTGGCTCGGTTTCGCCATGCCGGAGGACATGCTCCTGTGCGGCCTGGCGCGCGCGTGCCGCAGCCGTGGGCCGTTGCCTGCCGGGCGCGTGTGCAACCCGCTGAGCGTGCTGCAGCGCCGCGTGCTCGACCACGGCGCGGCCGAGGTGCACCTGCACCTGGGCGCGGCCCACGACTTCCGCACCCTGTGGGCGGCGACGCTGCGCGCCTTGGCCTGCGACGACGTGAAGGACGACGCGCTGCGGAGCCCAGGGGCGGTGCTGGGCGAGGGCCGCCTGCTCGCGCCCTGGCTGCTGGCTGCCGCCATCGCGCGCCAACTTCTCGCTGGCCTCATGCGCGAGTCGCGCGAGCCGGACGCGCCGCGGCCGCTCGGGATCTTCGACTACGTCGCATCGCTGAGCCTGCTGCCCGCCTCCCTGCGCGTCGATGTGCTGCTGGTGCTAGGCGATCTCCTCCAGCCCGCGACGACCGGACCGAGCCTGGACTTCCCGGCGTTGCAGCATGTCTACCGCCAGATCACCGGGTTCGGCACGACGATTCCGCCGCCTCCGGCTCGGTTCGACGTGGTGCAGCAGCACTGCGATCCGGTCGCCTGCTTCTACCAGCCCGTCGGAGACGTCACGCCCGAGATGCAGTGGCTTGCCCGAGCTCTTCAGGCAGGGCTCGAAGCCGTGGAGGAGCGCCTGCTGTGGCAGATCGTACGCCTGCGCTGCATGTACTTCCGGCACGTGACGCAGCGGCCGATGACCAGCGGCCTGCAGTGGTTCACCCGGTTCTACGCGCGCATGGGAAAGATGCGAGATCCGATCGAGCGTGTGCTGGTCGAGAGCGCAGCCTGCGTGGACACCGGCGGTCTCTGGCGAGGGCTGCGCTCACTCGAAGGCCGTGTCGTCCCCGAGGAGGAGATCGCCCGGCTCAAGGACAAAGTGGGCGCGCATCTCCGATCGTGGCGCCACGCTCGCCGGCGACTCGTACGCGGGGGCGAGAGTCACCCGGAGTTCGGCCTGGTCCTGCACTTCGTCAAGCGGCGGGGCAACGGCTGGGAGAAGGGGCTTCCTGCGGCTGGGTGGTGCAGCACCAACGCAGAGCCGGGCTTCCGCGGCGCCCAGTTCCGCTACCAGCAGTACTTCCTCGGCGTGCGTCGCCAGGCGCTGGCTCTGGCGGACCTGTTCTGTCAGGAGCCGGAGATCTTGTGGTTTGTCCGTGGCATCGACGTGGCTACGGACGAGCTCGGCGTGCCGACCTGGATCTTCGCACCCCTCTTTCACTTCGTGCGCGAGCGCGCCGAGGCGGCCATCGCCACGCTGGCCGGGGCGCCGAGGCGGCCGGAGCCGCTGCGCGCCACAGCGCACTGCGGCGAGGACTTCGTCCATCTGCTAGGCGGCCTGCGGCGCGTGGACGAGGCGCTGAACTACCTGGCCAGCCGTTCCGGCGACCGGCTCGGCCACGCCCTGGCCTTGGGCGAAGATCCGGCGCGGTGGGCCGAGGCGCGCAGCGCGGTGGTGATGGGCGCCGAGGATCGGCTCTGGGATCTCGTCTGGGAGTGGGATCTGCGCACGCGCCGGGGCCCGATCCCTCCGTCCGGCAGAACGAGCTGGCTGGAGCGCAGCATCCGCGAGCTCTCGCGCGAGATCTTCCCTCCCCCGGAGCCGCCCAGCGCGGCCCAGCTCGTGGAGGTGCGCCGCTACCTCTTCGACTCCCTGGTCGACAAGAGCACGCTCGGCCCCACTGCCGAGCTCGGTTTCACCTACGGCACCGGCCGCGACGCGCCGACGTGGCTCGCGCCGGACGAGGAGCTCGCGGAGCTGGCCCTCGATCTCCTGACCGATCCTCGCGTCTTCGAGCGCGGTCAGCGGCTCGTGCGCGTCGATCTGGCGAGCAACGGGGAGATCGAGTCGCTCGAGGCGATCTCGGCCCTCCTCCGAGCCGATGCCTGCAAGCGCGAGCTGGCGATCGAGGTCAACCCGTCGAGCAACTTGCTCATCGGGGATCTGCTCCAACTCGACTACCACCCGATGCTCCGGCTGCGCCCGATCGAAGGCGGATCTGCGCCGATCCTCGTAGCGATCGGGTCGGACGACCCGCTCACCTTCGCCACCTCCCTGCCAGAAGAGTACGAGCTGATGCACCAGGCGCTGCTCAGTCGCTGTTCGAACGGTACGCTGGTCGAGCAGTGGCTCGACCGAGCGCGCGAGGACGCGCTCGGTGCACGCTTCACGCTCGATCCGCCGGCCGGGATCCTCGCTCGCCTGATCGGCCGCCTCTCCGGCGGAAGATGGCCCGGCGCCGATCGGACCAGTGGGCCGGACCTGCCGGCGCCATGCCCATTCGCGCCATACCGGTAGCGTGCGAAATGGCTGGCGCTCTGCGCCGGCGGGCACGGGCGTGCCGACCTCGCATGGGAAACCGACCGCCGTTGTCTCGCTACGTCTCGACCGCCGCAGCAAGCGTGATCCGAGTTGCTACAGGTGTGTAGATGTCTGCAGCCGTCTCCGGCGTGTGGATCGACACGACGAGCGCGTAGCGTGCCGCCTCGCCGAAACGTCCGCGCTCCTTCCACCAGCCGGTCACGGGGTACACCGCCAGGTGGCTGCAATCCGCGATGTCGGCGGCCGGCCCACTCCGCCGATCCGAATGGAGTGAGCCCCGATGCCGCTGCATGGGCC
Source organism: Deltaproteobacteria bacterium (assembly GCA_016209145.1). Lineage (GTDB taxonomy): Bacteria > Myxococcota_A > Polyangia > Polyangiales > Polyangiaceae > JACQWT01. The sequence continues at coordinate 13,808 of JACQWT010000525.1, read as the reverse complement.
CGATGATCCAGCCGGACTCCCCCTCGAACCGCTGGCCCATGTCCTCGTCGCGAGCGGCCTTGCTGACGCGCTGGGAGAAGACGGTGAGCGGTTCGCCCGGCTTCCTCACGGCGAAGCGCAGCCCGTGGGACGGGTAGCGGTGACGGTACTTCCACCCTCGGCGAGCTGGGTTGGGCTCGACGAAATACGAGAGCGTGACCCGCATCTCGACCTCGGTCGCGCCGAGTGCAAGGAGCTCATCGCGCGGCCAGGGGAGGGAATGAACGTTCATGTCCTTGGTTCGCCCACGGCTGGATCCTCGTTCGAAGGGCACCAGGCTGTCCTGGGCGATCAGCGTCAACGCGTTGGACGCGCTCCAACTCGCCCGGTCGAGGTCCGGCACTCCGAGCCCGTACCTGCGCAAGAGCGTCCGAGTGCGCTGGCTGGCCGGCAACGTCTCGATATCCGCCCGCATCGTGGCCGTCCAGCGCGCCGAGTGGACGATGAGCGCGCGGACGGCCTCCGGCCAGAGCTGGGGGTAGCGGCCCATCAGGATCGCCGCCATTCGCGTGACCTGGGCCGTCGCGGCGCTGGTATCCCCGGTCGAAATGAAGAGCTTCTCGGTCAGCCGCCAGTAGGTCGTGAGAAGGGAGAGATCGTCCGGAACGTCCACATCCCGTGCAGTCGGGTCGATGATGGCGTTCCCGCCCTCCATGACCACGTCGGGCTTGTTCGGCCAGATGTCGCTCCAGCCTACGGACGTCGTGCTTGCCGGGGCCAGAGCGCCCGCGTGCGCCAACGGGCGCCAGCCGGGGTACCTTGTCTGGTCGAACAAGACGCGTTCCGTGTAAGCCCCCACCGTCAGAGCATTCCAGGCTTGTGCGGGGTCGTGCACTTGCTCGACCTCGTTCACCGCGGGGTAGTTCGGCCACCGGTGCTTGGGGACGTTCCCAGCGGCAACTACGAAGAGCCTTCTCGGCCCTCCGTCGGCTCCTGCCGCCAGGTCGTCCAGCTTCGCCGACCAGGACGACGGCGCCCCCCCGTCGCGGAAGTCGGGCGCCGTGACCGCGAGGTTGAAGACTCGGCGACCGCCAGGCTGTGCGATCTCGATCCGGCTTGTGGCCTCGACGGTCAGCCACCCGTGGAGCTCTCGCGGGTTCGTCGCAGGAGGCGGAGGCAGCAGCTTCACCGACTCGAGCCGATGCTCCAACGCCACTGGGCCGGATCTGGGAAGCACTTTCACTAGGTCGCCGAACAGCGCGAGCCCAGCCATTTCCGTGCCGTGGCCGGCGTGGTCGCCAGCCCCCCACGCCGGGTTGCAGGTAAGCAAGTGGCGATTCGGCAGCGCGGGGGCAAGGAGCGGATGTCCGTTGTTGGTTCCGGTATCGAGCACGCATGCGGCCGGCGCATCGTGCCTGGGTCTCCTGAGCCGCCGCAGCAGGTCGTCAACCCATTTGCGCTGCTCGCGGGAAGGCATCTCGCTGAAGAACGTGGGAAGCTCCTTCGCACGCCGCAACTCGGCGACGCAGTCAAGCAACTCCACCGAGGCGCTCATCTGCTCCCGCGTCCCAAAAGCCAGCACCACCGTCCGGTCCAGAAAGTCCAGTCTCGAGTCTGGAAGCTGAAGGCCCTCATGCTCTGCCAGCGCCCGGAAGTCCGAGAGCACTGCATCGCCCTGGTCCCCTCCTCTCAGCCATACCTCCCACCAGGCCGACTCATCAGGACCAGGCAACACAGCCTCGTCGTCGGTCCAGAAGGACGCGAAGGCGGCACGACGAATGTCCGCAATGCGCGCCAGCAGGTTCTCGTGCTTCGGCCTACCGGAGCGCGGGTCGTCGCGGGCCATGAAACCCTGCACGAGCCTCGTGAAGTGCGCCAGCCTACCTTCCGGGACAAGCACCGTGGCACACATTCTCGATCCACGCTGACTGGAGGCGAACAGCTCGATGCCGAGACGCGACCGCTCCAGGCTCTTGAGGGCCAGCTCGAACTCTGGCGCACTCTCGAACTCCAGGCACAGGCCGCGATCACCGACGACGCCAACGGCCCTCCGGCGGTCATGGACCGCATCCAGCTCATCGCGGACGGCATCAAGGCGGCGGAGCAGGCGCTCGCCGAGCGCCTCCCGGTCGTAGCTCGGAAGCCGTGTCTTCGGGCCCCCGCCACTCGGATGCACGTAGCGCTGCGGCCTCGCAGTGCTCTCGACGATCAGGTGCGGGCGGTGCTTGACCTCCCGATCAGACATCGGTCCGTGCGTCTCCCTGGTCGGGCCGGCGTACGCTGCGGCGCTCGTCCAGAGCGGCCACCAGCGCTGCCGTTGCAACTGTCGTGCTGTCGGCGAGGACCGCATCCTTGGCCGCAGCCTCGCACGCCTGTGTGATCTCGCCGTAGCTGAGACCGTCTGCGCATCTCGCGGCCTCGGCGAAGTTGAGATCGGTCACGTCGAACGCTGCCAGCTTGTTCCGGAGCACGACCTCGGCAAGGACCGCGTCGGGTATGCCGTACTCGATCACATCGTCGAAGCGCCGGAACAGGGCGGCGTCAAGCGCCTGTTGATGGTTCGTCGCCGCAACGAGCAGGCTCGGCGAGTCGTCCTGTTCCAGGAACTGCAGGAAGGAGTTGAGGACCCGGCGGATCTCGCCCACGTCGTTGCCGCGAGCTCGCTCGCTGCCGATCGCGTCAAACTCGTCGAACAGGTACACGCCGCGCTGCTCGGCGATAGCCTCAAAGACGAGCCGCAGCTTGGCCGCGGTTTCGCCCATGAACTTCGTGATCAGGCCGTCGAGCAGGATCACGTAGAGAGCGAGGTGCAGCTCGCCCGCCAGCGCCCCGGCCGTCATCGTCTTACCCGAACCTGGTGGTCCGACGAGCAACAGCTTCCGGCGCGGCCTCAATCCGTGCGAGCGGAGCTTCGACTGTGCCCGGTGCTCTTGGAGGATGCGGCTCAGCCGCGCGTGGATCGGACCCGCGAGCACCATGTCGGTCAGTCGCAACTGCGGATAGCAGACCGACAGCAGACCAATCAAGTCACCGCGCGGCGCTGCAATCGGGATGGGCCGCTTCGAGCCCTGAGCGCCCCTGGCCTTCGCGTCGTCGATGAGCGCCTTGATCTCCTCGGCAAGCCGGCCGTGTCCCTGTCGGGCCGCGCGAGCGGCCACCTGCAAGGCTACCGCGACGAATCGGTCGTCGTCCTGGTGGACGTGGCTCTCGATGAGAGCCTTGATCTGCTCGGCACTCGCCATCGCTGCCAGCTCTCCCGGCTCGGCCATCATGGTAGGCGTGGGGCCGAGGAGCAGCAAGAGCTCGGTGAGCGGGGCCAGCTTCACTGTCGGTGGTCCCCGGTGACGGCAGGGCCCTTCCAGCAGCCCCCAACGGCCGGTAGGGGGCTGCCGGAATGGCCCTGGAACTTCGTGAAGTTGCCCTGCGCGCCCCTTGAGACCCTCGGTCGCGGGCCCGCACCGACAAGGGCGTGCCGGGACCCACCGACAATGAGGGCCAGTAGACGGGTTTCGACATGGAGCCACCCGGGGTCGCGGTTCGAGAGGGGTCCAACGCGTGCCGAGTGCTGAGCCCGGTCAAGCTCATGCTGAAGCGGATGGGCGTCGACGGGCAGCGCGCGCGGCGAGCCGCTTGCCCCGTCGCCGGTTCCGGACCGCACACGCACACATCCGCCGTTCCCTGCGGGCGCGCAGGCCCTGCGCAAGAGACCCGCCCTGCTTGACCCAAAGGCCACATCGCCGTACACGAGACGGCGTTTGCGCGCGCTGGCACGGTCCGGTCTCCCGGGACCAAGTGGGCGAGGGCGAAAGCAGGGGTGGCAATGACAAAGCATGGAAGATCGCGGTTGATCGGGGCGCTCGTGCTGCTGTGCCCCGGCTGCGGCAGCGCAGACTGGGATCGCGTCTGCTCGGAGTTCGAAGCCAAGGCCGAGCAGTGCGCCGGAGCGAGCGCCACGGCGATAAGCAACTGCAGCGAGGCTACGTTCGGCCGTTGCCTGAACGAGAGCGAGATCGCGGACGAGATCGAGGAGTGCACGGCGAAAAGCTGCGACGAGTTCTGGGACTGCTCCAAGGACCCGCACGCCTGCGCCATGTAGAGACTAATCAGCCTGCGCCTCGACCGCCGCCTCGACCCTGTCCTGCGCCTGTTGCCAGCGCCACAGGCGCGCGTACATCCCGCCCGCGGCGAGAAGCTCGTCGTGCGTGCCCTGCTCGACGACGCGGCCCCGGTGCAGGCACACGATCCGGTCGGCGAAGCGGACGCTGGAGAGCCGGTGGGCGATGACGAGCGTGGTGCGGCCCGCGGTCAAGGCCGGCATGGCCTGCAAGAGCCGCGCCTCGGTGTCGCTGTCCACGTTGGAGGTGGGCTCGTCGAGAATCAGGATGGGGGGATCGCGGTACAGCGCGCGCGCGAAGGCGATGAGCTGGCGCTCGCCCGCCGAGAAGTTGCTGCCCCGCTCCAGCACCGCCGCGTCGATGCCTCCCTCGCGCCGCGCGACGAGACCCTGCGCGCCGAGGCGCGCCAAGATCTCCTCCACGCGCGCGCGGTCGGGCTCGGGCTCGCCCGCGGCGACGTTGCCGGCGATGGTGCCGGCGAAGAGGAACACGTCCTGCGGCACCACGGTGAACAGGCGCGAGAGCGCGTCGCGGCCGAGCGCGCGCACGTCGCGGCCGAAGATCTCGATGCGCCCCTCGTGGGCTTCGTAGAGCCGGAGCAGCAAGGCGGCCACGGTGCTTTTGCCCGAGCCCGTGGGCCCCACCAGCGCCACCGTGCTGCCACGCCGCACGCGCAGGGAGACCTCGCGCAGCACCGGGGTGCCGGGCTGGTAGGCGAAGCTCACGCGCTCGAGAGCGAAGCCGACTCCTTCATCTTCTACGGCGGCCGACGGGTGCGGCGGCTCGTCCGACCCGCGCGGCCCCGCCACGGGCGCATCGACCTCGGAGACGGCGAGCAGCTCGAAGATCCGCTCGGCGCCGGCCAGCGCCGACTGGATCTGCGTGTAGCGCGCCGCGAGGCTGCGCACCGGCAGGAAGAACATCTCGATGTAGGCCACGAAAGCGAAGAGCGTGCCGAACCCGGCCCCGAAGGCCCGCGCCACCCCGGCGTACCAGAGCAGCGAGGCGATGCAGAGGCTGGAAACCATCTCGATGGAGGCGTCGAGCGTGGCCTCGAGGAGAATGCCGCGCAGGTTGGCCTCCCGGTAGGCGGCGTTCTGGCGGGCGAACTCCCGCTCGCTCGGGCGCTCGGGCGCGAATGCCTGGACCACGGCGATGCCCGCCACCTGCTCGTTCAAGAAAGCGTTCATGCGGGCCGTGCGCGCCCGCACCTCGCGGTAGGCGCGGCGGATGCGCCGGCGCGCCTGCTCCACCCCGAACGCCACCGGCGGCAGCAGGGCAAAGGCGAACAGGCTCGCGCGCCAGTCGAGCCAGAGCATGATGGCCACGATGGCGACGAGCCGCGCGAGGTCGCCCGCGGCGTTGAGCGTGCCCGCGGAGAACATCTCGCCCACGGCGTCGACGTCGCTCGTGGCGCGGCTGACGAGCCTTCCCAGGGGCGTGCGATCGAAGAAGGCGAGGGGCAGCCGGTGCAGGTGCGCGAAAAGCTGCCGGCGCAGGTCGGCCATGGCCGCGGCGCCGGCGATCTCCACCCAGTACATCTGGGGAAAGGCGAGGATCTGCTCGACCGCCAGGAGCAGCGCGAGCGCCAGGCCGTAGCGCGCGAGCGCGGCGGCGGCGCCGGGCGCGGCGAAGGCGTCCAGGGCCGCCCGCATCACGAGCGGCCGCACCAGGCCCACCGCCGCGATCAGGAGCAGCAGCGCCGTCGAGCCGTACACGTAGCGCGCGTGCGGCCGCACGAAGGGCCACAGCCGCAAGAGCAGCCGCAGGTCGTAGGCGCGGCCCAGGATCTCTTCGCCCAGATCCTGCTCCTCGTGGAAGCGCGCGAGCGCCTGCTCGCTCGCGGGCGCGCGCTCCCGGCCGGCCGGCGCCGGCCTCACGGATCCTCCGGGGCGACGCGAGCGGGCGGGCTCCCATGGGCCAGCTCATCCAGCTCGTGCCAGAGCCGCTGCTCGGCCGCGAGCAGCGCGTACAGGCCGCCCGCGGCGCAGAGCTCCTCGTGCGTGCCTTGCTCCACCACGCGGCCGCGATCGAGCACCAGCACCCGCGCGCAGCGCTGCGCCGCCGCCACCCGGTGCGTGATGAGGATGAGCGTGCGCTCGCGCGCCTGCCGCTCGATGGCCTCCAGGATGGCGGCCTCGGTCTCGGTATCGACCGCGCTCAGGGGATCGTCGAGCACCAGCACGGCCGGCTCGCGCACCAGCGCCCGGGCCAGGGCCACGCGCTGGCGCTGGCCGCCCGAGAGCTGCACGCCGCGCTCGCCCACGACGGTATCGAAGCCCTCGGGTAGCCCCAGGACCTCGGCGTGGATCTGCGCCGCGGCTGCCGCTTCTGCGACACGCGCCGTGCGTGCCGGGTCCTCGGCCCCCCCCCCCTTGTCCTCCGGCAGGCCGTAGGCGATGTTCTCGGCCACCGTCGTGGAGAACAGGAACGCGTCCTGCGGGGCGTAGCCGATCGCGCCGCGCACCGCGCACAGGGGCAGGAGGCAGACGTCGGAGCCGTCGAGGAACACCGTGCCGGGCGGCGTGGGCAGGGGACGCGCGAGCAGTGCGCCCAGGGTGCTCTTGCCCGCGCCGGTGCGTCCCACCAGCGCGAGCGAGCCCGCGGCCGGGGCCGCGAAGGATACGTCGCGCAGGACGTCCCGATCACCGTAGGCGTAGTGCAGGTGGCTGACGCGCACGGCGCCGGAGAAGCGCTCCGGCGCCCGAGCGCCGCCGTCCGCGATCTCCGGCTCGGCCGCGAAGATTTCGCACAGGCGCGCGTGGCTTGCGCGCCCGCGCTGCACGATCGACGCCACGAAGCCCACCGCGAGCATGGGCCAGCTCAGCCGGAGCAGGGCGAGCCAGAAGGCGGCAAACCCGCCCGTGCTGATCCGGCCGGCAAGCAGCAGGCTCGCGCCGTACCAGAACACGACGAGCACCCCGGCCGCCGTGATCGTCCCCACGACCGGCCACATCGATCCGCGCAGCCGGGCGAGAAGCAGCCCCTGCGCGAGGTAGCGCCGGCTCTCTCTTTCCAGCGCGGCCACCTCCGCCTCCGCCATGCCGAGCGAGCGCACCACGCGTCCGCCGGCCAGGCTGGCGAGGAGCCGACCGCTCAGCTCGCCCAGGACCTGCTGGCTCTGGCGCGAGCGCGCGAACAGGCGCGCGGAGAAGGCGCGCGTGACGAGAGCGAGGACCGGCCAGACGGCGAGCGCGGCCAAGGTCAGCCTGCCCGAGATGCTGGCCATGACGTAGAGCGCGCTCGCGAGCGCGAGCGCCGAGCCGATGATGTTGAGCACGCCAAAACCGAGCAGCAGCCGCACCTGCGCCAGATCGTTGGTGGCGCGGCTCATGACCTCGCCCGTGGGATGCTCCCGGAAGAACGAGGGCCCCAAGCGGTGCAACTGCGCGAGCAGCGCGGCGCGCAGCTCGTACTCGACGTTGCGCCCCCCGGCGAAGAGCGTGGCCCGCGACGCGAGGCGCACCACGGCTGCGGCCGCGCTTGCGGCGAAGATGAAGAGGGCCGCCCGGGCCGCGGCGGGCGCCAGGCCGGCGCCGATGGCATCGACGGCTCCTCGGACGAGGAAGTCGCGCTCGGCCATCAGCCACTGCTGCGCCGCGAGCATGAGCGCACCGGTCAGGTACAGTCCGCGGTTGCGGCCAAGCTGCGCCACGAGGCCGGTGGGATAGCCGCCGCCAGCAGGGGGCAGCCGCGGGCCCAGCCAGCGTTCCCACCAGGGTCGGGCCGCGGCTGGAATGGCTGCCGCAGGGCCAGCATGCTGCTGCCGAGCTCGCCCTTGGGCCAGCCTCGCGCCTTCGCTTGCTACGCCATCCGGCTCCATCGGAGGCAGCCATGGTACAATATGCCGGGAGGCAGGCGAGATGGAAGCGACGATGGCAACGGCAGCGCCGGGCACCAGGGGCACGCGGCCGGCTTTCGGGCGCGGGCCGCACCGCGCTCGCAGAGCGGACCGCGCGAACAGAGAGAGAGAGAGACGCGGACGGCGGCGCTTTGGCCGCGGAGCCGGTCTCGGGGCCAACTGCGCCATGAGCTCGTGGCCGTCTTGGTGGCCGTGACGGGCTCTCTGGGAGGCTCGGGCTGCCGCCAGCCCGAGTTTGCGAGCACCAACATCGCCGCCCGGCCAGGCGCGGCTCCTCTAGCCATGGCCGACGTGAAAGCCGGCAAGCTCACCGTGACGAGCGGGCCCGAGAGCATCGGACCGCTGCAGCAGGCCGTGACCGATTTCCTCACGACCGCCCAGGGCTACAACGCCTCGGTCTTGGTCCACTACTCGGGAGACCCGTGGCTCCCGGGCTGCGCGGACCATATCGGCAACGCATGCCTGAACAACGTGCTCTGGGACCCGTCCTACAATCCCGACTTCATCCCGGAGCTGGTCAAGCAGACCCCGTGGCCGACGATTCCGTCCCTCTTCGTGAGCGGCATGGGGATCTCAGTGGGCGACCTGTCGGTGGTCGACGCTTTCTTGCCACCGAGCGGAACGCTCACCATCTACTCCGGGGACCCGCCGGCGATCGAGCAGCGGTGGGCGGGGGGCTTCGCGGGCGCGGAGGCCTTCGTGAACGAAGAGCTCGTCTTCCAGGAGTCTGCCGGGCTGTTCTTCCCCTTCACGCTGGACTTCCAGGGCGTGACCACGGATCTGTCCTGCGCCTGTACCAGCCTGTCCGGCACCGAGATCACCGCTTCGCACCCGATCGTTGCCGACACCTGCGACAAGCTCGTGAGCAAGGGCTTCTGTCTGATGTTCGGTGGTCTTATGCCCGGCAATGACCAGTGCCTGTTGGCGAGCGTGCACGTCAAGGTGAACCGCGTGCCCTTCTCCATCGGGCTCGTGCCCGAGCTTCCCGCGCCGGCGGGCACGGGCTCGTGGACATCAAGCCTGTTCCCGGGGGCCAAGGACTTCCACGTTCAGGGGAGGTTCCGGGTCCGCCCGGTCGTGGCGACCACGCTGTCCGTGTTTGCGACGGTCGAGGACAACGCTGCCGTCGATGCTGATACTTCCCACGACATCGCGCTGTCGGCAGACGTCGTGTGCGGCTTCAACTCGGGAGTGGTCTGCGACACCGCGGCCGTCCTCGAGGGCGAGGGCTACAGTAGCTGCGACGAGTGGGCGGCCGTCGAAGCGGAGAAGAAGCTGCGCAAGCAAGTCCGCGAAGGGCTTGCCACAGCTCTGCTTCAGCAGCTCCACCCGTTGCTCACCTACGGAGACGACGACGAGCCTGGCGAGCTCGGCGAAGGAGCAGCACGCCATTGCGCGGCTCGAGGTGCGCGGCGCCGATGGCCCGAAGCTCCACGGCATCGAGACCGGAAGCAAGGCGCTGCTGCTCCCGCCGCTCGTTGACCTGGCGGGCTACGGCAAGGTGCTGCGCAAGTCGGACATGGGCATACAGTACGTGCGCCAGCGGGTGCTGGAGCTCCAGCCCGCCACGCTGGCCGACCTCGGAGAGCAGTTGTGAGCTCGCGCGCACGTCTCGTGCTGCCCCTGGCTGGCTGCGTCGTCGTGCTGGCGCTGGCCGCCGTGGGCGCCTGCAGCGGTTCCGACGCCGCCGGCAGCGGCGCCGCGAGCGCCGGCGGCGCCGCCACGAGCACGGGGAGCACGTGGACCATCTCCGGCAGCGGATCCAGCGCCAGCGCGTCAGGATGCGGCAGCGGCGGCAGCGCGTGCAGCCCCCAGCCCATCCCGCCGCAGGTGCCCGAGGGCTGGGTCGAGTACACCGACTGGTCGTGCGACTGCCGCTTCTACGTGCCGTGCTCCAAGCAGTACCTGCCCAAGCCCATCGAGTGGGTCCCTTGCCCGCCCGAGGAGGTCGGAAGCATCGACTGCCGCATGATGAAGACCGACTGGACTTCGCCTGAGAACCCGACGCCGGTCGACCTGGAGCCGAGGCTCGGCCGCGACGAGAAGGGCACGCCGTTGCTGCTGTTCCGCCGCGTGGCCGACGACTACTTGATGGACCTCGTCGCCGAGCTCGATGGGCCCGTGAGGACCGCGATCGTGGATGCTGGGCCAAAGATCTCGGATACTGACCCGGGCTGCTTCTTGGCGGGTGGAGAGGTCGACGAAGGGCGGTTCGTGTTCGGCGTCCGGGGACACGACGCGAACGGCAAGGAGTCGGAGTCACCCCACACCGGCGCTATCGGCGGCTACGTCGACGACCTGAGCCCGCCGGTGCTTGCACACTGGACCAGTGGCGCAGACGACTACGTGTGGTTCGCCAACGCCGCCTGGGTCTTGCGCGCCTCGATGTCCGGCGACTACGTCTCACCCTGGACCATGGACCAAGACATCCTTGTACACAACGGCATGATCGATCCCGAAGGCATGATCGCGAGCCAGTACGCCCTCAGCGGCACCGCGGTCTTCGTGGGCAACGCGAGCCTGAAACGCGACAACATCAACGTCTGGACTCCGGAGCGCGGCCTCGAGCCCTTCGTGCGTTTCTTCGGCGACTACACCCGGGGCGCGGCCGATCTCGGGACCGACGGCAAGGTTCTCGTCTGGAACTACGGCGAGGGCAAGGAGCCCGACGACTGGGTCTATCCCATCGCCTCGATCATGACGGCGCCATACACGACCAAGCCGGAAGAGCTCCAGCCTCGCCGCGTGCGCAGCCTGCCTGACGACCGCATCGGCAACTTCGAGCTCAAGGTCGGCTGCGGGTACGTGACCTGGACCGGCTGGGCGTTCGTCGTGCGGCTCTCGGACGGCTGGATGTGGGAGGTCCCGGACAAGCTTCCCAAGCCATACTTCCGTCCGCTCGGCGTGACGTGTACCGAGCTCATCGCGCGCGAACGTCGGTGGCGACGAGCTCGCCGGCCGCACCAACATCGTGCGCATCAAGATCGACTCGCTTGGCCCCGGGATCCCGCCGGACTGAAAAGGCGCGGACCCTCATGAGGGCCCGCGCTCGGCCCGCCAGCGCAGCGCGACCAGCCGATCCGCGATTTCCGCGAAGCCCCGCCCGGCAGCCGACGGGCTGACGAACGCCGGCGGCACGGAGAGCGCGCCGGTGTGCTCGCGCACCGTGGCCACGCCGAAGCTGGTGCGGAAGGCGGCGAAGCAGGCGGCGTCGTTGGCGCTGTCGCCAACGTAGGCGTAGCGGGTCCGGGCGGCCGTGGGATCCTCGTGCCAGGCCTCCCACAGCGCATGGAGCGTACCCGTCGCCTTGTCGTCCAGATCGAGCGTGACGTCCAGGTGGACGCTCGAGGTGAAGGTGCGGGCGCCGAGCTCCGCCGCCGCCGCGCGGACGAGCTCGATCTCGGCCGCGGGCAAGCGGCGGCGCTCGCCGACGTCGAACGCCACGTCGGTGCGGCGCAGGGCGCAGTCGCCGGCGCGCTGCACCTGGGGGAAGCGGCCCTCGATCTCTTGCGCGATGGCGGCAAGCCGTTCGCGCCGCGCGCGGCGGGCGTCCGGATCGAGCCGGTCGATCGCGCGGGGCCCGTCCGGGCCCTCGTAGAGGCCGACCGCCCCGTTCTCCGCGACCCAGAGATCGACGGGCCATTGCGGCAGCAGCACTTCGCCCCAGCCGGCGGGCCGGCCGGTGCAGACGACGAGGCGCAGGCCGCTCGCGCCGAGCGCGCCGAGGGCCTGGTACGCATCCGAAGTGAGTCGGCCGTCGGTCAGGAGCGTGCCGTCCAGATCGAGGACTACTCCCCGCAGGGCGCGCGCTTGCTCCGCCCCGAGCGCTTCGAGCGGCCTCACGAAACGTCGATCCTCGCCACGAGGGTCTTCAAGTACAGCCCCTCCGGAAACGCCGCCGGCACGGGGTGGTCCGCGCCCTGGAAGCAGCGCTCGACCACGAGCGCGCGGCGGCCGGCGTCGCGCGCCCCGAGCGCGAGGGCGCGTTGCAGCTCCTCCAGGCTGACGCTCCCGGCGCAGCACGAGAAGGCGAGCACGCCGCCCGGCGCCACGGCCCGTGCGGCCTGGGTGCCAAGGCTCCGGTAGGCGTCGAGCACGCGCTCGTGGGCTCGGCCTTCGGAGCGGTGCGCCGCGCGGCCGGCGCCGCGACGCGGCCCGGGAGCGAGCTTCGGGGGGTCGCAGATCACCAGATCGGCCCCGCCCTGCGCGCCCACGCGCGCGAACGCGCTCGCGGCCTCCTCGGCCGCGAGCTCGATCCGGTCGCCAAAGCCGTTGCTCTCGGCGCAGGCGCGAGCGGCGGCGATGGCCGGCGCGCTCGTATCGACCGCCAGCACGCGGGCGGCCCCGCCGCGCGCCGCCGTCAGCGCGAAGGAGCCCACGTAGCAGCAGGCGTCGAGCACCCGGCTTCCGCGCACGAGAGGCTCGACGAGTGCGCGCAGCGGCCGCTGGTCGAAGTAGTAGCCCGTCTTCTGGCCTAGCACGAGCGGCAGCTCGTAGCGCAGGCCGCGCTCGTGGAAGCGCAGCTCGCTCTGCGCCGCCCCGCGCACGACGCCCGCGCTCGCGACAAAGCCCTCGCTCTGCGCCACCGGCGCGGGGGTGCGATCCACGATGGCCCGCGGGCCCACCAGCTTCTCCAGCAGATCGAGCAGCTCCGGCGCGCGCCGGGCGAGCCCGGCCGTGCCGAGCTGCACGCAGAGCACGTCACCGTAGACATCGACGATCAGGCCGGGCAGGCCGTCGCCCTCGCCGTGCACGAGCCGGTAGCCGGTGGTCTCGTGCCCGGGCCGCTCCTCGGGCAGGCCCGCGGCGCGGCGCAGCATCACGGCCCGCTCCAGGCGCCGCTCGAACAGGGCGGCGTCAACGCCCACCACGGGATCGAAACTGAAGATCCGCACCGCGATAGCCGAGCCGGGCGAGCACAGCCCCCGGCCCAGCGCGTTGCCCCGCGCGTCGAGCACGCGCACCTCGTCGCCCGGCTGCACCTCGCCGTCGATACGCTCGATCGCCTGGGCAAACACCCAGGGATGACCCGCCCACACCGGGCGCACGTGGCCGGCCTTGAGAACGACGGCGGGCAGAGACGAGGTGGAGGAGCTCACGAGGTGGCTCGGAACGGCTTGCCCAAGGGGGACGGGCCGTCGGGAGAGCATAGTCCGCCAAGCCGACGCGGGCACGGCGAATGCGCAGCGCGCCGTGCCCCTCAGTCATTCTCGCCGCCTCCGTTCTTCTCGCGCACAAGCAGCCTCAGCGTGTCCTCGTAGATGCTGCGGCGTGGACCGAAGGTCACGAGCTCGATGACCTCGCCGGTCTCCCGGTAGATGAGGCGCATGCGGCCGAGGCGGACGCTGCGTAGGCCCCGGAGCTCGTCGCGCAGCGCCTTGCCCTGGCCTGGGGCGCGAAGGAGCGAATCCAACACCGCCCGGAGCTTCTGCTTGAGGTCGGGATGCAGGTGGCGGATGAGCTCCCGGACATCCTCCGGGACCCGAAGCCGGCAACGCTTCTCCATGGTTCCCAGTGCCCTCAGCTTCCTGCGCCGAGCAGCTCCTTGAGAGTGTAGAGGCGTCGGGTGCGGCCCAGATCCTTGAGCCCGCGGCGGATTTCCTCCATCAGCTCCCGATCGGCCTGGATGCTCAGGGTCTCCTGCCAGCTCTCGAACTCCTCCACGCTGACCAGGACGGCGGCCGGCCGGCCGTTGCGGGTGATGCTGATTGGCTCGCTGCGCTCGCCCACCTCGTCGAGCAGGGCGCTGAGCTTCATCTTCACTTCCGAAAGAGGCAGGGTCCTCATTTTCTGGTCTCCAAACGGGTTGAGCCAAATTCTGTCCCGAACATAGCACAGCCCGGTGTCCGGCC
>JACQWT010000524.1:6853-17727 GCA_016209145.1 Deltaproteobacteria bacterium | reverse complement strand
GGTTCCCGCCTTTGGCGAGAGAACAGACCTGCTGGGAAATCGTTGACGGAGCCGATGCCGACGCACGGGACGAGGAGCCCACGACGCTGACCGCGCACGCTGCTGCCTCGGGCCGCGGGCGCGAGCTTGAGGTCGTTGCCGACCCGAGCGCCATCGCGAGACGGGGAGCGGACGCCGGATGCCACGGGGTTCGGCGGCGCGGTGAGTGTGCCCTTGACATCCCGTTCCATAGAAGCGACGTGCCGGGCGCCGAGCGACAAGGCTGCAGGTGGACCGGCCGGGCTAGTCTTCAGCGCCCTCAGCCCGCCAACCCAGCGAGATCAGCTAGCACCGTTTCCGACCAAGAGCCTCAATTGCTAGGTAGCGGTCGGAACTTTGAATGGCCTCGTCCAGCGTCAGATTGAGAGGCTCGTAGTCGCCGGGGAGCTTGTTCTTGGGGACCAAGGGACGCAACGCCTGTCGCAGTCCCGATCCCACAGGTAGCGCGGTGTCCTCGAACACCGGAATGCTCATCGGGCGGCGGAAGTTCGCGCTGTACTGGTCGATTGATATGGTGAAGGTCAGCACGACGCCTTCTCAGACCACAAGGACAGACGTCGGGGCAAGGTGGCGCTGCTACTGGAGGTCTCCGGCCACCTCCTCGAACTGCTCCAGCGCCGCCCGTAGGTCCTCCACGATCTCCTCGGCGATGACGCCGGGCTCGGGCAGGTTGTCGTTCGCCTCCAGGCTCTCGTCCCGGAGCCAGAAGACGTCGAGGCTGCACTTGTCCCGCTGGGCCAGTTCCTCGCAACTGTAGGCCCGCCAGCGGCCCTCGGGGCTCTTCCTCTCGCTCCAGGTCGCCCTCCGGTCGTGCCGGTTCTCGGCGTGGTAGCAAGCCACGAAGTCGTCGAGGTCGGAGCGCTGGAGGGTCCTCGTGCGCAGGGTGAAGTGCTGGTTGGTGCGCAGGTCGTAGATCCACAGCTTGCTCGTCCACGGCTTCTCGCTGCCGGGCTTCTTGTCGAAGAAGAGCACGTTCGCCTTCACGCCCTGCGCGTAGAAGATCCCGGTGGGAAGCCGGAGCAGGGTGTGGACGTCGCACTCCTGGAGGAGCTTGCGGCGCACCGTCTCCCCGGCGCCGCCCTCGAACAGGACGTTGTCGGGCACGACGATGGCGGCCCGGCCGTTGACCTTGAGGAGGGTCCGGACGTGCTGGAGGAAGTTCAACTGCTTGTTCGAGGTCGTGGCCCAGAAGTCCTCGCGGGTGATGGTGATCGCCTCGCGGGCCTGCTCGCCCGCCTCGGTCACGACCATGACGCTCGACTTTTTGCCGAACGGCGGGTTGGTGACGACGACCTGGAAGCGATCCCCGGGATCGGCGCGCAGGCTGTCGTCGACGACGATGGGCGGGGCCCCCTCGTCGGCCGAAGGCCCGATCCCGTGGAGCAGCAGGTTCATCGCGCAGAGCCGGGCGACGCCATCGACCAGCTCAACCCCGTGCAGGGCTTCGAGCTTGAGGTGCTTCTTCTGCGTCCGGGACAACCCGGGGTTCTGGCGCACCACGAAGTCGTGGGCCGCGAGCAGGAAGCCGCCGGTGCCGCAGGCTGGATCGCAGATCTGCTCCCCGGGCGCGGGGCGGACGACGTCGATGATGGCCTGGATGAGCGGCCTCGGGGTGAAGTACTGCCCGGCGCCGCCCTTGGTGTCCTGGGCGTTCTTCTCCAGCAAACCCTCGTAGGCGTCGCCCTTCACGTCGGCGTCGAGCGAGGTCCACTCCTCGCGGTCGATGAGGTCGGCCACCAGGCGCCGGAGCTTGGCCGGGTCCTGGATCTTGTTCTGCGCCTTGCGGAAGATGAGCCCGAGCATCCCGGGCTGCTTGCCCAGGGTCTCCAGCGTCTTGCGGTACTGGGCTTCCAGCGCCTCCCCGTCCTTCGAGACGAGCGCGGGCCAGTCGAAGCCCTTCGGGATGATCGAGGGCTGGCTCCACGGCGGCTCGGTCCGCTCGTGCGCCATCTTCAGAAAGAGCAAGAACGTGAGCTGCTCGACGTAGTCGCCGTAGCTCAGGCCGTCGTCGCGCAGGACGTGGCAGTAGGACCAGAGCTTCTGGACGATCTGGGCGGTGTCGTTCGGCATGTTCTCGTTGCCCGCTACTCGATGGGGTCGGGCTGCGCGTGGGGATCGAAGCAGACACGCCTGATGAACAGCGGGTCGAGCGGATCGAAGTCCTTGTCGGCGGTCAAGAGCAGGGCGCCGAACGCCGCCGCGGTGGCCGCGATCCATGTGTCGTTGTCTCCGACGGTCCTGCCGTGCTTCTTCAGGAAGACGTCTATTTCTGCATACTTACGCAACACTGCACCGTGCTGGATGTCGACGACGACAAGCTCCCGCAGCAGCTCATCCAGCACCCCGCGCTTCGGGATGCCCCAGCCGAGACGGGTGGCGAACGAGTGCGCCTCCCCGACCGTCACGACCGAGATGAGGGGACGTTCGGCTCGTCCCCGCAAGTCGTACGCCTTGTCGATCCGCGCGGCGAGATCGTTGCCCCTGACCAGGTGCAAGACGATGCTCGTGTCGAGCAGGAGCAGGTCGGGAGGAGCGGTCATGACAGCTCCGCAACGGCGCGAAGGAACTCCTCCTCGGACTCGCCCCCCGGCCACTTGCCGAAGATGGCGCTGACGCCGGAACGAGGCCCCTGCGTCACCCGGAGCATCCGCGGGTCCAGCTCCTGCAGGATCGGGCGAGGCATCACGGACCAGAGCGACGTGTCTCCGACCCCCGGCTCGATGGTCTCGGCTTCCACCCGGAGCACGGCGCCTGACGGGCGGAACTTGACGACCCCTGCAACCCTCGCCCCCTTTCCCCACAGGGTGCCGAGCTGGTCGAGGTCGACGCCGTCACTGATCACGCCCTTCAAGGTGCGTCCGTCTTCCAGGACGAGCGTGAACATCCGGTCGCTGTGGCGTAGCTCGTCGAGCTTGCCGGCGACGATGGCTCGTTGGTCCGGGGGAATGTTGCGCCGAAGCGTCTCCAGGTTGCCCACGGCAGGTGCGTCGAGGCGCACGCTTCGGCCGTTCTCGAACTCGATGGACTCGACGCCGCGGCGGAAGACCTTGTTGAACTGCCCGAAGGACGCGAGCAACTTGTCGTCGTAGAGGTCGCTGTCGACCCGGGCTGCGAGGGCGTCGTCTAGGCTTTCGCCGAGCAGGTCGAGGCACGACATGCCACCGTCGATGCCGCCGAACATCTGGACCTGCGCGAACTTCTCGGGGATCGCTTCGGCCAGGGGCAGGGCCTCCGCCACTAGCAGCGCGGACCCGGGCTCGATCCCGACCACGTCGAACGCCGCCGCCTGGTCGACCCATCCGGGAACTGGTCCCTGCGCGCTGCTGCGGCCTTCGAGGCGGAGCCGCACGGCTCCCCTCGTCGCACCCACGAGCACGTCGAGGAAGTCTCGAAGCAGCGGCCCGGAGACACGCGCCCCCCGCAGGCCGTGCCCGTTCAGTCGAAGCTTGGTGGTGTTCATGGCTTCCTTGCCTTCTTGTCGACGCGAACCCTAGCGCAGTTGCGCGGCGTTTTCCCGCCGGCGTCGAGGGCAAGAGCGGCGGGCTCGTCGTTCGGGTCCTGGGGCACGAGCTTGCCCTCGAAGGCGTGGCGGAGGATTGCCTGGCGCATGTGCGCGCTCCGCCGCCGACTGGTGCCGATGGCCTGCTCGATCTCGTTGATGGCGGACAGTTGCCGCTCGACCTCGTCCACGATCCGCCGCTGCTCGGCCAACGGGGCGACCAGCACCACCGTTGGCCGCACGTCGCCGATGTTCACACCCTTGACGGCGACGCCCCTCGCGACGCGGGCGAAGTACCGCTGCGTCGTGGGACTGCGAAGGCTGGCCGCCACGAAGCGCCGGTCAAGTGGCAGCAGGACCGCAAGACGAGCGGTATCTTGCGTGATGTTCCCTCCATCAAGCTCCGGCGGGACTTCTGCCACGCGGCCGTAGGTCCCGCGGATGGCGAGTAGCAGGTCTCCCGCCGCAAGCGACGCCCTGTCGTACTTGGCAGCGATGGTCGGGTGCGTGCGGCTCAGCGTCGACACGTCCAGGCGGTCTCCCCGCAGGTCCTTCACCTTCACGTAGAGAACGCCATCGGGCACGTGCTCCTTCGGCATCAGGATGCCGTAGCAGATGACCCGAACAGCGCTCGTGATCTGCTCCAGCGTCGCGGCGCCCCACCCCTCCGGCAGCTCGGGCAGCCCGCTCGTGTCGGGAGGCTCGGGCTCGATGTACTTCGCCTTCCAGCGGTCGTCGGTGGGCGGCTTGCCCTTGGCCTTCATCTTGGCCAGCGCGGCGGCTTCCCATCGAGCCCGCCGCTCCTTCAAGATGCGGCCGAGCAGCTTGTCGGCCGGCTCGTAGTCCCGGCCCTCGGCTCGGGCCAGTTCGGCCTCGGTGGACACGAGGCGGCCCTCGACCGCGGCCTTCAGCACCGAGGCCCGGTAGCGCTTCAGGTTGGCCTGGACTCGTTCGAGCGCGGCCACGCCGGCATCGATGCGGCTGAGCTGCGTTTCGACCTCGTCGACGATCTTGGCCTGCTCCTTCGCTGGTGGAATCAGGACGGGCAGCTCCCCCAGCTTGGTCATGTTGACCGAGGCGAGGTTGGTCGTCTGCTTGCCGTGCTCCAAGAAGTACGCCTGCCCCATCGTGTTCCCGTACCAGGAGAGCAGCTTCGGCAGGATCGTCTGTCCCCGGATGCGCGCCCGGAAGACGTGGTTCTGGTGAATGCACAGCGGCAGCTCGCCTTGCCACACCCATCCGCGCCCCAGCTTGTCGCGATCACCGCCTTCGGTGAAGAGCACGTCTCCGGGCACCAGCCGCAGCTCTGCGACCCGCTGCACGGGGACCGCGATCTCGGTCACGGACGAAAGGTCAAGGTGGCCCCGCTGCACGTTGGCGACGCGGAGGTACGGGACCGTCGTCAGCTTCTCGGCAGCGCCGTACCGCTGGCCCTTCGTCACGCCGCCCTTGAGATCGGCGATCACGCCAAGCGTCGCGAGCGTCCAGCCCGACGGCAGTCGTGCGGCGTCCCTCATGCCGCCAGCACCTCGTTCAGCTCATCGAGGATCTTCGCCAGCTCGGGCCCGAACACCCGGTACGCGCGCCCGGCTCCCCCGAGGCTCGTGAACGGCGCGTACTCGAAGTCGGCCATCGAGATCTCCAGGTTGGCCGCCACGTGGTCGCGGATGGCCAGGAGCCACGCGCGCTGCTCGTCGGTGAACCTGCGCCCCGTCTGCTCCTGCTGGACCAGCCAGCGCTCGAAGCGCGCATTCACGCCCTCCGCGAAGGGCACAAGCTCGCCGTCCTGGCCGAGGGCGAAGCGCACGAGCGAGACGATGTCGGTCAGCAGCCGGTTCGAGCCTGCCCCTCGAACCCGGTCCTTCTCCAGGGTCTGGTAGGCGTTCCAGAGCACCTCGGCCGTCCACTGCCTCGGCGGTGCCTGGATCAGATCGGCCAGCCCCTTGATGTCGTCGTGGGTGAGCCGCCGCCGGTAGGGCAGGCGGTGCATGACCTGGAGGGCCGTGATCTCGTCCTTGTGCTGCTCGATGTACTCCTTGAACGACCGCACCAGCTTCTGCGCCAGCAGCTCCCGCTGCTCCGGCGCGTAGCGGGCGGCGAGCACCTGGTCCTGGCTGATGTGGTCGATGATTTGCTCCTGGCTTCGCTTCACGTCGACCAGGCGCTGGCGGAGCTGCGGGATGGTGGCGATCGGAGCGACCGCCTCCCGGATGAGGGTCCGCGCCGCCTGGTCGACCTGCTTGTCCGTCGGGTCTTGCCGGTCGGACAGCCCGGCCGCGCGACGGGCTTCTGCGACCTGGCAGTCCGGATCGATCGCCGTGACGATGGATGTCGAGATCTGGCCCAGCGACCGCCCTCCAGCCAGGTCGGCAAGAGCCTTGCGTTCGGGCTCCCCGAGCCGCCGATCCATGCGGGCCAGGCGGCTGGCAAGCGAGGACAGGATCTCGCGATCGGTGCTCCCGGCTGCAACGGCTTCGAGCAGCTTCGGGAACGCCACGGTCCGGCATCGTTCGAGCGGGTGCGTCTCGGCGAGATCGTGCCCGCACACGCCCACGCAGTCCACGAGCACGAACCTGTCCTTTGCGGCCGCGTCCGGCGTCACGGCCTTGAGGTCGTCGATGCCGATGACCCTCACCCCACGGCCCTGCATCTGCTCGAAGAAGCCCCGGCTTCGGACCGGGCGCATGAACATCACGATCTCCAGCGGCTTCACGTCCGTGCCGGTGGCGATCATGTCCACGGTGACGACGATGCGCGGGTTGTAGCTGTTGCGGAACGAGGAGAGCAGGTCCTCGGGCTTCACCCCCGTCGACTTGTACGTGACCCGCTCGACCTCGGCGCCGCTTGCGTCCTTGACCTTCTCGACGATGCGGGCCGTGCCGGTCTTGTAGGTGATCTTCGAGCAGAACTCGTTCGGCTTGTCGAACTCCTCGCGCACGATCTGCACGATGTCGTCCGCGTGGCTGTCGTCCTTGGCGAAGATGAGCGTCTTCGGCACGTGGGTGCGGCCCGGGAAGATCTCCGTGAAGAGCCGGTCGCGGAAGGTCCGGACGGTGGTCCGGATCTGGTCCTTGGCCACGACCTGCCGGTCGAGCGCATCGGCGTCGTAGACGAGGTCGTCGTCGAGCCGCTCCCAGCGCAGGGTCCGCGTCTCCCGGTCCCGGCGGCCGATCACCACGTCCTCGGGCCCAGCCTCGACCTTCGAGCCCCGCGCCGTGATCTTGGTCCAGATCCTGTAGACGTCGAAGTCCACGTTCACGCCATCGGCCACCGCCTCGGGGTGGCGGTACTCCATCACCAGGTTCTGGTCGAAGAACGCGAACGTCTGCTTCGACGGCGTGGCCGTGAGCCCCACGATGTAGGCGTCGAAGTAGTCGAGCACCTGCCTCCACAGCGAGTAAATCGACCTGTGGCACTCGTCGACGAAGATGACGTCGAACGCCTCGACGGGCAGCCTCGGGTTGTAGTCCGCCGTGACTGGGGCGTGGGAGAGCGCCGAGAGCGAGTCGAACAGCGAGCCCTCCTCGACGTCGGGCGGCACGTCGGGCTCGCCCTTGAGCATCGAGAAGAGCCGCTGGATGGTCGTGATGACCACGCGCGCCACCGGGTCGAGCTTGTTCGATGTCAGGAGCTGGACGTTGTACAGCTCGGTGAACTTCCGGCCGTCGT
This sequence comes from Deltaproteobacteria bacterium, assembly GCA_016209145.1. Taxonomy (GTDB): domain Bacteria; phylum Myxococcota_A; class Polyangia; order Polyangiales; family Polyangiaceae; genus JACQWT01. Next base: position 10,520 of record JACQWT010000524.1, on the reverse strand, counting down.
CCGGCGTCGAGTACTGCTGGAACTCCTTCAGCGCTTGCCGGCCGAGGTTCGAGCGGTCGACCAGGAAGAGCACCTTCGCCGCATCGGCGTACCTGATGAGGCGGTAGACCGAGGTGATGGCGGCGAAGGTCTTGCCGCTGCCCGTCGCCATCTGGATCAAGGCCCGGGCCCGGTCGCCGCGCAGCGACTTCTCCAGGTTGCGCACGGCCTTGACCTGGGCGGGCCAGAGGTCGGGGGCTTCGAGCGACGGGAGCGTCTGGAGCCGCGTCCGAAGCGTTGCCGGCTGCTGGCTCAACGGGTCGGGCTTGCCGTCGATCTCCGGCAGCCACACCGGCTCGGCGGCGATCCACCTCGCCAGCGTCTCGGGCCGGTGGAAGTGGAACAGCCCCCGGCTTCGCGGACGAGGGTCGAGCCGGCTCGTGAACCGGGTCTCGACGCCCGTCGACTGGTAGAGGAAGGGCAGCGGCCGCACCGGAGCCGGCAGGTCCGCAGGCATCCCGACCGAGTACTTCTCGGCCTGCACCTCGACGCCGGTGAGCGTCGTGCCCTCCTTCTTGGCCTCGATGACCCCGACGGCCTGCTGGTCGACGTAGAGGACGTAGTCGGCGAAGCCGAAGCCCGGGGCGAGCGGGAGCTCCCGCACCGCCACCCCGCAGCCCGCGTGGATGTTCAGCTCCGAGCGCGACTGCACGACCCAGCCGGCCCCCACCAGGGCGGCGTCGATCTTCTCGCGAGCCAACTCCTCTGGACCAGGCATCCCGATGCGGAGGCGATCATGCCTGGATCTGCCCCGACATGCGAGCCCCTCGGCCAGCCAGCGGTCGGGTCGTGGTTCCACCGGTGGCGGAACAGCTCGGCAGCCATTCAGTCGCCCGCGAGATCGAAGACGCCTTGCTCGTAGATCGCATCGACCGCGAGCTCGACGCCGGCGGCGAGCGCAAGCCGCTCACCGGGGCCATGAACCCGGTAGCGCCAGGACCCGTCCTTCTGGCGCGCGTAGTGCTCGACGCGCACGGCCTGCTGCGAGACCAACACGTAGTCGCACAGGGACGGGATCGCTCCGGAGCTCTGCCATTTCAGACCGCGGTCGTACACCTCGGTGCTCTTGGCGAGCACTTCGGCGACCAGCGCCGGATTCTCGATCACGTCGGCCGTGCCGGTGCGCAGTTGCATGCGACCGCACACCACGGTCGCGTCGGCGTAGACGAAGTGCTCGGTCGCAGGGACATGAACCTCCTGGTCCGAGGTGAGCACCCGGCAAGGACCGGCGCGCAGCGCGCCGTGCAATGCTGCCACGACGTTCGCGGCAATGGCGTTGTGTCGTGGACTTCCGCCCGCCATGGCGAAGACCTCGCCGTGGTAGCACTCGTGGCGGTCGAGTTGCTCCCGCTCCCAGGCGAGGTACTCATCCGGTCCAATACGGGGCTGCTCGACTGGCGTCGGCACGACGAAAGACTAGCACGCCTGCTCCTGTCGGGCTGGGACCCCATAGCCGCTAGCAGTTAGCGGTTAGCCCTTAGCTCAGCCAGTTCGCGGTGTTGCAAGCTCGCTCGGCCAGGCGGCGAGTTGCGGGAAACCTCTGATTCTCCGTTCCGGGGCTAATAGCTCAATAGCTAACTGCTAACGGCTATGGGCTGGGCACGCCGCCGGCTGGCGCAGTGGCGGCACGGCCACGGCGCCTGCGGCCGAGCGCCGCGAGAAACGCCACGACCAGGCCGATGCCCGCGGCGCCCGCGGGCGGCCCGCCTGCCCACCGGCAGCCGCACCCTGCCTCTTCCTCGGGCTCCACGCCCGGTGGTGGCGCGCCGCTCGAACCGCCCTCGCCCCCGGCTCCCACGCCGTCTCCTCCCCCGGCACCCCCTGCTCCTCCCGTGCCAAGAAGCCCCTCTTGGCAGCTCTCCACCTCGGCCGGAGCACCAATGCACAGCCCCGGACGGCGCGAGTCCCCCTCCTGCCGGCCGCTTACCACCACCGCCACGAGCGCGTCGGCCCCCGCCGTGTCCACCGCCTCGCTGCCCGCGGCCGGATCGGACACGCGCACGACCGCGTCGTAGCTCTTGCCGCGCAAGACGGCGAGCAGCAGCGCCAGCCCGTCGAGCTGGGCGGGATCGGCGCTCACCAGCGCGGCGCTCATCTCGGACCGGCCTTCGGGCGCGAGCCGGTAGTACTGCGACGAGGCGTAGAAGACGCGCAGCTTGTCGTCGACGAAGGGCGCGGCCACCTTCTCCTTCTTGACCGGGCCGTAGGCGGCGCCGTTCTTGTAGGATCGGCTCGGATCGGCGTAGGCGCCCGTGAACAGGTTGTAGGTTGCGAACTCTACGAACGCGTCGGCGAAGCTCGTGTCTGCGACCTCGCCGAGCACGGGGCCGAGCTGCTCGAACCAGCGCGGATCGTCGATCCCGCCCGCGCCGTTCTCACACTTCTCCCAGAGCCGGCGCACGGTGCCGGCGCCGTAGCGCTCCTCGAGGAACTCGAAGAACAGCGCCGTCCCATAGCTGAACGGATCGACCGGGCCGGGCATGGGCTGGTCGAGAGAGCGGTCCGGGTTCTGCAGGTAGCCGTCGATGAAGTACTCGAAGTCGGGGAGCGAGGGATCGAACTGCTCGGTGGCCCACACCGCCGTGCCCTCGGCCATGACGCTCCCCTGCTCGGTGTCGTACGCCGCCTGCACGGCGTGGAAGAATTCGTGGCTCGCCAGGATGCGGTTGGCGAGCGTGGTAGAGGGGTAGCCGTAGCCCTTGTAGTCGTTCTCCTGGACCATGTAGCCGGCGCACTGCTGCGGGTTGTCCTTGCCGCAGGCGTCGTTCTGGTAGTTGCCGTCGCCCTTGCCGGCGAAGTCGACGAGGTAGACGTCGAAGCGGCCGTCGCCGCCGTTGTCGGCGATAGCCTCGTCGGACAGGGGCGCGCGGAAGTCGAGCCCGTCCCCGTAGGTGGCGAGCACCTTCTCGTGAGTCTGCGCCACGTCCTCGACGAAGTCGGGCACGCCGGATTGGTCCGTATCGGCCGGCGGCACGGCGTTCGGCCCCTCGTGCGTGAAGTGGACGAGGAAGCTGCCGCCGTCCGAGCCGTGGGTCTCGACCACGTCGTCCGGCTCGAAGTGGAACAGGAGCTTGTTGCCCGGCGTGTCCGGCCGCACGAGGGCAACGGCCGGCGGACGATCGAAGTCCGGCGGCTCCGTGCCCTCGGCGCCGCAGCCCAGCAGCGCCGCCGCCAGGGTGACCGAGCACCGGGTCCGGCGCGCGATCAGAGCCACGCCCACCTGACCTGGAAGTTGGCCGCGCCCGAGCCCTGCTGCGGCACCTTGTCCTCCTTCTGGCACTGCTCCTGGGCGGGTGGGTTGTAGTAGTGCGTCACCGTGAGCTTGAGCCGGCGCCCGCTCGCGAGCTGGAGCACGTACACCTTCCCCGTCACCTTCACGCAGCCCGTGTACTTCCAGTACTCGCAGATGGCGGTCGCGGCGGACCCCAGGCCGGAGTTGTCCGGGATGAGCTGGCAGCTCTCGTCGAAGTACACGTCGTTCTGGTAGCTCAGGCCCTCGGGCACCTGGGCGAGCGAGTCGTAGTCGGCCGAGCCCGGCACCGGCGCGGCCACGACGCACGAGGGCCCGGAGTTGCCGCTGTTGATCCGGATGAGATAGCGGCGCAAACCGACGTCCCAATCCATCGAG
>JACQWT010000524.1:0-6837 GCA_016209145.1 Deltaproteobacteria bacterium | reverse complement strand
TCGTCGGAGATCGCCACCTTCTCCATGCCGGCGTCGGTGAAGCGGCCGTAGGTGTACGAGTCCGGATCCGGCGCGGCCATCCCGCCGGCCGTGGCGTCGATGTGCGAACGCCAGCCGGCGCCGTCGGCCTCGTTCGTGATGAGCCCCGGCGTGATGTCGTCTTGCATGTTCATCTGCTGAAAAACCTGGTCCGAGCACGGCACGTTGGCGGGCTCGGTACACGCGGCCTGTGCGCCACCGCCCGCCCCGCCCTCCGGACCGCCGCCGCCCTGCGCGCCCCCGCCACCTGCGCCGCTGCTCGTACTGCTCGCGCCGTCCTTGCCGCCGTCGTCCGGGGAGCCCGCGCAGCCAAGCGCCGGGGCGCAGAGCACAGCCAAGAGCGCAACCGAAATCGCCGTTCCTCGCACCATGGATGCGATGCTAGCAGACTCGGGCGGCGCTCGCCCGGCTTGACTCCGCCCCGGCTCTACGAGCATGTTCGCCGGCCTGCGGCGCGCGCCCGCGCAGCGGGCGGTGCTATGCCAATGGCCCGAGTTCTTCTCGCCCACCCCGACTTTGGATTCGCCGACGAGCTCTCGCGCGCGCTCGAGCAAGCCGGCCACGAGGTGCTGCACGCGCCGGACGGGCACGCGGCAGTGCGCCTGGCTGTGCTGCAGCGGCCCGATCTGGTGGTAATGGCCGTCGAGTTGCCGGGCCCGGACGGAATCTCGGTCTGCGATCACCTGCGATCGAAGCCTGCCCTCGGATCGCTGCCCGTTATGCTGCTGGCGAGCACCGTTCCCGACGAGGTCCTGCACCAGCACGCGAGCGGCCCGAGTCGCGCGCACGACTACGTGCGCATGCCCCTGAATGCCGCGGCGCTGATGGCGCGCATCGCCTACTTCTTGCCGGCCGCGGCCGCGCCCGCGCAGGAAGTCTCCAGCGTGCTCGAGCTCGTGGACGCCGACCTCATCGAGGTGGCGCCGCCCGCGGCTCCTGCGGCGGAGCCCTGGCCCGTGGCCTCTGCCGGAGCGCCGGCGCCCCCGGCCCTGGCGCCGTCTTTCTCGACGCTGCCCATCGAGCCGGCCGCGCCGGATGCCTCACCCGCGGCCGGGCCGCAGAATCTGGCAAGCACCGCCGTGATGGACGAGGGTCGTGAGGAGATCCCGCTTCCCTTGGCCACGCCCCTCGGGCCGGCGCCCGGGGCACCGGCGTCGGGGGACCCCCGGATCCGGGCCGAGATCGCCCGGCTCGAGGCCGAGCGCGTGGCACTCGCCGAACAGTTGGCCGCCGCCGAGCGTGAGGTGCTCGCCCTGCGCGAGCACGTGCTCGAGCGCGACCGGGCGCTAGCCCGCCTGCGCGGGCCGGGCCTGCCGCCCGAGCGCGCCAGGCTCGACTCCGGCTTCCACCACTACGACGCCGACGCCTCCGGCGCGTTCCCCACCGGTCCGGGCGGAGACGACCACCGTTGACGGGCGCCGCGGCGCGCGCGTGCACGCGGCGTGCCGATCGCAACCACGACGCCGCCCGTGCCGTAGCCGGCCACGGCGACGTAGCGCAGCTCGTGCGCGCAGGGGCGGCCGTCGCGCCGGCCCCGGCAGGAGCACCGGCCGTCAAAGCGCACCTGCCGGCGACGCAAGGCCGCGATGACGGGCGCGCTCAGATCGTAGCCGCCACCCTGGCAGCGTCGATCGCGGCATCCGAGCTCGAACAAGGCCGGCGCTCGCTCCACGACCACGAGCCGGACGTAGCACTCGCGCTCGGCACCGTCGTCGCTGCCGTCGCGCTCCTCGATTTGCAGCGACAGGCTGCGCAGCTCCGGCACCTCGTCGCGCAGCCGCGCCGCCGCGTCCTCGCGGCTCCGGCGCTCGGCCGCCCGTATCACCGCCTCACGGTTCCTGCGCATGGCTCGACAACCTCCGCTCGGCCGCGATCGCGGCCCGCCGCTTGATCCATACGGCCCCGCGGCCGTCAGTGCCGGCGCCGAGCACGACTGCGACGGCGCCGCCTGAAGCTGCAACGCCTTTGCGACCTCCCGTCTTACAGCGCCGCGCGCAGGATGCGGCCAAGCTCGTCGTCGCGCAGCGCGACCGGGTTGCCCTTCATGGAGCTCGATTGCTGCGCCTGCGCAGCGACGGCAGCGATGTCCCGCTCGGCAATGCCGTAGCTCGACAGGGGCGGCACGCGCATGAGCTGGACCAGCTCGGCCATGAAGCCGGCGCCGTCGGCCGCGCTCGCCGTGGGCGCTCCGGTCACGATCCTGGCGATCTCGTCGTAGCGCACCAGCGCCGGCGAGCCGGGCTCGCGCTCGCGCAGAGCGCGCACGTTGGCATCGATCACGTGCGGCAGGAGCAGGCCACAGACCGCGCCGTGCGGCGCCGGGAAGAGGCCGCCCAAGGGTGCCGCGAGGCCGTGCACCGCGCCAAGCCCGGCGTTGGCCAGCGCGAGGCCGCCGCACAGGCTGCCGAGGGCCATGTCCCGGCGCGCGGCCGGGTCGTCGCCCTGCTCGAAGGCGCGCCGGAGCGAGCGCGCGGCACGCGCCAGCCCTTCGCGGCAAAGCGCGTCCGTGAGCGGGCTCGCCCGCGGTGACACGTAGGGCTCGACCAACTGGGCCAGCGCGTCGAGGCCGGTCGCGGCCGTGGCCGCGGGCGGCAGCGTGCGCGAGAGCTCGGGATCGATCAGGGCCACGGCCGGCAGCATCAGCGCGCTGCGCAGGCTGACCTTGACGCCGTGCTCGGGGCTCTTGAGCACGGCGTTGCGCGTGACCTCGGAGCCGGTCCCGGCCGTCGTCGGAATCGCGACGGTCGGGAGAGAGCGCCGCACCAGGGGACGGCCGCCACCAATCACCTCGAGGTAGTCGAGCACGTCACCTTCGTTGGGCACGAGCGCGGCCACGGCCTTGGCCGCGTCCAGGGCGCTGCCGCCACCCAGGCCCACGACCAGATCGCAGGCGGCGTCGCGGCACAGGGCCGCGCCCCGGCGCGCCGTCTCGACCGTGGGCTCGCCTTCGACGAAGAAGGCGGCGGTCTCGATGCCCCGGTCGCCCAGAGCCACGAGCAGGCCCCCGGCGCAGGCGAGCGCGCGGTCGGCGACCACGAGCGCGCGCCGTCCGAGCTCACGCGCGAGCGGCGCGGCCTGCGCAAAAACCCCGTCGCCGAAGACAATGCGGCCGGCGGCGGCAAACTCGAAACGCACGGCGCTAGCCCCAACCCTGGTCGTCGGGGAAGACGTTGCGGTACTTGACCGCATGCCGGGGCTTGGCCATGAGCGGCTCGACCGCGTCGCGCCAGATCTCGTAGTGCCGCGTCTGCTTGTGGCGAGCCGGATCCTCGGCCGTCCGGTACACCTCCACGAGCACGAAGCGCGTCGGGGCGTCCTCCTGCTGGACCACGTCGAAACGCGCCACCCCCGGCTCCTGCACGCTGGCGCGGGCGTTTGCCAGGCTCGCCGCGCGGAACGCCTCCACCCTCTCCGGCTTGACCTCCACATGGACGTGCACGATGAGCATGGCCTGCACTCCTCCCGCGCGGCTTGCGGCGGCCCTCGCCGCCGACGCCCGGCGCCGCGGGGAGGCGAGCCTAGCACGGCGATGCGGTCCACCAAAGGACGGCCCCGCTCGGCGCCTCGCTCTCGGGACCGCCTAGCCCGGCTTTCGCACCGACGTAGTGCCAGCGCGCGCATCGGTCCTGTTTTCATGCTTGTTCGCTACTTCGGCGGCTCGATGAAAGAATGAGAAACATGAAGGCGGGAAGGCGGGAAGGGGTGTTGCGGATTGTAGCTGAGGCGCCGTAGCCCGTGACGCAGCACCGCGACGTTGAAGTTGACAATGAGGACCGCCGGCAGGCCCGTGAGTCTGAGGTATGTGAGCGCGTATGCGTTCACGCATTGCGGCGTTGGCAACGACGGCTCGGCCGAGTCGGCCGCGATCGCGGCTTACGTCCTCGGCCCGGGTCCTCACGTACAGGAGTACGCTGCGGCCCGGGCCTCCGGGCGCGCTCATGCGCGCAGCCCCGCCTGACGAGCCGGGTGTTGGAATGCGTGAACGGTTACAGGCATCGTTCGTAGGCGGCTTCGAGCAGCCCCGGGCCCAGATGGCGATGGACCTCGATGCACGCCGCGATGATCTCTCCTGACCCGTCCTCGAACCTTCCCGCCTTCTCGCCTTCATGTTCCATTCCCGATCTATCGACACGGGCGCGCGTGCAGTTGCGCGCCGCGACAAGATGCCTTCTTTCATCGAGGCCGTTTCAGCCGGATCTCCGCGAAAACGAAGCGGAATCTCCGGTGTATCCGCTCGCCCGGGCGAAACCAGGGCTAGGGCGGAACCTTCCAGGCGAGCTCGGCGGCAAGCTTCCCGGTCCAGATCCAGGGGATGTCGCCGCCGCCGAACAGCTCCCGCGTCGGGCCGTCGAGCGTGAGCCGTCGGCCTTCCCAACGGCGGATCTCGTTCTCGTAGACCCACCGGACGCGCACCACCGTGCCGGGCTCGAAGCCCGCACGTCGCTCCGTGCCCTGGCCGGGCCCGGGCACGAACTGGTCGAGCGTGAAGGGCTGGGCGAACACCCGCTCCTCGCCGGGCGCGAGCAGGTGAAAGTCGGCCTCGGTCACCTCGTAGCCGTGCGGCCGTGGCTCCGGGACGACCAGCGGGCGCGCGTTGCCCTCCGGAGTGAAGGAGAGCGTGCTGATGTTGGCGCGGAACGGCTCGCTGCGCGGCAGGTAGAAGCGCAGCGGATCCCGGCCGACGTTGCGGAAGTGCAGCTTCGCGGCGCGCATGGGCACGCGGTCCATGGCGACCTCGGTGTCGAGCTCGAGCCGGATCTCGAGATGACCGTCGGTGGCGACGGGGGGCCGTGCGGTGGGCACGGCGGCGTCCGGGGCCGAGGACATCGGCACGGCGGGCGTGGCGCGATCCGCGCCCGCGCGGCAGCCACCGAGCGCACACAGGAGGACGGCGAGCAACGCGCGGCGCAGCACGCAGGAAGCCTACCTCCGCGGACGGCCGCGGCGCCAGGCTGTTGGCAGCCGCCCGGTGGCGTCCCGGGCCGGCCCCCACTGTCTGAGCCGCAAAGAACAGCGGGCCAGCCTGGCGGCCCCCGGTGAACCCGTGTAGCATCCTCATCGGCGGCCCGCCCGGCGGACGAGGTGCTTCGTGACGCGCGAGCAAGATGAGTTTCTGGAGCTCGATCGCGCGGCCGCCCGGCTCGGGCGTGTTCGCTCGCCCGCAACCGCGGAGGATCGGGCCGTGGCAAGGATGCTGCCAGCGCTGCTCCTGCTCGTCGCCGCCGCCGCGGCATGCATTCCGGCCATCCCCGAGCCCAGGCGCGACGACGCCGACCGGATGGAGACCACCGAGGAGCGCCTGACACAGGCGCGGCAGCGCTACCTCGACAAGTGCATGGCCTGCCACGAGGCCATCTCGCCCGCCCGCCACCCCAGCGGCCAGTGGCCCAAATGGGTCGCCCGCATGGAGCCGGGCGCCGAGCTCAAGCCGGAGGACAAGGAGCTCATCCTGCTGTACCTGGAGGCGTTCTCGGCGCCCTGACCCGGCGGACCACCCGCCCCCCGGGGCGCTACACCCTGCCGGCGCTGCCCAGCACTTTCTCGTTCTTGTAGACGATGAGCCGCTTGAGGGCCTCGCGCGCCTGGCCGAGGTAGACGCGGGGATCGAAGGAGCGCGGATCCTCGGCGAACGCCTTGCGAATGGCTGCGGTCACGGCCAGCCGGCTGTCGGAGTCGATGTTGATCTTGCACACCGCCGAGCGAGCCGCCCGCCGAAGCTGATCCTCCGGCACGCCCACCGCACCCTCCATCTTGCCGCCACAGGCGTTGATCGTGGCCACGTGCTCGGGCATGACCGAGGAGGCGCCGTGCAGCACGATGGGGAAGCCGGGAATGCGCCGCTCGACCTCCTCGAGGATGTCGAAGCGCAGCGGCGGCGGCTCCTCGCCCGGCCCGACCTTGAACTTGTACGCGCCGTGGCTCGTACCGATGGAGATGGCCAGGCTGTCCACGCCCGTGCGCTCCACGAACTGCTGCACCTCCTCGGGCCGGGTGTAGTGCGATGCCTCGTGCGCCACCTCGTCCTCGATGCCGCCGAGGACGCCGAGCTCGGACTCCACGGTGACGTCGCGGGCGTGGGCGTACTGGACCACCTGCCGGGTAGTGGCCACGTTCTCGTCGAAGGGCAGGGCCGACTTGTCGATCATGACCGAGCTGAAGCCCGAGTCGATGCAACTGCGGGCGAGCTCGAAGCTGTCGCCGTGATCGAGGTGCAGCGCGATGGGGATGCTCGACCCGAGCGCGCGCACCATCTTCACGCCCCCCATGGCCATGTAGCGCAGCAGCGTGGGATCGGCGTAGCGACGCGCGCCGGCCGAGACCTGGAGGATCACGGGCGAGCGGCTCTCGGCGCAGCCGAGCAGGATCGCCTGGAGCTGCTCCATGTTGTTGAAGTTGTACGCCGGGACGGCGTAGCCGCCGGCGAACGCCTGGCGGAACATCTCCCTCGTGTTGACCAGGCCGAGATCCTTGTACGAAACCGCCTCGCTCATGGTGAAGCCTCCCTTGCCCGCGCGCCGGGACGCGAGGCGCCGACCATAGCCGCTGCGGCGGCCGGGCGACAGGGCCGGCGGTGGCCCAGGGCCGGCGGGAGAGCGCGGCAACGCCTGGGTCCGGCACAGCGCCGCCCAGCCCGCCGGATCGGCCCATGGGCACTAAGCTGAAGTTCCCGAGCTGAGAAGGCGAGTTTGGTCTTTCGTTCCATGGAGATGGTGGATCGCGGGGTGTGGCGGCACTGTCTACGGCGAGATGGACCGGAGGAGCTCGAGTGCCGTGCGTTGCTTCGCGTTCGGGGTGGTG
>JACQWT010000578.1 GCA_016209145.1 Deltaproteobacteria bacterium | reverse complement strand
GCCGTCCGCCAGGGAGACGAGGATCTCGATCTGCGGATCCTTGTCGATGTCCGCGGCAACGACGTGGACCACCGGCGCGCCGAGCTGCGCCGCGAGCTCGACCGCGCCGTCCGCGACCGCGAGCGAGTAGAGGTAGCCGTCGTCGGCGCCGATCAGGATCTCGTCCTGGCCGTCGGAGTCGACATCGACCGCCACGGGCGAGTAGAGGGCGGCGCGGCCGTTGGGGACCGGCGCCTTGGGGTAGCCCAGGCCGCCTGCCAGGTAGACGAACCACGCCTCCTTGAACGTCTCCCCGTCCAAACGCGCCACGGCGCCCATGGCAGCGCCAGACATGCCGGTCCACACCAGATCGAGCATCCCGGGCTGGCCCGGCCGGGCCACGAAGGCGACGCTGTTGGCGTCGTTGTTCGGGGTGGCGGGAAACGGCCCTTGGTAGGTTGCCTCGACCTTGCCGGTGGCGAGATCGCGCCGCTCGTAGGGGCCGAAGGCGTTCTGCGAGTTGGCGCGCACGATGTCGAGCGCGGGATCGGCGGCCACCTGGCCGATCATGGCCTGTCCGTTGGGCGGCCCGCCGGGGTTGAACAGCGCCACGAAGCCCGTGCTGGGATTGCCCTGGCCCGCCTTGGACACGTCGATGCCCACGAAGCTCGACGGATGGATGGGCGAGACGAGATCGAGCGTGCCGTCGCCGTTAAGATCGGCGACGGCGTGGCCCTGCAAGTGGGCGCCGGGCGGCGGGAAAAGCGCGGCCGTGTCGCGCTTGACCATGAGCGCGCCGCTCTTGCCACGGCGGACGACCATCTGCTGCGTCTGCTGCGGATCGTACTCCAGGAGGAACAGGTCCCGCTCGGCGTCGCCGTCGAGATCGTCGAGCAACTCCAGGCTGTCGAAGCCGACGAAGCGCTGCCCGGTGCCGATGGCGACGCCCCACGCCGTCTGGCCGGCGGCGTCGAGCGAGAACAGGGCGTACTCCTCGTAGTTGTTGGGCTCGTGCCCGCGCACCACGAGCCGGGCCGTGCTCTTGCCGGCCTCGGGCAGCAGCAGGCCCGGGGCGGAGACGTAGCCCCGGCCCTCGGGCTGGAGCGCGTCGGCGAAGCTCCACAGCTCGACGGGCTGACCGCCCAGGAGCTTGGCGCCATCGAGGGCGAGCAGACGGTCGGCCGAGTCCACCAGGAAGATCTGGTTCGATTGCCCGTCGAGGCTCGCCACCGCCGGCGGCCGGGCGTAGTTGCCGGGCAGGAGCTTGGCCACCTCGGCGAGCTTGTGATCGAGCAGGCGCAGGCCGCCGTCCGTCAGCATGACGAGCGACTCGGCCGGGGCGCCCGGCTTGGCCACGGAGGCGGCAAGGCGCAGCACCGCGCCGGTGATGCCCTTGGGAAAGTCGTACTTGTCGATGATCGCGCCGTCGGTGCCCTGCACGGTGAGGAGCTGCCCCGGCCGCGGATCGCCCAGGCCAGATGCCTTGGGCTTGGCGTAGACGTACACCTCGTGCGCCGCGTCCTTGCCGCCGGTCTCTTGCCGCGCCGCGACGACGCCGCCGTCCCCGTCGACCGCCGCCACCGACGCCGCCGGCACCGTGGCCACGCGGCCCTCGAGCGTCCACCCCTTGTCCGCGAAAGAGCCGCCGTCGAGATCGTACAGGCGCAGCTTGCTGAAGTAGGGCTTGGCGAGCTGCTGGTCCACGACGTCGCTCGCCTCGCGCAGCAGCAGCTCGGCGCGCCCGTCCCCGTCGAGATCGGCCACGGCTTCGAGCACCTCGCCCGGGCGCGTGGCGATGGCCGCGCCGGTGTGGGCGTTGCGTACCTCGGTGGTCCAGCTCTTCTGGCCGCCGTCCCAAACCGAGTAGGCGATCTCCAGCGGCGCCTTGCCGTCGAGATCGGCGATCCCGTCCGCGAGGTAGCGGATCTGGTAGCGGTTGACGTCGTTGCCGCTGCCGGGGGTCACGTCGGCCGTCCACTGCTGCTTCATGCGAAGGTTGGCAGTCAGCACCGGCCCCCCGCCGTCGCAGCCGACCACGTACAGGCTGGCGTCCTCGCTGTAGTAGTAGCTGTGGTCGTAGAGAAAGATCTCGGCGCGACCGCCGCCGTCCACGTCAACCCCGCCTACTACGGGGAAGTAGCTCGGCGCCGCGAAGGGCACGAGGCTCGCGGCATTGCACCGCGGCGTCCCGGTCACGAGATCGTGGACGACGAAGCCGCGGTCATGGCCACGCACGACATCGAGCTGGCCGTCACCGTCCACGTCGGCGGCCGCCAGGGCCGTCGACCACGGCGCCGCGGCCTGCATCCAGACGATGTTGGTGGCCGGATCGACGATGCCGGCTCCGAAGGCGTAGGCGCGCAGCGGGCCGAGTTGCTCGGCCACCACCAGCCGCGGCCCCCCCGGCCCGGCCACGACCAGCGCGTCCAGGCTCGCCAGGCTCGAGGGCAGGAGCCACAGGGTCTTGCCGGTAGCCGCGTCGAGCAGGTACAGGCCACGCGGGCTCTCACCCGCCGCCACGACCTCGGCGGCGCCCTTGCCGTCGAGGTCGGCCACAGCCAGGACCGCCCGCGCCCCGATGTTGGCGCTCGACCACAGGAGCACGTCCTGGCCGGTGCGCGCCACGACCCGGCCGGCCGAGACGAAGACGAGCTCGTTCTTGGCGTCGGCGTCCACGTCGTACGTAACGATCTGCCGCGCGCCGAGCGTGCCGCCGACGACCCGCTCCCAGGCTACGGCGGGCGCCGCGGCGATGACGCCCGAGCCGGTCGAGCGCGCGGTGCGCTGGCCGTCGTGGCCGAGCGTGGGCCAGCCGTCGCCGCCCGTGGCCGCGGCGGGCCGGGCCGCCCCGACGGCAAGCAGCGCAATGACGAGGGCGAGGGAGCGGGTTGCGAAGCGCTTCATGGGCCAACGCTACCGTGGCGCGGCCCGGGGGCTCAAGCGCTCGTATGCGTTCACGCATTGCGGCGCTAGCAACG